>NZ_CP022600.1:1639572-1967487 GCF_002952215.1 Porphyrobacter sp. HT-58-2 | reverse complement strand
GGAGGATGAAGGAAAAGGCAGGCTCATGCGCGAAGGCTTCAGCCAGCGTGGCAATAACGGCCTGCCTGTCATGCGCTGAGGCCACACGGCAGGTAATGTCCGCGCGGGTGACTTCTGAGGTTTTATTCCCGTGGTTCATGGACATGGACGCCGGAAAAGAAGGTTGACACTGTCAACATTTTAACCCACCAATTGACAGTGTCAACACGCGAGAACCGACTATGCTGCGCTCGTTCCTGAATGCCGCTGCTGCCCTGAGCACCGCCCTGTTGGCCACACAGGCTGCGAGCGAAGATGTGATCGTGATGGTATCGGGCGTTGAAGGACAAAAGGGCGATGTCGCGTGCCGTCTCTACAACAGCCCGCGCAACTTCCCGTTTGGTAGGGGCACGGCAGGAGAGGATCGGACCAAGCGCGCAGCAGGCGCTGCCGCCTGTGTGTTTCGCGGACTTGCGCCAGGCAATTACGCGCTGGTGGTGGCCCTGTTGCCTGAAGGTCAGGCCGACATCACCCGCGACTTTCTCGGGCGCCCGCGCCAGCCTTGGGGCGTCTCGAACAACATCCGCCACGTGATGCGGCCGCCGCGCTTTCACGAAGCTGCCTTTACGCTCGAAGGGGGCAAGAGCCTGTCCCTTACGATCGCGCTCGCAAAGTGATGATTTGCGACCACGCCATGACCGGTGCGGATCTTCGCAAGGGATGCCTGAGTGAGGCGCTGGCGAACGTCAGCTCAACCCGGGTTCAAAGGCTGTCGCTGCGTGAAGCAGGCCGCCCGATCCGGGTCTTGCATGATGCCGCCTGGCGCTGCTTTGCCAGCGGCGATCACGTGCTTGCCGAAATCGTCCGGCGGACCTGCACCGATCGCGCTGCGGCGCTGCCCAGCCCGCCGACAACGACGACCTGGCCTCAGATAATCTCGCAATGGGCATGGCCTGTGTCGCGTTCGCCTTGCAGAGGGTCCGAGCGGCAGTGGGCAGGGACATGTCGGGCACATAAGCGCAGGAGGGATCGCAATGACGGGTGTAATGCAGGGCCGCTGGACGGCCCAAGCCGAGGAAGGCTTCGTGGTGTTCATCATCGGGATGCGGATCAACCGCTGGTGGATGGTGCACCGCTGGCTGCCACTGATCCTGGCGATGGCACGGATGATCCGCGAGCTATCGCTCCAGCCTGAACGGGGCTTTCTTGGCGGCAAGACCTGGTTCGGACGCACCATCGTTCTGATCCAGTATTGGCGCTCTTTCGAGGATCTCGATGCCTATTCCAAGGCGAGGGATCTTCAGCACCTTCCGGCTTGGGCCGATTTCAATCGCAAGGTCGGCAATGACGGGACAGTCGGTGTCTATCACGAAACCTACCGCATCAGGCCCGGGGATTATGAAAATGTCTTTGTGAACATGCCACCGACCCTGCTGGGCGATTGCGCGACGCTGATCGAGGCCAAGGGCGCGCTTGCCACGGCCAGAGGGCGTATTGAGCAGGTCTAGCCGGCGACTGACAGCAAGGCTTCCCCAACAGCCGGATGGCAGTTTTTCGCGAGGTTTCTGCGAACGACGGCACTTCCTGATAGGATGCGGTTGTTGTCGTTATCGCGCGATGATAGCCATACGAGCTGGTAGCACAAGGAGCGTGGTTTGGAGATGGAACGGAAAGCCAAAGCCGATCGCCTCAAAGGGCTGGTTTATGCCGGCTTTTTGCTCATCGGAATCTATGCGGCCCTTCGCTTTGGAGGCGAATGGGCGTACGACCTTGGCAAATTTATAGGTGCGGCCTAGCCCCTTCAAATCCCCCCTGAAGCGGCGATCAGGACGGCAAGTCCCGGGCACAGCCCCAAGCGCTGGAAGAGGTCCGCTCTGCCGGCAGCAGCCCAGCGATGTCCACCAATCCCTCCTGTGATTCTGCCTCGCCTCAAGGTCATGCGGATGCATCATGATCTTTTGCGGCGGAAGGAGCTGCTCAAGGTGCATGGGCGAAAGATTGCTCAAGGGAAAGTTAGGTTAACGGTGCGTTAGCTAAAATCCCTTAATCAGCTGCTCGCTCTGCGCGCAAAGGCTCGCCGCTTGCCGGCCCGCGGGAGACGGAGCCGAAGTTGACGCTTGCTGGACGATTGAGACATTATCCTGTGCCGGGGAATGCCGGCAGGCTGTGCGCCGCGGTTCTGGTGCTGTTGGCGCATAATCCTGCCCTTGCTCAGCTTCGCTCACTTGAGAACCCCTCGTTCGAAGCCAATGATCCGGCTGGCCCGGGCGCGCCATCTTTTCAGATCCTTCCCAGCGATCAGGTCCCCGGCTGGGAGACGACAACCGCTGAAATCGAGTTATGGGATTCCCGCTTCAACGGCGTGCCGGCTTTTGAAGGCAATGTTTTTGCCGAGATGAACGCCAATCGGAACGGCACCTTTTTCCAGAATATCTGCCTCATCACCGGGGAGCCCATCAGCTGGACCTTTGCACACCGCGCAAGGTCGGGCGGTCCTTCGACGCAGACGGTGCGATTTCAGGTCGCAAACAGCGCGGGCGCTGTGCTGCAGTCCCTTGCAACCCAGGCCTCACGGACGAGCAATCCCGTCTGGAACGTGAACAATGGGTCGACAACCTACAGCGGGCCCTCTGGCCTTCAGCGCGTGCAGTTCACCACCAGTGATCCGGGATCGTTGGGCAATTTTCTCGATGCGATCCGGCTGAACCTGCGGCCCTTTGTCCAGCTTGCGGCGTCTTCGACGACAGGCCTCGAGGCCAACCCGGCCCTGCCTGGCGCGACCTTGCTGATTACCGGGAGCACGCCGAACCCGATCAATGTCAATGTCGTGATCACCGGCGGGACCGCGGTTCGCGGCAGAGATTATACCACCCCGAGCGGCGGTGCGGCCTTTACCGTTACCATCCCGGCGGGCACCTATTTCAACAGCCCGATCCCGCTTGGCATTGCGGTTATCGACGATGCAGATGTCGAGGGCAGCGAAACGATCACCTATGCGCTCTCATCAGGCACAGGCTATACGCTTGCGCATACCACCGACTGCGGCGCCGCCGTCCAGACGACCAGCACCCATACCATCACCGACAATGATGCGCGGCTAACCCTGCGCAAGCAGTGGGTAAACGCGGTGACAGGCGATCGTGCGATCGTGACGGTGACGCGCAATGCGGCGGTCCTTGACACGCTTGTCTCTGATGCGGGGTCAGCGGGCGATCTTGATATCGACCCCACGTCTACGCCCGTCAACATTGGCGACACGCTGATGCTTGCTGAGGCCATGGCCCCAGGCAATGCAGGCAATTACCAGGCTTCGCTGGCCTGCACCGGCACGGCTGATACCAATTTGTCGGATGGGCTGACGGTCGGGCCGGGCGAGGTCGCGGTGGAATGCACTTACACCAACGCGCGGTTGGTTCCCCTTGTCGTCAGCAAAACCTCCACCGTGCTCGCCGACGGGGCGGGCAGCACCAATCCCAAGGCAATTCCCGGAGCCACGATCCGCTACTGCATCGAGGTGAGCAACCCGGGCACATTGCCGGTCGAGCAAGTCAGTGTCATCGATAATCTGCCGGTTTCACTCACCTTTGTGGCGGGAAGCGTTCGAACCGGTTCCAGCTGCATGAGCGCAACGATCAGCGAAGATGACGACGCGCTTGGCCCGGACGAGAGCGATCCATACGGGAGTGCATTCAGCGGCTCAACGCTGACGGGCACGGTCGCCAACCTTGGTGGTGGTGCCAGTTTCGCAATCCTGTTTGATGCGCGTCTGAATTGACGCACTGCTCTGCAGATTGAGGCACGCGATCCATTAATGGTCGGCCTGGTTTCCGGATCGCACGACATTTTCGATCCAGGCGTCGATTTCCGCTTCGACCCAGACTGAGCACTTGGCGCCCAGCGAGCGGCACTTGGGGAAGCGCCCGTCACTCATGCGCTTGTATATTGTCGAGCGGCGCAGACCCACTCTTGCAACGACCTCAGGCAGACGAAGCAGGCGGGATGGCATAGTGATCGAAGGCTCCCTTGTGTCAGTGCAGGCGGTGCTTTCGGCAGTGCTGTGAGGCTTGGCAGTCATTGTCGGTCCTTTTGAGTAATGCGTGAGGCCCGTCCCAAGCCTCCACGGCTTTAGCGGATGAGGGTCATGCCGATCTCGCGATTGGCGAGATCATCGATGTGTTTGGCGAGCAGCTTGGCGACGAGCTGCGACGTGCCGGCTGCCCATCGTGGTCTGAGGTCGGCGATCCGGCGACCGAGGGTGCGATCGAGCTGCCCGGGCAGGCTGGTTATGAATGCATCGAGGAATGCGCCCATGTCACGGCGCATCCAATCGCAGGCCAGCACCTCTTCACCGGCGAGCGTCAACACGATGGCGACGTGAGGACAGGCGCCGCAGATCTCGAAGATCCGCACTGCCCTGTCGATGCTGATGACATGCTCGCCGCGCATGATCTTGAAGAGGGTTACACGATGGATCCCTGCTTCACTGGCGATCTGATGCTTCGGCTTGTCGGCCGTTTCGATGGCGTGGGTCAGAACGCGTGCGAGGCTCGCATTCGTCGGGATGCCGGATTGATGCATGGTGACGACTCCTGTCGATGAGCAAGTGAGTCGCAGGCTTATCGCGCGCCGTCCATGTAGGAAACAATTTAGAACATATATCGAACATCTCGGTTCTAGGCGAATCGATCTCAGAGCTTGATTCGTTGTCAATTGCTGACCGTCATGTTGCGAAGGACCGACAGTAAAGTGCTATAAAGTTGCTGTTTTGTTATAGATTTGGCAACGTAGCCGCTTGTCAGCGTCCCTATGCGTCCGCCTGTGGGCCGTCAGGCGCCTTCCAACTTTCCTACATCAACTTCCTAGACGCATAGAGAACCCACAGCGAACGCAAGGACGCTGCCCTACCCTCCCGCATGGAGTTCTCGAATGCAGTCCCCCACCCTCCTCCAACGTGCCGGCGTGTCCTGCCAGCGCGCTACCAAAGCCAAGCGGGCGATGACCTTTGTCATCCCCGCGCTCATTGCCAGCCTCGCTGCAGGTACCGCCTATGCCGGTGCCGACACGACTTTCGACCCGGCTCTCGCACAGTTCACGAACTTCCTTGAGGGCTCGGGCGGCAAGATCATCACGGTGCTCAGCCTTGCGGGCGGCCTCATCGGCCTTGCCTCGGGCCGCTTCTCGCTTGGCCAGGTCGCTGTGCCGGTGGGTGTCGGCATCGGGGTTGGCACCGGCGTGCCGATCGTCACCTCGGTTGTGACCGCGGTCATCTGACGTAGCGGCCACGGGAAGGCGGCGCTCAGATGGCAGACCCTTACATTATTCCCCGGCGGCTTGACGATCCGGAGCTTATCGGCTTCTGGACCATCGACGAGTTTGCCGGAATGATTGTCCCCTTCACCTGGGGGATCCTCAGCCAGCATATCTTTATCGGCATCATTGTTGCGTTCGGCGCCTGGTTCGCGCTGCGAAAGGCAAAAGCAGGACGCGCCAGCTCCTGGGTAGCCCATGCCGCCTATTGGTATCTGCCGGCCGGATTACTGGGTCTCAAATCCACGCCGCCTTCCCACTGCCGCCTGCTTGCCGGTTGAGGGGAGACAATCATGTTTGCCGACATTTCCCATGAGCGCCAGCAGACCCTGCTGCGCCAGCGCAATCTGTTCGCGCTCACCAGTGCCGGGCTCGGGATTGCGCTGGTCGTGGCGACCAGCCTTGCCGCAACGCGAGACCGCGAGGTCGTGCTGCTGCCGACCGTGCCGCGCGAACTCACGGTGAGCAGCGCCGGGGTCGATGCGGATTATCTCGAGCTTGTGACCCGCGATACCGCGCTGGTGCTGCTCAATCGCAGCCCCGAGGGCCTCGACTACTGGATGGGCGAGATTCTGAAGCTCGCAGACCCTGTCAGCCACGGCCAGCTCAAGGCCGATCTGGTGAAGATCGTCGCCGAACAGCGCGGCTCGGACGTCACCCAAGCCTTCGTCATCCGCTCGATGACCGTCGATCCCAAGGGCCTCACCTCGGAGGTCACGGGAACGCTCAAGACCTTCGTGGGCGCACAGGTGATCGCCAGTGATGACCGGCGCTTCCGGTTCACCTGGACCTATCGCGGGCTGCGGCTCGCGCTCGCCGGGTTCGCCCAGCTTCCCATCAAAGACACATCCAAGGAGGCCCGTTGATGGCTTACGCTCACGCCTTAAGGCCCGCGAAGTGGCTTGCCAGCGCCGCCGCGCTCGCCCTGACCCTCGTTGGCGCAAGCCCGACGCTTGCCGCGGATCAGTTCCGGCAGGCCGCCGATGGGTCGAGCATCGAATGCGCCGTTTCGGCGCGCGAGCTCACCCGCTTTGCGCTCGCCGACGACCAGTTCGCGAGCGTCTCGAAGATTTCGAGCGGCACGCCCTACAATGATTTCGCGGTGACCAACGAGCCGCTGCGCGGCGATATCTATGTCTCGGTGCCCGAGACCTTTGCAGCCCGCGCGATAAGCTTCTTTGCCACGACCCGCAAGGGCTTCGTCTACAAGATTGCCTGCCGGATCGAGCCCATCCCCGCCGTCCAAGTCTTCATCACCAACCCGGCGATTGCGCGGAACATGGCGGCAGACTGGGAGAAGGAGACCCCGCTTACCGCGAGCGCGGTGCGCCTCATCCAGGCGATGGCGGATGACCGTTCGGTCCAGGGCTTCGAGGTCCGGCAGGTGGCAGCGAGCCCTGCCCGCGTCGGCGATCTCGAGGTGCAGCTGATCGCCGATTACGAGGGCAGCAGCCTTGCCGGCAAGGTCATCCGCATCGCCAATCGCGGCAAGGCAAATGTCACGCTCGCTGAGCGCGACCTTGCGCCCGCTGGCGCGCTCGCGGTTGCGATCGTCAGACCTGTGCTCGCGCCCGGCATGAGCACAACCGCCTTCGTGGTCGGTGCGAACGGGGAGCAGGGCCAATGAGCGACACGCCCACTCCGGCCGCTACAGCCCAGACCGAGACAGTCAGCATCGCTCCGGTCGCCAACCTCAACGCCGCCACCGCGCGCCGCCAGAAGCTGCTGCTCATCGCGATCGGTGCGGTGGTCCTGGCGGGCGGCAGCTGGCTCATCCTTGGCGGCGATGACCGCGCCAAGGGCAATGACCCTCATGCGGCCCAGACCATCGATACGGCTGGCCTTGTGAACCGGGACCTCTCCCAGCGCGAGTTTGTGGCGACCTATGGCAACCGGCTCGAGGCGGTGTCGCGCGAGCAGAAGGCGCTGAAGGACACGAGCGTTCCGCGCTCGGAGATCGAAGCGCAGCTTGCGGCGCTGAAGTCGGAAAACCAGGCGATGCGCACCGACGGTCAGGCCGCGATCGACGCCATCTCGGCGGAGAACGCCGAACTGCGCTCGCGGCTTGCGAGCCAGAGCGCCCCGCCCCCGCCCAACGCGCCGGTGCCGGCCTATGGCCCGCAGGCGGGCGGTTATGATGGCCGTGGGCGCGCGCCCACGCCGATATCGACACTGGGCGGACCGCAAGGCGCAGGCGAACCGACCTTTGCTGCGCCCGGCGAAGTCACGCTGATGAGCTTTGGCGGCGACAAGGCAGCAGGCGGCGGCGCCCGCGCGATCCGGCCTGAAGCGCCGCCGGTGGTGGTCGAGGATTCGCCCGACTACCTCCCGCCAAATTCCTATGCTTCGGCGCGGGTGATCGTGGGCGTCGATGCTTCGGCCGGGGTCAGCAGCCAGACCGATCCGCTGCCCGTGGTGCTGCGGATCACGGGGCCTGCGCGCTCGGTCATGCAGAACGGCAAGGTGCTGACCACGCGGATCGAGGGTTGCATTGTCAACGGCGCGGCGCGCGGCGATCTCTCGTCCGAGAAGGTCTATGTGAAGCTTGCCCGCATGACCTGCGACCAGCCCGGCGGCCGGGTCGCGGTGAGCGAGGTCAAGGGCTTCATCAGCTTTGCCGGCAAGTCCGGGGTGCGCGGCCGCGTGGTCAGCCGCGAAGGCAATCTCGTCAGTCAGGCGCTGCTTGCCGGCATCGTCGGCGGGTTCGGGCGCGGCTTTTCGGCCAATGCCAATGGGATCTTTGCCGGGCAGCTGGGCGCTGGCCAGCAGCGCCCTTCCCTGTCCGCGACCGACATTGTCGCGGGCGGTCTCGGCCAGGGCGCGGGCGAGGCGGCTGACACGGTCAGCAGGTACCTCATCGAACGCGCTGAACAATACCAACCCGTCGTCGAGATGCCGACCGGCATCGCAGTCGAGATCGTCTTTCTCGACGGCGTCTATGTGAGGAATTCCCAATGAGCGGACAAGACAACCATTCCCCGGCGCGCACATCTGCGCGCTGGATCCGCCCCGCCGCCGCGATCGCATCGCTGATCGCGCTGTCGGGAGCCACCGGATGGGCTGCAGCCAGCCTTGCCAGCACGGCGAAGACGCCAGATACGGCGACGGTCAGGACAGCGCTCGAACTGCGCCTGCCCAAGACGCCGATTACCCAGATAGACTGCAAGGGGCTTGGGGGCCTGTGCGAGGTCGCGTCCAAATCGACGCTGTTCTACATCGACCGGGCGGCCCGCTATCTCGTGATCGGCCGGGTCTACGACATGGAGACGCGCCAGGATCTGACCGCGGCGCGGTTGCTCGAGCTCAACCCTGACCTCCTCACCGCCGGCGCGCCGCGCAATGCGCAGGCAAAAGAGGCATCGCAGCAAGCCCCGCGCGGGAGCGCCACCAAGGTCTCGCTCGCAGGGCTTCCGGCCAAGGGCGCGATCATGTGGGGACCGGCCAACGGCCTCAAGGCGGTGGTCTTTTCCGACTTCAACTGCGCTTACTGCAAGAAGCTCGAGGATGAGCTGAAGGCGATTGGCGCGCGGGTCGAGGAGCGCCCGATTGCGATCTTCGGGGCCGAAAGCCGCCGCGAGGCCGAACGGGTGCTGTGTGCGCCGCGCCCCGATCTGGCGCTGCGGCTGGCCTATGCCGGCACTGCGCTCGCCAATCCCAGGCCCTGCGACACCAGCGGTCTCGATGCCAACGAGGCCTTTGCCAGGGCCAATGGTTTCAATGGCACGCCGGTGATCGTGCGCCCGTCCGATGGCGCGGTGCTTGAGGGCTACCGCCCGGCGCATGTGCTGCGCGCCTTCCTCGCTGGCAAGCCCATGCCGGCGCAGACCCTGACCAAGAAAGGATGATCGCCATGCGTCACAATATCCGACTTCCGCTATGCGCCACCCTCGCCGTCCTGCTCTCTGGCTGCGCCACCTTCGGCACCAATGTCGAAGGCTCGTTCCAGTGCCGTGCTCCGCAGGGAGACTGCGCGCCCTCGCATATCATCGACGCGCGCGCGGCGGGCGAGATCAGGCAGGCTGAAACGCCCAGAAGCACCCTCCGCCCGCCGCGCATGGTCGACCCGGGCGATCAGGCGCGCACCGCCGAGCGCACCTTGAAGATCGTCTTTCCGGCGCGCGTCGATGAGACCGGAACCCTGCATGATGAGGCGGTGGCATGGGCCGTCATCGAAAACCCGCGCTGGGCGGCCGAGCTGCGCCGCCGCCCAGGCAGCGAAGCCGCAACGCCGCTGATGCGGCAGCTGCGCCGTCAGTTGAAGACTGCCCTGGAAGTGCGGGCATCCACCACCGATCGCGATGCCGCACCGGACAGCGATGACGATCCCTCGCCCCTGTTTTCGTCTTCGCCCAGCAATCACCTTTCCCCCTTGGCCTCGCCGCTGGTCCCCCCCTCCACGGCGCGCGAGGCCGATGCCGGTGCCAGCGCACCGGCGGCCGAGGGGTTCGACATGCCTGCGTCCCCGCATGATCGAGCCCCTCGGCCATCTGGCTCCCCCTCCCCGCTGACCTATCCGAGCCTCGAGGCCATCGAGGCTGCCAGGAGCGGTGCCAGCACGCCCGGGGAGCCCAAGTGATGGCATTGAAGCTCAGCACATTCACCCATTCGCTGCTCACCGGCCTGCTCGGCGATGCCGAGCAGGCCGAGGCGGGGCGCCCGTCGCTGATGCTCGATCAGCTCTCCGACTGGCTGCCTTACCGGGTCTATGATCCGGGTAGCCGGCTCTATCTCAATGCCCGCTCGAAGGGCTTCGTCCTTTCAGTCACGCCGCTGATCGGCGCTGACGAGCGCACCGGCGAGATCCTCGGCCAGTTCTTCTCCGAGGGTCTGCCGCCAGGCGCGTGCCTGCAGGTGCTGCACTGGGCGAGCCCGCGCATCAGCCGGATCATCGCGCCCTGGTTTGGCCCCCGCTACCTTCAGGGCGGGGTCTATGAGGCAATCGCGCGCCACCGGGCGAAGCATCTCTATGGCCTGGTCTGGAAATCGGGCTCGGGCGACGCGCCGTTTCATGCGCGCCACCACCAGGTGATCGTCTCGGTCAGCGTCCCTGCATCGAAGCATGTCTCCCATGAGGAGCTGAAGCAGACCCGCGACGGGCTGATTGCCATGCTGCGCTCGCTCAGTCTGGGCGTGGTCGAGGTTGGCCCTGAAAGCCTCATCGCGCTGATCGATGACCTGACCTCGCCCACCACAGCCCCGCAGGAAGACCTTACCGCCTACAACCCCAATGATGCGATCGCGGCGCAGGCGATCCGCCACGATATCGAGCTCGTTGTGCAGGAAGACCGCATGCGGCTTGCAACCGAGCGGTTCCGTCCGACCGGCAAGAGCCATGACGGCGTGCCCGAGATCGGTGCGATCTATCCCGATGCCTTCGATGTCCGGCATTTTGCGGTGCGCAATACGCCCGCGCGCTGGGCCCCGTGGGAATGCGCGCGGCTGATCGGCGACCTGTTCACCGACAAGCTGCGCTTCCCCTGCCCTGCAGCAACAATGCTGTGCCTTGTCTATCCCGACCGCGAGGCCGCCGAAGCCAGGGCCGGGTTCAAGTTCATGCGCACCACGAGCCTCTCGGGCACGCGCAGCGCGCGCTTCCTGCCGCGCATCGGCGAACAGGCGGCCGAGTGGCAGCATGTCCAGGCCGAGCTGCAGGAAGGCCGGCGGCTGGTGCGGGTCTTCTATGGCCTCCTCACCTATTCGCCGCTCGGGCGCGGTGACAGCGACGAGCGCGCGATCAAGTCGATCTACAAGGCGGCAGGCTGGGATCTTGCCGATGAACGTTTCCTCCAGATTCAGGGCCTGCTTGCTGCCATGCCGATGACCCTTGCCGACGGCCTCGGTGCCGACATGGAGCGCCTGAAGCGCTTGCGCACCCTGCTTTCGACAACCGCTGCCAACATCGCCCCGATGCAGGGCGAGTATCTCGGCGGTGCCCACCCGCACCTGCTGTTTGTCGGGCGGCGCGGCCAGCCCTTCTTCTGGTCGCCCTTCGAGAACGAGGCGGGCAATCACAATGTCGCAATCTGCGGCAAGTCGGGTTCGGGCAAGTCGGTCTTGCTGCAGGAAATGTGCGCGGCGCTGCGCGGTGCGGGCGCGCAGGTGGTGGTGATCGATGACGGGCGCAGCTTCGAGCATTCGGTGAAGCTCCAGGGCGGCCGGTTCGTCGAGTTCACGCTTGCGGCGGGGTTCTGCCTCAATCCCTTCTCGATGATCGACGCCGCGCGCGCGGCCGAGGACGAGGACTACCGGCTCGACTGCTTCGGGATGGTGAAAGCGATCATCGGCCAGATGGCGCGGCATTCCGCGCCGCTGTCCGATATCGAGCGCGGGCTCATCGACCGGGCGGTCAACACCGTCTGGAACGAGGCGGGCACCGCAGCGACGGTCACGAGTGTCGGCGAAGCCCTCAGCCGCACCGGCCACGAGATGGCCGATGATTTGGCGACCTCGCTCGCGCCCTACATGGCGGGCGGGACCTATGGCGCTTTCTTCGAGGGCGCGGCGAGCCTCGCGCTCGACACCGATTTCACGGTCTTCGAGATGTCGGATCTCGGCGCGCGCGAGGAACTGCGCAGCGTTGTGCTCTCGGCGATCATGTTCATGACCAGCCAGGCGATGACCCGCACCCCGCGGCAGGTGCGCAAGCTCCTCTTGATCGATGAAGCCTGGTCGATGCTGAAGGGCGGCTCGATGGGCGAGTTCGTCGAGACCTATGCGCGCACCTGCCGCAAATATGGCGGGGCGCTGGCGACCGCGACGCAGTCCCTGAACGACTACTACAAGTCCGACGGGGCGACCGCGGCGCTCGAGAACAGCGACTGGATGCTGATCCTGCAGCAGAAGCCCGAGACCATCGCCGACTTCAAGGCCTCCAAACGCCTCGACATGGATGATCGCACCGAGACGCTGATCCGCAGCCTGAAGCGCTCGGGCAATGACTATTCGGAGGTCTTCATCAAGGGCCCGGAGGTCGAGGCCATCGGCCGGCTCGTGCTCGACGAATATTCGTCGACCCTGTTCTCGAGCTCGCCCGGCACCTTTGCCGCGATCGATGCCGAAGTCGCACGCGGACACCAGCTGGCTGATGCGATCGAGCGGATCGCCTTTGGCCCTTCGTCCTGAGGATCCAGAACACCAAGGATCACCAGCAATGACCACATCCCCGCCTCTTCATCTGGTCGCTACAGCGGAGCGAAAACCCGCGCAGGACAACCCGCTTCAATCCCCACCGGGCGGGCGCAAGGGCTGGCGCGCGCGCGGATCCGACCTGTGCTTCATCACCATGAGAGCGAGTAGCTTCATCGGCTCGAGCTATCTCATGGCACTCGGCGCCCCGCTGGTGTTCTTCCTCGCCCTATCGGGCGGGGATGGTCAGAGCCTTTTTGCGCATCTCGCGAACCTTGCTGAGCGTTTTCTGGCGGCAGACGATGCCCGCCAGAACCAGTTTCTGGACGAGATCAAGCTTGTCCTCATCGCCGCCGCCACGCTGATCGCAGCATGGCGCCTGCCCCGCTTTCTCAGGGACCTCGAGCGCGACCTTCAGGGAGGAAAGAAGTGAAGAACATATTGGCAACAAAGGGCCGGCGCGGTCCCGCTTTGAGCCCGACCGCGATGGTTGTGGCAGCGAGCATGATTGGTGCCACGCTGTGGGGTGTCTGGGTGACCGACCGGATGCTCAGCCTCGAGAAGCGCGAGGTTGTCACGGTCCAGCTGAGCCGCATCATGCGCGAGTTCGTCGAGGCTGAGGCGCGCGCGGGCCGCCCCCCCCTGAAGAAATCCGCATGCGGGTCGATGTCCAGCTGAGCCGCATCATGCGCGAGTTCGTCGAGGCTGAGGCGCGCGGGCCGCCCCCCTGAAGAAATCCGCATGCGGGTCGATCTCTACCTGAAGGCGGTCGAAGCCTCGGTTGCGGCGCTCGGCCGAGAGGGCCGTACAGTGCTGGTCGCCGAAGCGGTGGTCTCGGGTAGCGCGCCCGATCTGACCGAAAGCGTGCGCGCCGATGTCGCGCGCCGGATTGGCGGTGGTCCCGATGCGCGCCGCTGACATCCTTGCGCACTCGGCAACGGCCCGTCGCCTCGCTCTGCTGGCGGGGCTTGGCGCAGGCGTGCTCGGCCTGACCGCGCTCAGCAGCTTTGCCACCAGCCATGCGCTGATGATCAATGCCAGCCCGAGCCTGCCCTACTGGGCGATCTGGACGAGCCGCACCGGGGTCCCGCAGCGCGGCGATATTATTGTCTTCACCCCGCCCGCCTCACCGCTCCTCAAAAGGCATTTCGGGACCCGCCCTCGGCCTTTCGGCAAGATCGTCAGCGGCATGCCCGGCGATCTCGTGTCCCGCGAGGGGCGCACCTTCCATGTGAATGGCCGCCCGGTGGCAACGGCAAAGCTGACAAGCCGCCTCGGCGAACCGCTCGCGCTTGGGCCGACCGGACGGGTTCCCGAAAACTGCTATTTCGTCACGACGCCGCACAAGGACGGGTTCGACAGCCGCTACGCCGCGATCGGATGGATTTGCCGTGATCGCATGCTCGGGATCGGGAGGCCGATCCTGTGAAGCCGCTCCTCATCCCCGCCCTGATCATGCTCGCCTGCAGCGCGCCTGCGGCGGCAAAGGATTATGGCCAGCACGGCACGCTCTGGCCGGTGATCGAGCCTGATCTGCTCGAACAGATCAAGGCGCGCCTTACCCACCTCGAGGCGACCGGCGAGACCGCGCGGATCAATGAACGAATGAGGCAGCGCACGATCGCCAGGGTCAACCGGCCCGAGCCGGTCGCCGGTGTTGCCCATGCCGCAAGCTATCGCAGCTGGCCGTTCGATCCGACCATCAGCGCCGAACGCGATATTGCTGATGACACTGGCCGGATCATCATTGCGCGCGGCACGCGGGTCAATCCGCTCGACACCGTGCCCCTGCGCGCACCGCTGGTGTTCCTTGATGGCGACGATAACGCGCAGCTTGCCTGGGCGAACGCACATTACGGCAAGACAAATGCCAAACTGATCCTGGTGCGCGGCGCGCCGCTCGCTCTCATGAAGGCGCGCCAGCGCCGGTTCTACTTCGATCAGGGCGGCGCGCTCGTAAAGCATTTCGGCATCCGCGCGGTGCCCGCTGTGGTCGAGCAGCAGGGCCGTGTGCTCCGCGTCACCGAAACACCGGTCAGGACCGGAGGTCGCGCCTCATCATGAAACCAAGAAACACTCTATTTCGATGGATTTACGCTGCACTTTTCATGCTTGCTATCAGCTCGCCCGCGAGCGCTGATGCAGGTCCAGGCAAGTGCACGGGAAAGTTCGTCAACCCGATCACCGACGTATGCTGGTCGTGCCTCTTTCCGATTTCCGTCGGTGCCCTCAAGGTCTGGCCATCCAACCGACCTGACCCCGCAAACCCGGACCTGCCGGTTTGTCTGTGCGGCATCAGGCCCGGCATGGCAATGGGCTTCTGGGAGCCGGTGCGGCTTGCTGATGTCAGCATGAAGCCCTGGTGCTTCGTCAATCTCGGCGGGATGAAGATCGATCCCGGCTTCGATATCGGGTTCAAGACCATGGCCGGGCCGTCGGCGGTGGGCGGCGCCACGCAGTACCATTCGCAGTGGCACGTCCACTGGTATGCCTACCCGCTCATATACTGGATGGAGCTGGTTGCCGATTTCCTGTGCCTTGAGGCAGGCTCGGTCGACATCCTTTATGTGAGCGAGATCGATCCGCTGTGGCAGGACAGCGAGCTTACGGCGATCATCAATCCCGAAAGCGTGCTCTTCGCCAATCCGCTGGCGCTCGCGGCCTGTGCTGCCGATTGCGCAGCGGCCACCACAAGGCTTCCGATCGATGACCTGTTCTGGTGCGCCGGATGCCAGGGCACGATGTATCCCCTGAACGGCAATGTCTCGGCGACCATAGGCCATGTGCAGGCCTCGCGGCTCGCGCTGTCGCGCTTCTCCTACAAGCTGCACCGCCAGCTTGTCGCCTGGGGAACGATGGGCAGCAAGGGCCTGTGCGGCAAGTATCTCATGCCGGTGATGAGGAAGCAGCAGTACCGCTTCCAGGCCACCAATCCCAATCCGCAGACCAGGGGCCGCTATGCCTGCGCGCCCATTGGCGCCTCCACCACCTTCATGTCGGCAGGACAGGTCTACCCCGCGATTGGCGAGGACATGGGCTACCTGGTCTGGCGCAAACGGAACTGCTGCGCGCTATGAGAAAGCCCTATACCTTTCCTGTACTTACGTTTTTCGTAAGCCTTGCCGCTCTCGGGGGCGCTGCGGCACAGACCAGCGAACCCGCGCTTGATCTGGCTGCCATTCGGGCAAGAGCGCAGAGTGATAGAGACGCGGCCGAAGCGCTGGCGGCTATGGCTCGGACGCGGGCGCAGGCTGTCATGGTAGAGGCAGATGCAAGTGCTCTCGATGCGCAGGGACATGTTCAAGGTTACGTTCAGGCGACCGTGACTGAAGCCCGGCCGAGGCCTGATGAGACCTTCGACTTCGATCAGATGGTCGCGACTGCCGGCTCAGCCGCCAAAGGGAATCTTGGCGAGGCACCGCGCTTCATAGCCTTTGCCTCGCTTTCGATGCCGGCGCCAGCCTTGCGCGACATGATCACGCGCGTGAATGCTGCTGGCGGCGTTGTCGCGCTGCGCGGCTTTCCGGCGGGCAGCGCCAAGGTCCTGAGCGAAGCGCTCGGCAAGGTCGCGCTGGATCAGGATGAGATGGGAAGCGTCGGGATCGACCCCCGGCTGTTCCGCGCGTTCAATGTCACGGCTGTGCCGACCTATGTCGTTGCGAGCACGGACTTCGACCTGTGTGACGGATTCGACTGCCAGACACAGGTCCCGCCGCATGACCGCATCAGCGGCAATGTGACAGCCGACTTCGCGCTCGAGACCATTGCGAGCCGCGGCGGTCCGGCTGCGCGAATGGCCTCACACCACCTCGCCAGGCTCAGGGGGGCAGATCAATGAAGCGTGCGCTCATCGCCGGCTTTGCTGCCTTCGGCATTGGGATGGCGCCGGCGGCCAAGGCCCAGAATGCGCCTCAGCCGTCCAGCGCGACAGCGGCGGCCAAGGCTGACGGGAAGGCATTTGGACGCGAACAGGCAGCGGCGGCGCAAGGCGCGGCAACCGCGCGTCCTGATGCGAACCGCATTCCGGGCTTCGGCAGCAACCCTGCCGAAGCGCGCCATTTCGATGATCCGGCGGGGATGGAGCGCGAGGCTGCGGCCCAGGCAGCCAGCCATAGCGGCTATCGCACAATGCGCGATTCCATGGATCGCCGCGCCCGCTTCGCGCCCCAGGATCTCGATGCCGTGATTGCGCGCAGCAAACACATCAACACCGATCCCCTCGCCTTTACCAGCGGCATGAGCGTCAGCGGCTCGCACGGGCGTTGTGTCCCGCTACCGCCTGGCAGCGCCAGCAGCGCGCGCTACATGGCCACCTGCAATGTCGGATATGCTGTCAGCGAGGAAAGGCGCAGCTGCGCCATCCCGCTCCGCGTCGCGGTCGAGACACAGCCGCGCTATATCTACTGGTGCAGCGAATACGGAATGGGCGGACAGGAAAGCTGCGCCCGCTTCGAGGCGGCGGGCTGTGAACGAACGATACAGACCGAAATCCCATGCCAGACATGGCCAGATGCTGGGGGCCCCCGCTTTTGCGAGGAGCCTGGCGAACCTGTTAGCGTGATGTCCTGCTCTGCCCCGGTAACTGGCAGCGATCTCAAGGAGATAATTGCCACTCTTGCTACCACGTCTAGTCGCGATGAAAGCGAATGTGAGGCCTTCGCATCGGACCCCGGCTGTAGTCAGACTTCCGAGGCCTGCACTGACAGCGATCCGCTCACGCGGATCATCGACGGTGTGGCCGTGACGCGGCCCTGCTGGGCATGGGAGCGGCAGTATGCTTGCGCACAATATGCCGAAGCCCAGGACTGTCAGACGCTCGGGGCGACACCCGGATGCAATCTGGTAGGCGAGGAGTGCCTCTCGGGCGAGCCCTGCCGCACCTGGGAACGGGTCTATGATTGCCCGTTGCCTGATCAACCGGGCAGCCCCAACCAGTTCATCTGTGATGCCGATGTCTATTGCATCGACGGCTCGTGCGAGACGATCACGCGCGAAGCCAATGACGAGTTCAAGGACGCCGTGGTCGCATTGAATGCGATGGATCAGGCCCGCCGCGAGTTCGATCCTGACAGCCTCACCCTGTTCAAGGGCACGCGCGCCACCTGTTCCTCGAAAGTCTTCGGCGTCCTCAATTGCTGCAAGGGCAAGGGTTTTGCGCTGGTGCCGGGCATCCAGCTGCTGGTCAGCCTGGGCTGCAGCCGCGAGGAAATGCTGCTCCACGAGCGCGATGCGCAGGGCCTGTGCGCCTATGTCGGGACCTATTGCTCGGACAGCTTTCTTGGCGTCTGCCTGACCAAGAAGAAGGCCTATTGCTGCTTTGAATCGAAGCTTTCGCGGATCCTGCAGGAGCAGGGTCGCAAACAGCTGAACAAGCCCTGGGCTAAGCCAAGAGACGAGCAATGCCGCGGCTTCACGCTCGATGAGTTTGCCCGGCTCGACCTCAGCCAGATGGATTTCAGCGAGGTCTATGCCGAGTTCACCGAGGCGGCGCGGCTGCCCGACGAACTCGCGGTCGCGGACGATCTCCAGCAGAAAATCGAGGACTTTTATACCAATGCCACCAGATAGCGCCGCCGCGCGCGCCCTTGCCTTGTGCCTTGGCACCCTCGCCTGCCTCGGTGCCCATGCTGCTCCGGTGCGAGCACAGGAGCAGCTCCCAACCGAGAGTATCGAGAGGCAGGACAGTTTCTACTGCCAGGAGCGCAAGCTCGGTTACTGGTTCTATTGCACCCGCCCAAAGCCGGCTCAGCAGACGGCGCCAGCGGCGGCACAGAATGCGACGCGCCAGCTTGATGCGATCACCGCGACCTTGCGCGAGCTCAAGGCCAAGGCCATTCTCGAGCCGACCCCGGCCAATGTGACGGCCTATATCCGCTTTCAGCGTGAGCAGCTCGATCGTGCCTCGCTGTTCAGCGATGTCTGGCAGCGGGCGATCTGGCAGGATCCGGACCTCGACTATACGCTGCAGCGGCCGGTCTCGACGCTCGGCAAGCGCCAGTGGCTGGACAGCCGCAGCGCCGAACGCGATGCGGTGATGGCGCAGCTCTCGCAGCGCTACGGGCTGTTCTACTTCTTTGCCCAGAGCTGCGCGGCCTGCGAGGTGATGTCGCCGATTGTGCAGGGTGTCGCCTCGCGCTGGACAATCACGGTCCGCGCGATCTCGACCGACGGCGGGCCTTCGCGGCATTTCCCGGGCTATACGGTCGAGACCAATCAGCGCAGGCGCATGGGGCTTGAACCCAAAATCACGCCTGCCGTGGTCCTGTGGGACGCTCTCAAGAACCAGCCCATCCCGATCGGCTACGGCGTGATGAGCGCTGACGAACTGCAGGATCGCATTTTCCTCCTCACATCGAAGGAAGCCGGACGTGACTATTGATCCATCGCGCCTGAAGCGCAGGCCCCACCCCGCCTCAAACCAGCGCACTGCCCTCACCGCAAAACGCATCATCGCCGCCCTTCTTGCCGTGACGCTTCCGCTGTCCAGCGTGTCAGCGGATGTGGGAAGCTCGATGGATTCCTTTCTCAATGATGTTGGCGGCGCCGCCAATGTCACGGGGCCAACGGCGTTCGAGGGGCAGTCGGCAGGCTACTACAGCCTCGGCAATGTCTGGACGCGCTTCCCGCAGAAGACGACCAACATCGCCAATCTGCAGCTGCCGCGTGCGCGGGCGGGCTGCGGCGGCATCGACATCTTTGCAGGCTCCTTCAGCTTCATCAATGCGAGCGAGATCGTCGCCATGATGAAGGCGGTAGCCAACAACGCGGTCGGCTTTGCCTTCAGCCTCGCGATCGACACGGTCTGCCCGGAATGCTCGAAGATCATGCAGGAGTTTGCCCAAAAGGCGCAGCTCATGAACAATCTCAACATCAACTCCTGCGAGATGGCGCAGGGGTTGGTGGGCGGCATCTGGCCCAAGGGCGACCTCGCCGACAAAGCCGTGTGCGAGGCGATCGGCAATGCGGAAGGGATCTTTACAGACTATGCGGCAGCCAAGCATGGCTGCGGCACCAGAGGTCAGCGCGCGAGCACCACGGCCCAAGGGTCCGGCACGTACGACGACGTCAATCCGGGGGTGGCGCGCAACTACACCTGGACCATCCTCAGGAAGTCGGCATTCTTCTCACCGAATGGCAACTTTGACCGAGAACTTGCTGAATATGCGATGACCTTGCTCGGCACAATCATCTGTGTGCCACCAACCGACAATGAGCCGGGCAAGTTCGTGCCCGTCGCGGGCGATGCCTCGTCGACCCTGGTCACCTCGCTGCTTGATGGCACGAATGGCAGCAATGTCATGATTTATGACTGCGATGAGCCGGACAAATGCCTCAACCCGGGCTTCAAGCCGCTGAGCCTTGCGGCATCCAAGGCGCTGCGGCCGCGGGTATCGGCACTGATCGCCGGCATGGTCGACGCGATCCGCGAGGATAGGCCGATCACCGATGCGCAAAAGGAGTTGCTGCAGGTCTCCTCGATCCCGCTTTACAAGATCCTGACCGTGCAGGCCGCCTATGGCCGGGGCATGCCCACCGATGACCGGGAGACCCTTGCCGAGATCGCGAGTGTCGACTTGCTGTTTGCGGTGCTTGACCGGATTGTCAGTGAGGCTGGCCGGTCGATGTCGAGCTTCATTGGCGCTGACGAGGCCAAGATCGCGATGTGGCAGGGGCAGGTGAATGTGGTGCGCCAGGCGTTGGCGGACCGGCAGGCGAATACGCACCTCAAGGTCGGCGCGATCATGCAGATCATCGAGAAGACCGCCTTTATCGAGAATGTGCTGGCGGCCTCGATGTCGCCGGGCATGGCGGCCTCGCTTGACTGGTCGCGCGGCGTCCAGACCCGCGCCCTCACCCACTGATTGCCCAGACAAGCCGAAGGCGCGGTACCATGGTTGAGATCTTCACGGTCGGCGGCGGGGACTATCTCGTCAATGTTTTTCAGGCGGTTGCCGCCTGGACCGGCAACGGCGGCTACAAGAGCCTGCTGCAGGTTGTGATGGTCATGGGCCTTGCGCTGTCGGCCATTACCCTTGCTTTCAATCAGGACTGGCGCGCGTGGATCAACTGGTTCCTGGGCGCCACCCTCATCTACTCCTGCCTGATGGTGCCGCGGCTCGATGTGCGGGTCACCGACCGCCTCAATCCCACCCTCGCCCCGGCCGCTGTCAGCAATGTGCCGCTCGGCCTTGCGCTGATGGCGAGCTTCACGAGCCAGGTGGGCGATTATCTCACCGGGTCGGCCGAGGTGGTGTTCGGCCTGCCGGGCGATCTCAACTATTCGAACAACGGCATGATCTACGGCGCGCGTCTCTACGATGCGACGCGCTCGCTGCGCATCTCCGATCCCGAGTTCGCCGCCAATCTCGATGAGCATTTCCGGCAATGCGTCTTCTACGACGTGCTGCTTGGCCGCTATTCGATGAAGGAACTCGCCGAAAGCGGGGATATCTGGACAACCATTGCGCCCGGCAGCCAGGCGCGGGCGCAGCGTTTCCTGACGCGCGACGCGGGCTCGGGCGAGGTTTCTTCAAGCATCGTCACCTGCCGCGAGGCCTATGGCGCGCTCAATGGCCAATGGACGAGCCTCGTCGACAGCATGGGCACGGTCTTCGGCCGCCAGCTCTATCCCAACCAGACCGCAGCACTTGCCAAGGCCAAGCTCTTTGCTGACCTGCCCGTGGCCTACCAGTATCTCACCGGCGTATCGGCCAGTGCCACGGATATTTTCAAGCAGACGCTCACCATCAACGCGATGGGCCAGGCGATGCATTCGATGTCGGCAGCGTCCGGTGCCGGGAATGTCGATGTCTATGCGCAGACCCGCGCCGATATTCAGACCGAGCGGACCTATGGCTCGATTGCCAGCAATGCGATGAAATGGGTGCCGCTCCTCAATATCGTGCTGACCGTGTTGTTCTACGCGCTGTTTCCAGTGCTCTTCCCGCTGTTCCTCATGCCGAAGACCGGGCCAATCGCATTGAAGGGCTATGTGACGGGCTTCTTCTACCTTGCCGCCTGGGGCCCTCTCTTCGTCATCCTCCACATGATGCTGATGTACAAGGGCGCAGCCGACATGGCCGCGGCAACGGGCGCCAATGGCCTCAGCCTTGCGAGCTTCACCGGCATGGCCGATGTGAACAGCGATATCGGGCTTCTGGCGGGGTACCTTGTCGCCTCCGTGCCCTTCCTTGCCGGCGGCGTTGCCAGAGGTGCGATGGCGATTTCCCATCATGCGACGAGTTACCTCAACCCCAGCCAGAATGCGGCAGAGGAAGCGGCCCGCGAGGCGAGCACCGGCAATCTTGCGCTCGGCAATACCAGCCTCGAGAACGCCAGTGTCATGACCCGCCAGTTCTCACAGGGCACGATCGCGCCAAGCTTTACCTATGGCGCGCAGCAGATCCGCACAGTCAGCGACAGCGGCACGGTGACCGCGAGCTTCGGGCAGGCGAGCTACGATCAGCTGCCGAATTCGAGCTATCCCTTCACCCCGACCCTGGGACAGGAATTCACGTCGCGGCTGTCGAGCATGGCGTCGCAGGCCCGCGCCAATAGCGAAAGCTATGTCAACGTTGCTGCGGAATCGACGTCCAGTGCTGTCAGCAAGTTCCGTGAACTCAGGGACCAGTTCAGCAAGAGCTCCTCATTCGAGAGCGCCAGCGGGACCTCGAATGCCGACAGCATCCAGACTGCTTTCAGCGAGGTTGATCAGGCCTCGACCAATCTGCAGCGGCAGTTCGGGCTTTCGCGCCGAGCGGCGGACGATATTACCGTGTCCTGGTTCCTGAATGGCGAGGCTGGCGCGAGTGCAGGTCTGACAAACGGCGTTGCATCGGCGAATATCGGCGCAAAAGGTGGGCGCAACCAATCATGGACCGACAGTGACATCGGGATCGCTTCCGAGGACCGCACCCGGATATTTGGCAGCCTGTCGCAGATATCGGATAGTCGCAATTGGTCGAACACCCGGGAGGGCTTCGTGCGATCAGTCAGCACCGCGTCAAGCTCTTCGGTCTCGACCACCGCCAGCGGACTGAATGCCTCGCTGACCGAGGCTCAGAGCTACACTCTCGAGGCCCGCAGAGCCGAGGAGCTTGCCAATCGCCTTGAGCATCAGGCGTCCTTTTTCGAAGGCAGCAGCGCAGCGGGCAGCCTGAACCTGTCGCAGGCTTACCGCGGATGGGGCCTGGCCGAAATCGAGACAAACCGTGACTTTTACGGCCAGGCACGCTTCGATGACGCTGCGTTTCAGCTCAGCGAGCCGGGTCGGGCGCTGCAGGCCAAATTCATCGCCAGCTTCGCTGACCAGGTTCGAGAAGAAATTGAGGATCGGCTGACCCTGCCCCCCGGACCGGCCGTCGAGCGGACCAGCGTTTCGCAAGCCCGGGATGTGCAAGATCACACCGCAGGCCGGGGCTCTGGCATCATGTCGCATAGGCAAGACGCTGCTGCCCAGGAAATCGCAGATGCGGTTCAGGGGGCTCATGCCAGTGGCGGCGCGCGGATCAAGGCTTCACGCAGAGACCTCGAACGCGTTACGCAGAAAGCCACAGGGGCAAGCCCGGAGGCTGCAGATGATGTGAAGCAATGGTGAGGGCTGCCTGGCGCAGGACGATCCAGCCTGCGCGGGCCTCACGGGGAAATGCCAGGGGGACGAATGACCAGACGCCTTTTCTTCTGGTCGCACCGGCCCTGAGGCAAAGATCCTCGCCGCTCGTTGCATCGAGGCGGCTCGATAAACCATTTTCGAAAGAACTGCAGGCGTCCGGAGATTGCTTATGTCGGGAGGCCTCTCTCGCGACAAAACAATGGTCTGATGCACCTGCATGTTCCGCGATCAGCGGCCCCCGCGGTCCTGGCAATGTCCAGCGGAGTCCTCTAAATCATCAGAGGTACACGGCGAGCGCGCTTGCGATCTTGACCTTGGCGCCTTCTGTCAAAGTGACAACGCTTCGGCGCTTGTCGAACGCATCCTGGCTGCGTTCGATCAGTTGCATGTTTTCGAGGGCCTGAAGCCAGCGCAGCGCCGTCGTGGGCGGGCAGGCGGACCCGATGCAAGCGCTGGTGATTGACACAGCCTTTCCTCGGTCAAGCGCCTGATAGAGGTCCATCATGATGTCCCATGCCGGACTGACCGCAAACCCTTGCATGCCGAAGATCTCATCGACCTTCCGGCGGGCAGAATAGACCTTGCGCAGGACCGCCTGAAGCGTCGCTGGCGACGGTACGGTATCAACCGAGCTACCGGGGATGCTCCTCAATTCAATCGCAAGAGCTTCCATCTGATCAGCGATACCCTGATGCACTTCGAAATGACTGATCACCTTTTCGTCTGAGACGTTCGTATCAGTGTTTGGGACAAGGTCAGCGCGCATTTCCTCCTCCTTCGAAACGTGGTTAACTCTTGTAAAACTTTCTACGAACTTGATCCGTTTTGGTTCCTAACCTGATTAGCCATATGCGCCATGAGCATCGTATCCGTATGAACACTTAATCATGTCAATGCCGCCGCGCGAGCGAAGAGAGGGAAAGCGGCGTGTCATCCTCAAACGACATGGCCTGGAGCCTCTTCATGTGAGCTTCATCTCCCACACGTTAACCATTAATCTCACGCACGTTAACCATTCGATCCGCATGGCGCATGCGCAAATTTGACAGTGCGGAAAGGTCTTGCCGTCTTGCGTTGATCCCGGAGAGGAGTTGTCATCAATCAAGAGGCGGTGGATCTGGCGATGAGGCTTGGACCGGTCTTCGACTTGCCCAGAGGGCGGGCAATCATTTTGTTGCAATTAGGGACAAGGGCCGAGTTTCCAATCGGTCCGGATAGAAATCCCCGATCCCACACCGTTGTGGGTATTTTTCTCGCCTTGATTGGTGATGCTTTTGCAGGCTATTGAGTGCCCGGGATATATTAACGTTTATGAGTGAACCTTCGCCGTCGCCCGAACAGAAGCAAGTTGACCGCGCCATTGCTCTTGCGATGGACGCGATGCGCATCTGTGACGAAGAGGGGTACATCTTTGCGGCTATCGATCTGTCCTCGGCTATCGATAAGCTGAGGGCCTTGAGGGACAAAGATTCCTCCTGAGGCGCATTGCTCACTGCGTTAGTTGGCCGTAAACTCACGGCCATGTCGCCCGAAGACGCCTTTCCTCTCTTCGATTCGCTGACAGAAAAGCAGCATGCTGTCCCCCGTCAGCACCAATGGCACAGATTTGAGGTTGTGATTTAAGGAGGGTTGGGGCTTCGTCGTAGTGACGAAGGAACGAAGATGAAGACCCAACCCTCCTTGAAAAAATCCCCTCCCACAAAGGCCCCTGCTGAGAAGGTCGTGAAGGACATCCGGCGTGCAACCCGTCGCCATTTCTCGGCCGAAGACAAGATCCGCATCGTGCTCGACGGGCTACGTGGCGAGGACAGCATTGCCGAGCTGTGCCGCAAGGAAGGCATCGCTCAGAGCCTGTATTACACCTGGTCGAAGGAGTTCATGGAAGCGGGCAAGCGCCGCCTGGCCGGTGACACTGCCCGTGCCGCGACCACTGGCGAAGTGCAGGATCTGCGACGCGAAGCCCGCGCTTTGAAGGAATGCGTCGCCGATCTGACGCTCGAGAACCGGCTGCTGAAAAAAAGCATGATTGCGGATGGGGAGGGCGACGAATGAGGTATCCCGCATCCGAGAAGCTCGAGATCATCAGGATCGTCGAGCAATCGCATCTGCCTGCCAAGCGCACGCTGGACCAGCTCGGCATCGCCCGCCGGACGTTCTACCGCTGGTATGACCGCTACCTTGAGGGCGGGCCGGAGGCGCTGGAAGACCGGCCATCGGCGCCGGGCCGGGTGTGGAACCGCATTGCACCCGAGGTGCAGGACCAGATCGTCGAGATGGCGCTGGAACAGTCCGAGCTGTCACCGCGCGAGCTGGCGGTGCGGTTTACCGACGAGAAGCGCTACTTTGTGTCGGAATCCACGGTTTACCGTCTGCTGAAGGCCCACGACCTGATCACCAGCCCGGCCTATGTGGTGATCAAGGCCGCCGATCAGTTCCACACCAAGACCACCCGGCCGAACGAGATGTGGCAGACCGATTTTACCTACTTCAAGATCATAGGGTGGGGCTGGATGTATCTCTCCACCGTGCTCGACGACTTCTCGCGCTACATCATCGCCTGGAAGCTTTGCACCAACATGCGGGCCGAAGACGTGACCGAGACGCTGGACCTCGCCCTGGCAGCTTCCGGCTGCGACAGCGCCACGGTGCTGCACAAACCCAGGCTGCTCAGCGACAATGGTCCCAGCTACATCGCGGGTGAACTGGCGGAATACATCGAGGCCAACGAGATGAGCCACGTGCGCGGAGCACCGTGCCACCCTCAGACCCAGGGCAAGATCGAGCGCTGGCACCAGACCCTGAAAAACCGCATCCTCTTGGAAAACTACTTCTTGCCCGGCGACCTCGAGGCCCAGATCGAGGCCTTCGTCGAGCACTACAACCACCAGCGTTACCACGAAAGCCTGGCCAACGTGACGCCCGCCGACGCCTACTTCGGTAGGGCTCCGGCGATCATCAAACAGCGTGAAAGGATCAAGCGACAGACCATCGAACATCGGCGCTTGCAGCACCGCAAGCTCGCCGCCTAACATCAACCCCCAGACGAGGCCCGCTCTCCGCTAATCTACGCCGCGAGTTGCGCCAAATGTTCTGACGACGGACAGATTAATGATGGCATGCGGGAAAGGCTGGTTCGCACGAGGTTGGGTGAGGATCGTAGTTCGCTGTGCTCCTACCTGCTCATGATGATGCGAAACCTGAGCGAGGAGCGCATGATCGCATTTTTCGCCGACGCTGAAGGATATGTGATCAGCGAGGAGGTTATTGCTGAGGGGCAGGAGGCTCATGTTGTTCTCACGCCCCGGCGCGTCTTCAGTCGTGCCTTGAATCTCGACGCTCGTCGAATTCTGCTTGCTCACAACCATCCTTCCGGCTGCGCTCACCCCAGCCTTTTAGACATTGAACACACGCGACTTTTGAGCCGTCAGGCAAGTGATCTTGGCCTGACGATCGACGACCATTTTGTGGTGGGTGCGCGTGAGGTCACAAGCATGAAGGATAGGGGACTGTTTTGAGTAAAGGAGCGCCTCGCGGGCCATCGCCCTCGCTGGAAGCGCTGTATAGCGCAGCGGAAGCAAGGGTTGCTCAGGGCCTAGGTGCTGCTTGGTCTGTACCCCGAATTGATGAAGCACTCTTGCCGAGTGACCGAGAACTGCTTCTCGGTGCCGCCCGCGAGCTTGATCGTTATGCTGTTCGCCGGCGATATATGCCTGCTCAGATCATCTCGGACAGGGCCTGGGTGATCCTTCTCGACCTGTTTGTCTTTCGCCTGCAGGGGTGGAGTGTAACGCTCGAGGATCGGATCGCATCCTGGGGCATTTCGGAGGGCACCGCCGCGCGCCAGATGGCTGCCTTGATTGAGGCGGGTCTGGTCGTGAGAGAGATCGACGATCAAGCCCCGAAGCCCATGAGCTTCTTGCTGAGCGAAAAGGGTCAGGCGATCGTCAGAACGATCCTTGCGCTATATGAATGACACCCGGCCCAAGGCACAATGAACAGAATTGAAGCGCTGCGCGCATTGGCCACAGGCGATCATCAGGACAGTAGCGCAATAAGACCGGCGGCCACAGATCCGAAAAAGAGCACGAGGATAAGGTCAATCTCCCACCAGTCGCCATTTTGGGCGGCCTCGGCGCGGAGCCCAAGACGCTCGGCAAGCCATGACCTCACAGATCGCAAATCCGGTTGCTCCATTGAAAAAAGGCTGGTGCAGCAGCAGCGCGGCCAATCGAGCGGCAGAAGCGCATGCATAGACGCCATGGTAGGCGAACTTCAGGGAGGCATCGAGTCCTTTCGAGTATCCTTTACAGGCAGGGCCCAGCCTTTGCTAGAGGCGCCGCTACGCGCGACAATGCAAATCCCGTGCTGCCTCAACCGGGCTTAACAGTGACGCTCGTGATCGTACCTTCAAGCGCATCGCCGTCTGTCCAGGCGCGCCCTGAGAGCACGAGATTGACATAGGTGCAGCGCGGCCGCTGGCTGACAACAAAGGTCCCATTGCTGTCAGCAAAGGAAGCCTCGAAGAATGGGCTGGCTTGCCCCGGGCATGCCAGAAGCAGCTTGAGGTCCTTCACAGACGAGTTCGGGCCAACCTCGTGTTTGACGACAATGGTAAAAGGCGCATCAGGCAGCGCCAGCAGGCGCGATGCGAGGGCGCCGCCATTGCCAGAATCAATGGTGAATTCCAGCGTGTCACCACCTTTGGCGAGCTGGGCTCTCAGCCCGGGCTCATCGGCGAAAGCCCAGTCGAAGGGCGGAAAGTCCGCTGCCCAACCCGATCGCGCTGTTCGGCCGCGAGCGCTTGCAAACTTGCCATAGAGTGTTGCAGCTGCGCCGAGCTCGCCATTGCGAACCAGTGTCGCGATGAGCGCGCGATCAAATTCCGCGTTGTCGAGTGCAATGGACTGGCGGATGACCCCAAGGTTTCTGGTGGCGGCCGGGTCCCTCAGGGCATGCATAAGGAAGCTGTCGCGCCACGGCAGGGGATCTGCCAGCAGCTTGCGGAAAGCGGGTATGGTCGCCTCTTCGCTCAGCGCTGCAGTGAGATAAGGGTAAAACTCCGCTCTGCGCTGAGGATAGACGCGCAGGATCTGGTCGAGCGTTTCCATCGTACCCGCATAATCCTGCGCATCGATCTTCGACTGAAGCACCAGCCCCTGAAGGGCCAGTTCACGCCGATTGAGGCTTGATGCCAGTTCAATGATGCGGCGTTGCCGGGACGGATCAGGCTCGGAAAGCGCAAGGACTGCGTGGGCCTTTGACGAGAGTGGCTCATATCTCAGCGCCTCCCTCGCCGCCGAGGCGGCATCGGAGGCAAATCTCTGCAGGTCGCCCTGCCCCACCGATATCTGCTTGTTGAGCTCGTCGCCAGACAGATCGTCTGCACCCTCTTGGCCGCCTGGCGTGTTCAGAGTGCTGCGGACATCCTCGACGAAGGACCGGTAGGCGAGCTTCTCGAGCGCCGCACCGTTTGCCGGCCAGATGGCCACGGCAAGCTCAGGCGCGTTCCTGACGCTGGCACTACTGAGGGCATGGGCGCCTGCAACAACGGCGAGCGGAATCGCGACCGCACTGGCCACAATCCCTTTCACCGTATGAAGCTGCAAAGACAATGCCTACCCCTCCAAGCTGATCAATCCTGCGCGGACTTCTCGAGTTCCGACGTAGCCCCATAGCCGTAGCCATAGCCGTATCCGTAACCATAGCCGTATCCGGCTGCATTGGCATCGAGCTTGGTCACGATTGCGCCATAGACCTGGGCGCCTGTACGTGTCAGCCTTTCGATCGCGTTCTCGATCACCCTGATCTTGATGCGGTCGGATTCGATGACATAGACCACCCCGTCGACAGCGCGGGAAAGCTCAATGGCGTCCGCAAGGCTTAACATCGGAGCACTGTCGACGATAATCTGATCGTAAGCGGCCTTTGCCTCTTCCAGCAGTTCCCTGAAGCGGGCGCTGGCAAGCAGTTCGACAGGGTTTGGCGGTGTGTAGCCATGCGGCAGATAGTCGAAACCGAAGTCCTCGATGCTTGCCACCTGATCTTTAAGGTCTGATGCATTGCCGGACAGAAGCGCAGCCAGGCCGCCCTTCTTGTCGAAACTTTCGCCCAGAATACCTTGCATACGAGAGTTGCGAAGGTCGGCATCGATGAGGAGCGTGCGCTTGCCCAGCTGAACAAAACTCGTCGCCAAAGCGAGACAGGAAAGGCTCTTGCCCTCGGACGGAACCGACGATGTGAGCATAAGGGCCTTCGGCGCACCCATAGGTGTAAGGAACGTCAGATTCGTCCGCGCAGACTTGTACGCCTCGCTGAGCTCGGAGGAGCGGATCAGTACCTCCTGCCGGATGTCTGTGGAATCGCTCTTAGGGATCATCCCGAGAATGGGCAGGCCAAGCCTGCGCGTCACATCCTGAGGATCCTTGACAGTCTGGCTCAGCATCACGCGCAGATAGACAAGTGCCACAGCCAAACCGAGCCCGGCAAGGAGCCCAATGGCAAGATTGATCACCAGCGACGGCGAATACGGCTCGAGCGGAACATCTGCCTTATCGATAAGCTTGATATTGTTCTGACCGGCGCCTGAAGCCTCAAGCCCCTTAAAGCGCTGAAGGAGCGCATCATAGAGTTCTCGGTTGGTATCAACCTCGCGCTTGAGAATACCATATTGAATACCGAGATCTTGCTGGCCAAGGAAGAGTCCTTTGGCTTCCTCGAGTTTTGCGCGAAGTTCGCGTTCGCGGCTGCTTGCGGCCCGCAATGCCGCCCGCGACTCTGCCGCCAGCGAGGACTTGAGCGAGTTTACCTCAGCTTCTTTTTCAATGAGAGGAGGGAACCCCGGGCCAAAATTGGAACGCAGGCTGGCGAGCTCGGCCTCGGCCTTGGCAAGGTCAGCACGCAGCGCATTCCTGGGATCTTGGCTGGGGAAGTCGCCTGAAGCGAGCGCGGCCTGTGCAGCAATGCGATCAGTCACCGCCTTTGCAAGCGCTTCGTTCAAAGCTGCAAGGTCAGTCGCGATCAGGGTCTGAGCAGCCGTTTCGGCTCCTTGCTTATCGCTTGATGCCGAAAGCACCAGGATCTCATTGGCATTTGCATAGTCAACCAACTGCTTTTCCGAGACAGAAAGTTTCTCGCGCAGCTCTGCGATTTGCCTGGTCAAAAACTCTCGGGCGTCAATGTTTGATCCAAAGCGCTTTTCGTAGTTGGCCGCGATGAACTCATCTGCCCAAAGGTTCGTGATCTTGGCGGAGACCAAAGGCTCAGGGCTTGAAAAGGAGACATCGACAAGACTGGACTGCCTAAGGGGACTCACCGAGATGTTGTCGAGCAGAACCTTCTCAACGTCTCGTTCGGAAAGATCATCCTTCTGGTCGAGACCGAAGGCCTCGATGAATTCCTCGTCCCGGAGCAGGTTCCCCGCCTTGAGCACGCGCCCGGCCATGAACCGGGATTCCAACAGCTGATATTGCGTGTTCAGATACTGCATTTCGGACACGCGGGATTCGTTCTCGACAGGATCAATGTCGGTAACGTTGGCGGTAATCTGCGAGACTTCAATTCGGGCAGTCGCGCGGAAAAGCTCTGTCGCAAGTAGCGTGGCGATCAGCGCGACGAGGAGGGCAACAACAACGATCCCGCCGAGCCAAAGACGAAGCGCTCGAGCTTCGATCCAGTAGCGCTCAAGGTCGAGATGGAATCCGCCAACATCAGCTGAATAGCGCTCAAATGCTGCTGCGCGATCAACCGTCATCACATTCTGTTCATTCATGGGTTTTCTACTGCTGCGCAATCAGAATAGTTGCGCTTGTGATAAGGGGCGGGAAGATTTGCAGGAGCTCTTCAAGCCTGCGACGCTCAGGAGAGTTTCCAACTATCACGACATCATTGGGAAAGATTTGCGGGTCAGGATAATTGCCGCGTTCAATGGCCCTGAGGTTGTAAACGCCGATGTAACGCTCATTCGCAACGGTCCGCAGAACGAGAACATCATCGGCTTTCGCATATTGCGTCAGACCCTCGGCCTGGTTGACCACCCGCAGCAGTGTCTGCTTGCCGATCGCCGGATAACTCCCGGGCTTCCTGACCTCGCCACCAACGGAAACAGAGGGAACCGGAAAGTCCTCAGGGATTACACGAACTTGGGGGTCGCGGAGATAGCGCCCGCGAAGGCGCTCCGCGATCAGGTTTGACGCCTCAGCCGGAGACTTACCGTCAAGGACAACCGTTCCGATGAACGGAAAGGCCAGTTGTCCATCGACGTCGGTGAGGAAGGTTCCGCTCAATGTCTTCGCGCCTACGACCTCGATCTCAAGCTTTTCCTGAGGACCGATGAGGTAGGAGATATCGCCACGCGGAGGGGGCAGATCCTCAAGCGTAGTCAGTGTCACTTCGGGCGCGAGGCCAACACTACGATTGACCGCGCAGCCTGCAACCAAGCCAGCGATGGCAGCAATAAGAAGGTATTTCGGAAGCTTGCTCATGGTGCCCCTTTGATTCTCGAAAGCACCCTTAGCGGATCGCTGCAGCACGCCAACCCCCTATCAAAGAGTCAGGATTCCTCGGGCGTGTCAATTGGAAGCCAAGTTCACGCGGTCCGACGAGAGGCAAATCAGCAACCAAACCCCTACTGCCTGAAACAACGGGGTACGAAGCGGGTAGTCCACAAAAGAAGCCGCCGCGATAATGGCTAAGGCGGCCAACCAGAATATCAATCTCTCGCGTCTCAGCGGAGTTCCCCTGCCCGCCAAAGCGACAGCCCACATGATCCATACCAGCAATCCGGAAAAAATGATCATCGATGGCAACCCACCCTCGATGATCAATTGCAGCCAATCGTTATGCGCATGATTGACGTAGGCGGGTAAGAGAAGCGCGGTTGGCTCATACGAGCGATAAACAGCATCAAATGATCCGAAACCAGTTCCCACGAGCCAGTGTTCGGAAGCCATGCTGGTAAGGATCGGCAACAGCGACCAACGCAAATCCTCAAAGGAACTATGCTCGAGAATATCGTCCATCGCCGGCGTTCGCTCGAACCAGATGAATGCCAAAACAACCAGCAAAATCGCCATTGCACATCCACCAAGGGCTAGACCAGCCGGGCTTCGCCAGATTGGTCTGTGCTGCTTCTGTCCCTCAGCCATCAGAGACCGGCGCATGGCCGGCCATATCATGCATGACGATGCAACAAGCGCAGCGAGCGCTGCAATAAAGCCGGCCCGCGAACCGGTAATCAGAACCGACAGTAGGATCAGGATGAATGCTGGAGCAAACGACAGCCTTACCCAAGGCGGATCTTTCTGCGCGGGCGCTTCAAGCGCGAGCCTCGTCAAAATCAGCAAGACTATAGCCGAGAAGACGGCAGAATGGTTCTCGTTGGCAAAGATGCCGACGGGGACACCACTTCCGGAGAACGCATACTGATAGAACACGCTTCCGGCACCACCGACGACCTGAAGCATGCCAAACAAGGCATCGATCAGGCCAATGGCGACAATAGCAAACAGCAAAAGTCGCGACGGCCACCTCATGGTCAGAGCGAGCAATAGGGCGCTCAGGGGAATGATGAGGCCAAAAAGCGAGTTCAGCCCGCGAAAAGGAGCCACAGACATCGGACGCCAGGCGTCCTCAATTCCAGCAAGCTGATCGATTTCATCAATCACAGGCATGGAGGGAAGTTCTACCCAAAAGCCAGATGGCAAAGGCAGGAGCTGAATTGTCATCCAAACCAGCAAAGACGCGAGAAAGATGCAGAGCGCCCTCCCCCGCTCCAGATCTCGCCCACGAAGCTTAACGATTGCTGGGATCAGCAAGAGAGCCGCGATCGGCTGCAGAAGTGCGTTCTGAACAGGGTCTGGCCGCGAGCTGCCGCCAAGAAGGGCAAGAGCTACAATGAATGCCCCTACCCATACCCAGTGCGACTCTCGCTTCGATGCCCATGTGTCCGAAATGGCCGATACCGAGAGCCGCCGGATAATCTTCCGCCCATTTGTCAACTTCAAGTGCCCTTTTCCGCCATGTTGCCTCTCCGTAGCGAGCTTCACGGTAATGAGAAAGGCTTCGCGAGCGCTTTCCCGAAACGCGAAAAAGCACGGACTGGCAAAAAAAGGGCCATTGCGCATTATCGAGCATTTGCTCCGGCTCAATAGGTCGACACGATCGCAGCAATTGCGGGCCAGCTAGCGGGCGCAACCTGGGGTGTGCAGGGCATCCCGGAGCATTGGCTCGCGCGGCTTGCCTGACGGGAGAAAATCACCAAGCTCGGCGATGAGCTGTTTGCTGCTTCATCCGCCGCATGAGTGACAAAAGGCACCAAGGTTCTGTCTGATTGGCACGGCCAGTTCGCGCACATCGAGGGCGCCGACCCGACGACGACGATGCGCAGCTATCAGCCCGATGCCGAAGCGTTCGAGAACTGGTGTCTTGCCCGCGGGATTTCCGATCCATTCCCCACGCTGCTCGAGCGGGTATTCGAGTTCCTCAAGGACCAGACCGAGGACAAGGCACCGTCCAATGCTCTGCGCCGGCTGTACGCGATCCGCAAGGCCCACCGGCTACTGAAGCTGCCTTACCCAACTTATGGCTCAGTCTGGCGCTCCGGAGGATCAAACGAATTCACAGATCGTGTCCCACGGCGTGGTGTAGCTTATCTGGGCTACCGCCGATTTCGGCATCGGTTTGAGCCGGTCATGCGCCAGGCACAGCTGACAGCATGACGATGGGATTGTCGCTGACTGGCGCCATGGTTTCAAGTGTCATGTAGCGTGCCCGCTGGACAGCCCATTCGTCGGATTGTTCCATGAGGATCGCGCCGATCAGGCGGTTGATCGCGCCCTCGTTGGGGAAGATCCCGACGACTTCGGTGCGGCGTTTGATTTCGCCGTTTAAACGTTCGATGGGATTCGTGCTGTGTAACTTGGCCCGATGCTCCTTTGGGAACGTCATGTAGGCCAGCACGTCAGGCTCGGCATCGTCCATCAAAGCGGCGAGCTTTGGCAGTTTTGGGCGCATCTGGTCGGCAACGGAGCGCCATTGCTGACTGGCCGCCTCGGGCGTTTCCTGTGCGAAGGCGGTGCCGATGAACGCGGACACGACGCGCCGACCGCTCTTTCCGGCATGGGCCAGCGCATTGCGCATGAAGTGGACACGGCAGCGTTGCCATGTAGCACACAGCAGCTTGGAGACAGCCGCCTTGATGCCTTCGTGCGCATCGGAGATTACCAGCTTCACCCCGCGCAGCCCTCGGCGCGTCAGTTTGCGCAGGAACGCAGTCCAGAAGGGTTCGGCCTCCGACGGCCCGATATCCATGCCCAGCACCTCGCGGCGTCCATCGCTGTTGACGCCGACCGCGATGATAACCGCAACCGATACGATCCGGCCATTCTGACGGACTTTGACATAGGTGGCGTCGATCCAAAGGTAGGGCCAGTCGCCCTCGATCGGGCGATCAAGGAAGGCGTTCACCTTCTCGTCGAGCTCTTCGCACAGGCGGCTGACCTGGCTCTTCGAAATGCCATCCATGCCCAGCGCCTTGACCAGATCATCGACCGAGCGGGTCGAGATACCGTGCACATAGGCTTCCTGGATCACCGCCGTCAGCGCCCGTTCGGCCATCCGGCGTGGCTCGAGGAAGCCGGGGAAGTAACTGCCTTTGCGAAGCTTGGGGATGCGCAGCTCTACCGTGCCAGCGCGCGTCTGCCAGTCGCGTTCGCGATAGCCGTTGCGCTGGACAAGCCGATCAGCGGACTTCTCACCGTGGCCAGCGCCTGTCAGCCCGCCAACCTCCATCTCCATCAACCGCCCGGCGGCAAACGAGATCATGTCGCGCAAAATATCCGCGTCGGGGGCCTTCTCGACCAGCGCGCGCAAGTGCATCAAGGAATCGGTCATCGTGGTTCTCCAGGTTCGAGCTTCGCAACCCAAACCTATCCGAAAACTGCGGTGACCACCCGCGCTGCTGGCTGGCTGCTACAGCGCTATATCGAAAGCGCGCAGCCAGCCAGCAGCGCTAACCCTCAGAACCTACACCACGGCCGGGGACACGACCAAAATCGCGCGATGCTGGCGCTTGGATATGGGCTCTTGGCCCGGCAATCCGAACTTGTGGGGCTGCGCGATAGCGATGTAACCGACGACGGGACCGGTACGCTTCGGGTGTTTATCCGTCGTAGCAAGTCAGACCCGTTCCGCAACGGTCAAATTGCCTACACCTCACGGCGCACCGCCGACCTGCTACGCGGCTGGGTGGCCATGAGAGGCCCGGGCACGCAATGGTTGTTCTGCCCGATCTACAGAGGAAAGATTATCGACCGCTGCCGCGAGAAAACCACCGTCCGCCGGATCATCTATGAAGCCGCTGCCAAAGCCGGTCTAACAGCTGCCGAGATCGCAGCATTCAGTGGACACTCTATGCGGGTCGGGGCTGCGCGGGATCTCTTGAAGCGCGGATTCGATATCGCGGCCATCATGCGCGCGGGGGGCGGAAGTCGGTCACCGTACTCGCCCAGTACCTGGAGCAGGCGCGGCAAAATGTTTTGGCCTAAGCTCGGGTGCTGCGACGCTCATATAGCAGGCGTTTGTTAGAGTTGCCCGCTGAAACAGCGTCCTCTAGAGAGCTCGCCATGGAAATAGTCGCAATCGCCAGACTGGGGCATTTGATGAACCGCCTTGTCAAGCTTTTGGCGGGCACCAACCGGCCAGCAAAGATCGCCATTCAGGTTGCTGCAGACAGCGTGGTCCTTTTGGGCTGCTTCACTTTTGCCATGGCCATCCGTCTGGAAAGCGTGGCCTTTGCCAATAATCTCAAGGTCTGGCTGGTATTTGCCCTCTCCGCAGCAGCAGCGCTTGCAACATTCGGGCTCTCCGGCCTTTATAGGACCCTGGTCCGCTTTCTGACCGGACGGATTATTGTCGCAATCGGGCGCGGTGTTGCGGTGTTGGCGTTCGCGATGCTGCTGCTCAATGCGTTTGGAGACCGAGGAATACCTAGGTCGGTACCGATCATGACGGCCACCTTTGCGCTTCTGTCCATCGGCGGCTTCCGGTTCCTTGTTCGACAGATTTTTCGCGGCCCCTTGCAGCTATCAAAGCGGCCCGTGGCAATCTATGGCGCGGGCGAGGCAGGTCTTGAGCTCCTTAACTCGCTATTCCACGGTCGGGATTATTCCCCGATTGCCTTCATCGACGACGATCCTCGATTGCAAGGCCTGATCATTGGCGGCTGCCGCGTTTATGCGCCAAATGAGCTGACGCAATTGAAGATCAGCATGCCGCTCGATGCTATCCTTTTGGCAGTGCCCAACATCGGTCCCGCAAGACGCCGAGAGATCTTGTCACACTTGGAAATGCTCGACCTCGAGGTGAAAACTATCCCGAGCCTGTCAGACATCATCGCCGGCAAGGCCAAGATATCTCAGCTTCGCCATGTCACGCCTGAGGAGCTTCTTGGCAGAGACCCAGTTCCGCCCGACGAGCAACTGCTCGGGCAGAGCATAACACGCAAAGTCGTGATGGTCACCGGAGCAGGTGGCTCGATCGGAAGCGAACTGTGCCGGCAGATTTTGGATCAGGACCCTCTGGCGCTCGTACTTTACGAGATATCCGAGCTAGCGCTCTACTCCATCGAAGGAGAACTTTCGGAAGCAGGAAAGCGGCTTGGGACAAGTACCAAGATCATCCCGATTTTGGGATCAGTTCAGGACGAAGCGCGCCTCGGCTCCGTGATGAAGGCCTTTAAGGTCGAGACCATCTACCATGCGGCCGCGTACAAACACGTCCCGATCGTCGAGGAGAATGTTGTTGAGGGGATCCGCAACAACGTTTTTGGCACACTGGCCGCTGCAAGGTCGGCGCACGAAAATCGTGTCGAGCGCTTCATTCTTATCTCCACCGATAAAGCGGTGCGGCCTACAAATGTAATGGGCGCCACAAAGCGTATTGCCGAATTGATTTGTCAGGGCCTGGCCCAGCAAGATACCGGGACGATCTACTCCATGGTTCGGTTTGGCAATGTGCTTGGCTCGTCGGGCTCCGTGATTCCGCGCTTCGCGGCGCAGATTGAAAGCGGTGGGCCAGTGACGGTCACGCACCCAGAGATCACGAGATATTTTATGACGATTCCCGAAGCCTCGCAGCTTGTAATCCAGGCGGGCGCCATGGCTCAAGGCGGCGACGTTTTTATCTTGGACATGGGAAATCCGGTGAAGATTGCGGATCTTGCGGTTACCATGGTAAAGCTTCATGGCCTCAAGCCTTATTTCGTCAATCATGCCAGTGAGGGGAATCCTGAAGATGCTGATATTGCCATCAACTTCACCGGCCTCCGGAAGGGCGAAAAGCTTTACGAAGAGTTGCTGCTAGGAAATGATCCCGAGTCAACAGAACACCCCCGCATCTTCACTGCATCTGAGGTGTCTCTGCCCCTGAGCGATCTTATGGAAAAGCTCGAACTGCTGCAGAATGCATGTAGTAAATTCGACCTTTCGGAAGTTAGGGCAATTTTGGAAAAAATGCCGCTTCACTACATGCCTGCGGATGACAAAATCGGCGATCTGACTTGGGCAACCTCTGATGCTGCACTGACCCTAGAGTGCTTGGCCTCCACAGGCGCAAAAACGGCGATATGATGGGGTCGTCTAATCGCGTGCTGTTTGGCAAGTAGGTTCTGATACTAACGAGCGCTTTGGATTGCTCTGCCACCTGAAAGCTGGACCATTCGTTGCTAGAGTTTTCCGCTGTAGACATCCTTGGCTGGGCGAGGAGTTACGGCATGAAGGCATCGAAGTTCACGGACGCGCAGAAGGCGTTCGTCATCAAGCAGGGCGAGGAAGGCACGCCCGTCGCGGAGGTCTGCCGTGACCTGCCCCCCGCTGGCTCCCTCGATTTGATGTAGAGTCTTCCCTGAGCGAAGGGTAAGCGGTGTTTTCAGGCCACGTGAGCGTGTGGCAGGAGCTCGTCGATCGTATCCATCCGGCGGGGGCCGCCTTGCGTGGGTAGGTAGCGAGCGCTCTTAAGCGTGCTCTTAAGAGTGTGCTTTGGAGCGGGTCAGTGGGTCAGGTGACGGGTATTTTCGGGGCCGGAGCGGCGCCGCCGGTGGAGCGATGAGGAACGTAAGCGCTGTCTGGGCCCCACCTTGCGCTGACGGCTGATTGGTTCAGACGCTTGGGGTCATGGATCATGGCATCGTTACGAGCGGACTGGACACCAGGTCTGGAGTGGGTCTGGAGCCTATGGGGCGTGCCGAGGTTCTGCGTGCGATGGCAGGCCGCCGGCGGACGTGGACGCTGGAGCAGAAGCTGGCGATGGTCGCGCAGATGGAGCGCTGCGGCAACGTCGCGGCCTTTGCCCGCGAGCACGATGTCCGATCGTCACTGCTTTACACCTGGCGGCGCGAGCTGCGGTATGCACTCGAGGCGAGCCGGCCGCCCGAGCACGAGACCGGCCCAGCCTTCATCCCGGTGGTTGCGGACTGCCCCAAGCCCCTATCGGATGATGTCGCGATCGAAGTTGAGGTAGCGGGCGCAGTGGTTCGGATCGGACGCGCAGCAAAGCCCGACCTCGCAACTGCCGTGTTGCAGGCATTGCAGGTGCAACGATGATCGGCCCAGCGCCCGGCACGAAGGTGATGGTGGCGACGAAGCCCGTGGATTTCAGGAAGGGAGCGGACTCGCTCGCGGCGCTGGTAGCGGCCGAGTATGGCGGCAGGCCCTATTCGGGCGTGATTTACGTGTTCCGCGCCAAGCGCGCCGACCGCATCAAGCTCATCTGGTGGGACGGAACGGGCCTGTGCCTGAAGGCCAAGAGACTGGAGCAAGGCACCTTCCGATGGCCCCGGATCCAGGAGGGCGTGATGCGGCTGACCGCCGCCCAACTGGGTGCTTTGCTCGAGGGTCTGGACTGGCGCCGCGTGCATGGTGGACGCCGTCCGATCCCGCCCCAGATTGCTGCTTGACGGGGTGCGTGCGGACTGATTCAACTGGGTCATGCTCCTCGAAGCGGACCTTCCCGATGACGTCGATGCGCTGCGCGCGCTCGTCCTCGAACAGGCCCGCGCATTGGCCGATCTCAGCGATGCTGTCAACGCTGACTAAAATTTCCCCAGAAGTGCCGGGTTGAAATTCCCCAGTTTGTGTTTTCGGTGATCAGCCGTTCCAGTGATCGTGTGTGCGCTCCTTCGGTGGCCTTCCGCGTCTCTTTGGCGGTGGCGGCGGGGTGATGGCGGAGATCGCTCTGGTGTGCTCGGGCACGAGGTCGGAGTGGGCGCGCAAGCGGTAACTTGCGCCCTCGATCTGGATGACGATGGCATGGTGCAGCAGGCGATCCAGCAGGGCCGTTGCAACCACCGGATCCCCGAACACCTCACCCCATTCAGCAAAGCCGCGGTTGGATGTGAGGATCATCGCCCCCTTCTCGTAACGGGAGTTGACCAGCTGGAAGAAGAGGTTGGCACCGCCCGGCGTCACCGGGAGGTAGCCGATCTCGTCGACGATCAGAAGGGTGTTCCGGTTGAAGAACCGGAGCCGTTCAGGAAGCCGCCCATCGCGCTCGGCGCGCACCAGCATGTCGATCACCTCAGCCAGACTGGCGCGGTAAACCCGCTTGCCAGCCCGGACAGCCTCCGCGCCCAAAGCTGTCGCCAGATGGCTCTTGCCCGTGCCCGGCGGTCCCAGCAGATGGACCACCTCGCCGCGCTCGATGAAGTCGAGCTGCGCCAGTGCGAGGATGCGGCCGCGATCCAGCGAAGGCTGGAACGAGAAGTCGAAGCCTTCAAGGGTTTTCATGGGCATGAGCCGTGAGGTCTTGAGCCCGACAGTGAAGCGCCTGCTTTCCCGATTGCCATGCTCATGCGAGAGCAGGATATCGATGGCTTCAAGCGCGGTCATTTCGCCGCGCTCCAGACACCGCATGGTATGATCAAGCACCTCGAGCGCACGGGGCATTCTCAGTCCAACCAGGCTCGTGCGGATACGGTCGATGATCTCCGTCATGGCCGCACCTCGCTGCCAGCCAGTCGCCGTCCCACCGCCTCGTAGAAGCCCAGCGAGCGCCTCGTAATCTCAAGCCCTGCAGGCGGCGGCACTGTTGCCGCGCGGGGTTGAGCAAGCCGCCGATGGGACGGATCAACCCGGCGCTGATTGCGACCATCAAGAACCGGATGCACCGCGATCAGCTTGCGATCCTCGAAGATCCTGATCTCACGGGGATGATTCTGCACTTCCACGACCCGTTTGCGCGTGGCGTCGGGCACCGAGTACAGATTGCCGCCAACCGAGACCATGCCTTCATGGCTGACCCGCCGCTCGATCGTGAGCACCGCATTGTAAGGCGCTGCAGGCAAGGCCGTCAGTGCGGGTTGCTCCTCAGCAAAGTGCTCGCTCACGATCCGCCGGGTCGTGGCATGCAGCCGAACATTGGCGACCGTGTCCAGCCATTCGCGGAACTGCCGGTTCAGGTCATCAGCGTTGCGGAACGTGCGGCCAAGGAAGAAGTCCTGACGGATATAGCGGTAAGGCCGTTCGATCTTGCCCTTGGTTTTGGCCCGATAGGGCCGGCATGCACGCGGCAAAGCGCCGTAATGGTCCAGCAAGGCAACCAGCGACCGATTGTAGATCACGATACCCTCGGCATCCTCATCGATCACCGCGGTTTTCATGCGGTCGTAGAGCACCTCTGACGGGGCACCGCCCATCGCATCGAAGGCGTCGATGTGGCAGCGCATCACCGTCTGCAGATCCTGGGTCGGACAGAACCGGCCCCACAGCCAGCGGCTATGACCCAGCACCATCGAGAACAGCCAGAAGATCCGGGTCACACCCGGCTCATCGCTGAACGCCACCTTGAACTGGGCGAAGTCGACCTGGGCCTGCCGTCCCGCCGGTGTCTCGAAGCGCCGTTCGAACTGGACCACTCGCGGCGGGCGGCACTGGCGCAGGAAGTCCGTGACAGTCGTGTAGCCGCCCTTGAACCCCATCGCAGCGATTTCGCGGAACAAGCGCTTGCCAGACAACCCGGGATACAGCGCGACGCGATCGCGAAGGTACGGCTCATAGGGTTCCAGCTCACGCGGACGCGGTGGCCGGGGCTTGTAGACCGGCGCCTTCACGCCGCAGGCCAGGTGTTTGCGTACCGTCTTGCGGTCAAGGCCCGTCTGCCGCGCAATCGCGGACACCGACAGTCCCTGCCGCTTCAAGTCATGGATCATGACAATTTCCTCAAGTCTGATCACCAGCCACGCCTCCCGTCGATCCGGGAAGCATAGGGGTGATCCGTGTGGGTCGTTGCCAATTCGCTCCGGGGCTAGCCCCGGAGCGAATTGGCGCTCACCTCAAACTGGGGAATTTTCGTTCGGCACTTTTGGGGAGAATACATCCGGCATCGACAGATGCCAAGGGCAAGGCCGATGCTCGGATCGAGCGGCTGCAGGCGATCATCGAAGCGTTCCAGCGGCACCGTTTTGGCCGGAAGTCCGAGCAACTGGACCCCGATCAGTTCGAGCTAGCCCTGGAGGATATCGAGACGGCGCTGGGCAGCGCGCAGGCTGCACGTGATGCCGCGGTGCCCAAGGCCAGGGGCGAACGCCCGCGCAAGACCAACCGCGGATCGCTGCCCGCCCATCTCGAGCGGATCGAGCAGGTCGTCGACGTTGAGGATAAGGCCTGTTCGTGCTGAGGCGGCGCGCTCCACCAGATCGGCGAGGATATCGCCGAACGCCTCGATGTCGTCCCCACCACCTTCCGCGTGCTGGTCACCCGCCGCCCGCGCTATGGCTGCCGCTCGTGCGAGAACGCGGTCGTGCAGGCTCCGGCGCCGGCACGGATCGTCGAAGGCGGCATCCCCACCGAAGCGCTGATCGCGCAGGTGCTGGTCGCCAAGTATGCCGATCACCTGCCGCTCTACCGGCAAGCGCAGATCTATGCCCGGCAGGGCATCCAGCTGGATCGCTCCACCCTTGCAGACTGGGTCGGCAGGGCAGCATGGTATCTGCGCCCCTTGCGCGACCACATCCTCGAGCGATTGCGACGATCAGAGCGATTGTTCGCTGACGAGACCACCGCGCCCGTGCTCGAGCCGGGGCGCAAGCGAACGAAGACCGGCCAGATCTGGGCCTATGCCTGCGATGACCGACCATGGGGTGGCAGCGACCCGCCGCTGGTCGCCTATGTCTATGCCGCCGATCGCAAGGCCGCGCGGCCCGAGATGCATCTTCAAGGCTTTGCGGGCATCCTGCAGGTCGATGGCTATGGCGCTTACACCGCTCTTGCCCGCCGTCATCAGCAGATCCGGCTCGCGTTCTGCTGGGCGCACGTGCGCCGCAAGTTCTACGAGCTGGCCGAGAACTCTCCCGTGGCAGCCGAAGTTCTGCGCCGCATTGCGTCGCTCTACGCCATCGAAGACGAGATCCGCGGCCTATCTGCTGACGCGCGTTGCGACGCCCGCGCCTAGCGCAGCCGTCCGATCGTCGACGACCTCTACAGGTTCCTCGAAGCACGCGGTCGGCAGGTCAGCGCCAAGAGCCGTCTCGGCGAGGCGATCCGCTATACGCTGCCCCGCTGGGACGGTCTCATCCGCTTCCTCGACGATGGCCGCATCGACCTCGACAACAATGCCGTCGAGCGCGCCATCCGCCCGCTGGCTCTCAACCGTAAGAATGCCCTGTTCGCAGGCTCCGACGAGGGCGGCGACAACTGGGCGGTGATCGCCACGCTCATCGAAAACTGCAAACTCACCGGCATCAACCCGCATACTTGGCTGACCGCGACCCTCTCCAGCCTCGCAAACGGTCACCCCGCATCGCGGATCGACGAGCTCCTGCCCCACGCCCAAGTGGCCTGAGAACACCGCTTACTGAGGAACGGCTGCAGATCGTGGCTGAGGCGTTCGCGCCGGGTGCGAGGGTTGCCGATGTCTGCCGCCGCCATGACGTCTCGTCCGGGTTGATCTACACTTGGCGGCGCAAGCTGCTGGATACAGGGGTAGCGCAGGAAGCAGAGCTGCCCGAGGCGCTGCCGGCGGCGGTGTTCGCCGAAGCAGTGGTGGGCGAGGATCCCGCGGCGGCCGCGAGCTGCACCGAGCACCCCGCGATGATCATCGACCTGCCGCGCGGCAAGCGGCTGAGCGTTTTTGCTGCGGCGTCGCCGGCGCTGGTGGCGGCGGCGCTGAAGGCTCTGCGATGATCCCTCCCGGCGCGCGGGTGTGGATCGCGCTGGGCCACACGGATATGAGGAAGGGCATGCAGGGCCTGGCGCTGCTGGTGCAGCAGGGCTTGAAGCGTAATCCCCATGGCGGCGATCTGTTCGTTTTCCGCGGCCGCGCAGGATCGCTGATCAAGATCATCTGGCACGACGGGATCGGCATGTCGCTCTACGCCAAGCGGCTCGAGAAGGGCCGGTTCGTGTGGCCCTCGGCGACTGAGGGAACGGTATCGCTGACCCCCTCGCAGCTGGCCTGCCTGCTGGAGGGGATCGATTGGCGCAACCCGCAGTATACGTGGCGGCCGCAGAGCGCCGGATAATCGTCGAAGAGGCGCATTTTGCCCTTGCGGCAGAGGGTGGAACATGATTCCATCCCTCCTATGGAAGCCGTCATCTCGCCCCTTCCGAACGACGTTGAAGCGCTCAAGGCGCTGCTAGTTTCCGCGCTCCAGAAGGCTGAAGAAGCAGAGGCCAAGCTGGCGGTCTGGCGCTACGACTACAACAACGTCAGACCGCACTCATCTCTGGGGAACCGAACGCCGGCACAAGCGCGCCGGGCGTTCCTGCAAGATGGAAGCGTCCCACCCGGCGCGCTTGTGCCGGCGGGCGTGCACGAATATCAAACCGGCAGACTCTCGTTATGACCGCGGGATCAGCGGGGGGCAGGTCACAGTGCACGTGCGGCAGGAGCTCGTCGATATCCTTGCCCGCATTGCCGATCACCCGGCAAGCCAGCTCGACCAGCTCCTGCCGTGGAACTGGGGGCCGGACGCCGCAGCGCTCGCAGCATAAACCCGGCCTACGCTCCGGTCGGGATCAGACCGCGGCCTTCATGGGCCGTTGCGGCAAATGGAGCGTTGGCCAGCACCTGTGCCATCACACCCGCCACTGCTGCAGTATAGCGTGCCATTGTCCCTGCATCTATGGTCGGATGGATCAGGAACATGATGCTGGTTTTCCCGAGCAGCCTTGCGACCGGCAGTCGCTCAGCGGGACGCCAGCCGGACCCATCAAAGGCTTTCTCAAGATAGACTTCGGAGCAGCTACCCTGATAGGCAGGAAACCCTGCCGCCTCAATCGCCCTGACAATGGCATCGCGATCCCATCCTGCGGGTAGCCGCTCGGGCCGAAGATAGGCATATAACTTGTAATTTGCGTGGCGACACCCCTTAGCCGCATCGCATCTCGGACAGCCGCTGCACCGAAGCGTCGGCAACCGCAAAAATCCGTTCGGGCCAGCAAATGGCGCCAAACCGGCGGTAAGCATCGCCGCATTCGCTTCCCGCGCCGCCGTCCATTCCGCCATCCTTCTCAATTGGATGCGGCCAATCGCCGCCTGCATTTCCATCATTCGCCAATTGGTGCCGATGCTTTCATGCACCCAACGAAACCCCGGCGGATGCGCGCGTTCATACACGGCGTCCCAGCTCTTGCCGTGGTCCTTAAACGACCACATACGCGACCAGAGATCTCGGTCATTAAGCGTAACCATCCCACCTTCCCCACCGGTGGTCATGATCTTGTCCTGACAAAAGGACCAGGCGCCAACGTCACCGATACTGCCAACGCTACGCCCCTTGTATCGGGCGCCGTGAGCCTGCGCACAATCTTCGATGACCTTAATGCCCAATGGACGGGCGAGATCCATGATCGGATCCATGTCGACCGGCCATCCTGCAAGATGCACCGGAATAATCGCCTTAGTCCGTGCCGTCAGGACCGGCGCGATGGTCGCAGCCGAAATATTGCCACTGTCGGCATCGACATCCGAGAACACCGGTATGGCGCCGGCATTCACCACGCAGCTGACTGACGCCAAGAACGTGCGCGGTGTCACGATCACTTCGTCCTCAGCGCTCCCGCCATATGCGGCGCCGATGCCGAGCCCCTGCAAGGCGAGATCGAGCGCGACTGTTCCGTTGGCCAGCGCGATGGCGTGCTCTGTTCCAGCCCAGGCGGCAAATTCGCGCTCGAAAGCACGGCATTCCTGACCGGTCCAGTAATTAACCCGATTGGAACGCAGCACTGCGGTAACGGCGGCCACCTCTTCCTCGGTAAAACTTGGCCAGACGGGTAGTGCGGTATTGAGCATGTCATTCCTTTACCAGCGGGCGGGCAGGATTGCCAACGACGGTTACGCCCGGCGCCACATCCTTCGTCACGACTGCGCCCATGCCGATAACCGCACCCGCACCAATTGTCAGCGGCTTCTCGGGCGTGCCCTGCCGCAAGATCGCGCCGGTACCGATATAGGCATGATCGTGAATGTGGACATTGCCGTTGCATTTCACACCAGGCGCAAAAGTCACGAAATCACCGATCTCGCAATCATGCGCGACATAGCTATAAATGTTGGCATGAAAACAACGGCCAATGCTGATGTTGCCGGTCAAGCAGACAAAAGGCTGCAATATGGCGCCTTCGCCCGCCTTCACCTCGTCACCGACAAACACATTTGCCGCGCAGATATCAAATTGCGAAACACCCGCTTCACGGCAACGCCCTGCCAGCTTTTCACGCACCTTGGCGTCCGCAATGGCAATCGTCACCAAGCGTTCATCGGCGGGCAGGCTGCAAAAGTCGGTAAAGGTGACTACCTGATGACCGTTCGACATGGCAGCAGCCAGACTGTCGTCGATAAACACTAATTCTGCGCCTTGCTCCGCGCATTGAAGGCGGGCAACCGCCATGACTTCGCGGCCAAAGCCGCTTGCGCCATAGATCCCGATCAGCTTTGTCATGTCTCTCCCCCTGTAAATCGCGGCATGGTTGCTTCTCCGGCGGCGCTGATGCCATCGCGCCGGACGACTTTCAGCACCGTCAGCACGAGGATGCGGATGTCGAGCCAAAGGCTTCTGTTGTCGACATACCATGTGTCCAGCGCGAACCTCTCGGGCCAGCTGATCGCGTTGCGGCCATTGACCTGCGCCCAGCCTGTAATCCCTGGCCGAACGTCATTCCGCCGCGCCTGCTCGGGTGTGTAAAGCGGAAGGTAATCCATCAATAGCGGGCGCGGTCCGACCAAACTCATGTCCCCGCGCAGGACGTTCCACAGCGCGGGCAGCTCATCAATGCTGGTCGCCCGCAGCGTGACGCCCAGACGCGTGAGCCGGTCCGCATCGGCGAGCGGTGTGCCGTTTGCGTCGTGCGCATCGCGCATGGTTCGGAATTTCACCATCGTGAAAGGGCGTCCGCTTAACCCCGGACGTACCTGCCGGAACAGCACCGGGCGGCCCATGTTGCGGGCAATCAGCACCGCTGCTACCAGCATCACGGGTGACAGCAGTATGAGCCCGATCAGAGCACCGACGATGTCGATCAGCCGTTTCATGTAGCACTGGTTCGGGGAACGCGCATTACTGACCTGAACACGTTATCAAAGGCTGCCACCCCGTGATCGAGGCTCAGATGGGTATCATAATATCGCCGGCCCGCCTCTCCCATCGCAGCCCTCCGTTCTGCTGGCATATCCGCGAGCGTCTCGATCGCGCTCGCCAATGCTTCGGCAGCTTCGGACGGGACAACCAATCCGGCCGCCGCAGCCGTCGTGATTTCAGCCGCGTCGCCAGCGACACCCATGATCATGGGCCGGCCGGCCGCCAGATAAGCCTGCATTTTGGACGGGATAGTGATGGCGAATAATGGATCATCCCGCAAATGCACGAGCAAAGCGTCAGCCGCCGCGAGATAGGCGCCGACTTCGGCCATAGGCACGGCTGGCAGAAAATGAACGTTGCTGAGCCCCTCAGCGCTCGTTCGGGCCTGCAATCGTGGCACTTCCAGCCCGCCGCCGAGCAAGATGACCGCGATATCAGGCCTGACGTTCCGCAACAGCGTCGCCGCATCGAGCACGGTATCCAGCTTTTGCGCACGCCCCATATTGCCAGCAAACAACAGGCGGAACCGCCCCGGCAAATCAGGCACCGGGCCACTTGCGGCGGCGCTGCCGATGGCCGCCTCGTCCGCCCAGTTGGGGATGACGCTGATCTTGGCTTTCGGGACGCCGCGCTCAATCAGCAGACGCCGGAAACCCGGAGATAGCACGACAATGTGGTTGACGCGCCGATAAAGCCAGCGGCATAGCGCACCAATCACACGCAAAGCCCGGGCGTTGGCGATCATGCCGGTCGCCGCAAGCGTGTCGGGCCACATATCCTGGATATCGATAACGGTCGGCGTCCGGCGGAAGAATTTTGCTCCCACAGCCGCGAGACCCACTGTGAGCGGCGGGTGATAGACATATACAATATCCGCCCGCCGCGCAACGAAAGTGAGATACAGCCAGGCGGTCAGAAAAAAGGTGACATAGTTGAGCACACGGCCAACCGCGCCTGCGTCATGACTTGGATAGAGCGCTAACCTAGTTACGGCGATGCCACCGACAGTCGTGCGCTGCATCGGGCGGATCTTGTAACCGGGAAAGACCTTGCCGCCCGGATAATTGGGAAAGCCTGTCACGACTTCGACGTCATAGCCGCGCGCCAAAAGCGCTCGAGCAAACACCAGACCCTTGAAAGTCGGCTCAGGATCGAACCATTGCGTCAGGAGGATAAGCCGGGGGGCCTGACGCCAGCCGTCGGCGGCAGCAGCGGCCATGGTCATGTCAGATCATTCTCCCTGATTCCATCCCAGCCATTCGAAAGCCGCGCCGTTCCGAGCATCAGGTTGACGACGCGTTCCGACGTATTTGTGATGGTATAGTCCAACGGCACCGGCTGCGGCAGGCCGGCGGCAGCACGTTCAGCAAAGCCCGCGGTTGCGGCAGCCACGCCATCGAGGATGGCGGCGGGGATCAGGCCTGTCACAATGATGCAGCCGACATCCATGGCCTCGGGCCGCTCAACGGCATCACGCGGCGTGATTGCGGGGAACCCCAGCATCGACGATTCCTCCGCGATGGTTCCGCTGTCCGAAATCGCACAATATGCGTGCATTTGCAGATGATTATAATCATGGAAGCCAAATGGCGGCAAATAGCGTACGCGCGCATCCATAGTCACGCGGTCCAGCCGTTCCAGACGCAGCCGGGTGCGAGGGTGAGTCGATACGATGACCGGCTTGTCATAATGCTCCGCGAGTGTGTTCAGCGTTTCCACCAAAGACGTCAGGCGCGCTGAGTTATCGACATTCTCCTCGCGGTGCAGCGAAACAATGAAATAGCCGCGCGCAGCCAAATCGAGGCGCGCCAGAATATCCGAAGCATCGATCTGAGCGCGATAATGATCCAACACTTCGCGCATCGGTGAGCCAGTCAGATAAATCCGACGATGTGGCAAACCTTCGGCCAACAGATGCCGGCGAGCATGCTCGGTATAAACGAGGCTGAAGTCAGCGATATGATCGACCAACTTCCGGTTGGTCTCCTCCGGCACGTTGCGGTCAAAAGAACGGTTACCCGCCTCCATATGATAGACCGGGATCTTCATCCGGCGCGCGATGATGGCGGCAATCGCGCTGTTGGTGTCCCCGAGCACCAGCACAGCATCGGGTCGTTCGGACGCAATAACCCGCTCGCTCTCGATTAGGATCTTACCGAGCGTTTCCCCCAGCGTCCCACCGCCGCAACCCAGATAATGATCGGGGGCCCTGATACCGAGATCATCAAAAAACACCTGGTTTAAGGCCGAATCATAATTCTGCCCGGTGTGGACGAGTACATGGTCGGTGAACCGGTCCAGCCGCGCCATCGTCCGCGACAGACGGATGATCTCCGGGCGGGTGCCGAGGATGGTCATTACTTTCAAGCGGTTCATCGCAGGACCTTGTCAGCATAAGTGTCAGGATTTAAGGAATCGAACAAATCATGAGTCCAAAAAAGAGTCAAAAGTGGCCCCTCGCCGACATTCTCAATTGAATGGGTATGCAGAGTAGGCATATCGACAGGGGCGGGAGCAGCTCCAGATACGCGGTACTCCCAAACTTCGTCTGACAGAACCTTACGGATACGAATGATGGCCTCTCCTTGTACGACAAGGAAGCGCTCAACTTTGCTCATGTGGAAATGGTCGCCACGAGTTACACCCGGCCTGGTGGTTGACAGGAACACCTGCCCACCGCCACCGCCCTTGATCGCCTCAAAGAGCGTCCCGCGGGCATCAGATATCAACTTGAGAGGGCGCGGAAAACCGGTAGGGTAGAGCGCTGCGCGATATGTGTTGAATAATGCAAGGGTGAAGTCACTGCTAAGGTCGGGAAAAATGTTAGCCATGTAATCGGAGTGAAAACATTTCAGGATTTGATATAATTCACTGACAGCTATGTCATACGATTGCGGACGCACATCAAACATTATGCGATTTTCAACTGCTTCTAGCGCGACATTGGCTACAACCCCAGCGTGAAGAAGCGATACACGTCCATCTGAATTGATGTTCGGTTTTTCGCCTTTTATGACTGCGTTGACAAATGTGGCGGTCACATTATTGTAATTAGGGCGCGCGCCTTCGCCAAAGATATGAGGCAGGATTAGGTTGGTGTACCGGTCCATCGCACCCCTCAGAATTTCCCCTGCACGGCGCTTTGATCGGCCATAAGGGGTGTCTGCATTCGCGTGGATGGTATTTGCATAGACGACATGCGGCCGGGAATCGACCTCCGCGCAGATCTTCACCAACCGGTCAGCGATTGCGGGGTTCGCAGTTTCGACGATATCCTGACGCGCCCGATTGACGCCCGCGAAATGCAAAACCACGTCCGCGTCAGTAATAGCACCACCAAGGGTTTCATCATTATCGAAGTCTGCGTGATTAATTTGAACGAGTTCCCACGGTGCCTCTTCTCCCCTGAAGCGCGCAGCGCAGTTTCTCGCATGAACAGCCGCAGCGGTATGCCAACCGAGCAGGCCACCCGCGCCCGTGATGACGATTTTCATTTGGCGTTTTTCCATGCTTCCAACTCGCTGCAAACTTCGGGTAAAGAAAGTAGAAGGGCCTTCACCTTCTCCACGTCAAGTTGCTCGGTGTTGTGTGAGTGGTAATCTTGGCTTTGCGCGGTTTGATGATTCCCTTTGCTGAAATATGCTTGGTAATTAAGATCTCGGCCATCCATATAAATCCGGTAATAATCGCCCATATCCTCCGACTCGGCGAGTTCCTGAGCGGTTGCGAGCGTTTCATAAAGTTTTTCGGCATGTCGCCAGCCGATCACCTTGATCGGATGCTCCGGCACGCCAAACAAGTCCACAAGAGCCTTTACAAGGTCAGCAATGTTCGAAGCGGCTGCCTTTCGGATAAACAGATCGCCCTGGCGCGCGTGGTTGAAGGCATGATGCACCAAGGCCACTGAATCCCGCAGAGGCATCAGGAAGCGCGTCATGGACGGCTCAGTAATGCTAATCGGCTGTCCAGATTTGATCTGTTGGATGAAAAGCGGGATGACGGAACCGCGCGAACACATCACGTTGCCGTATCGGACCATTGAAATCGTGGTCGTTGCACGAGCACCAAGTGAGCGAGCGGCAGCTTGCCCAAGCTTTTCCATCATCGCCTTAGATACGCCCATGGCGTTAACTGGCTGTACCGCCTTGTCGGTCGAAAGGAGAACCAAAGATTTGACGTTGTTAGCAAGAGCAGCGCGGATCACGTTTTCGGATCCGAGTATGTTTGTGCGCACCGCCTCGATTGGAAAGAACTCACAGGACGGAACTTGCTTGAGTGCCGCAGCATGAAAGACGGATTGGACGCCCGCCATGGCACGCATCACACTATCCTCGTTGCGGATATCTCCGATGAAAAAGCGTACGTTTGGGTTTCGGAGCGTATTACGCAGCATATCCTGCTTTTCTTCGTCTCGACTGAGGATGCGGACCTCCTGATAACCCTTCTCCAGGAGATCCAAAAGCATCGTCTTGCCGAAAGATCCGGTGCCGCCCGTTATTAGGACAGGTTCGTTTACAACTTCCATGATTCACGCCTTCTCGATACAATAGAAAGTCGATTTTTTCAAAACTCTCTGACCAAAAATCAAATTAAAAGTGTCATTATGAGTGACTTTTTCAACAAATCGCTGCATTCACTTTGTCAACAACGAAAGCGAAAGACTCGCAAATGGGACATGGCGATCAGGGGCGAGCCGAAAGTGAAGACATTGACTGAAACGAAAGCTTGCTTTTGACAAGGTGATCCGATTCTCGGCTTTCATCCAAATAGCATTGCATCTGGGCAGTCATTTTGTGGTTCAACACAGTTGAGCCAATGGTCTACGTAACGAAGCCTATCGAGAGAAACAGGCCATTGCCTATCCTGTTAGATTCTGATTGAAAACTATCATGATAGATTTCATACTCTTGCGATACGACGTGCGAAGAGCTGGATCGAGGCGATGAACAGCCAAGCAGTTGCCGAGGCGATGGTCTGCTCGAAGCCCTTGGCGAGGCGTCGGTTGCGACCGAGCCACGCGAAGGCGCGCTCGACCACCCAGCGTCTGGGCAAGACCTTGAAGCCTTTGGTGTAGTCTGACCGCTTGATGATTTCGACTTTCCAATTTTCGATTTTGCGCAGGGCTTGGCGAAGCTTGTCCCCGGCATAGCCGCCATCGGCGAAGACGTGCCGGAGCCAGGGGTGGCGGCGGATGATCTCGGCCAGAACAAGCGGCGCGCCATCGCGGTCCTGCATGTCGGCGGGATGGATCACTGCATGAGCAAGATTGCCATCAATGTCGGTCACGATGTGCCGCTTGCGCCCCTTGATCTTCTTGCCTGCATCGAAGCCCCGCCGCCCGCCGCTATCGGTCGTCTTGACGCTCTCGCTGTCGATCACCCCGGCACTTGGAGAAGCTTCGCGCCCCACGAATTCCCGGCCGATCAGTATCAGGGCGTGAATGAGCGAGAGCCACAGCCCATTATCGCGCCACAGGTAGAACCAACGCCGCACCGTTGAAGCCGGAGGAAAACAGGGCAGCAGCATCCGCCAAGGCAACCCTCCGCGCAATAGATACAGGATTGCCTCGAAGATCCGGAGCAACGGCCATTTGAGCAATCGCTCCACGCGGCAAGGCACCGGAAGCAATGGCTCAAGCAATGCCCATTCGGCATCGGTCAAATCGCTAAGCAAAGCAGGGTCAATGCGGGCATACTACGCCCGGGTGGTGTCAGTCCACATCGTTGAACTCCGGAAGTTTGTTGCAAAACCACGTGAAACAGCGACTTGGGCTCGCGTCAAGCTAATCCACTGACACCACTCAACTTAATTTCGGATCAGACTCAAAGAGTTCGGCATTTGCTTGCCTGCCGCGATGCAATCCCGCTCGACGTCAATTTCGCCACGCCATGCCAAAAGACAATGCTGGCTAGCTCTGCACAATTTGCTCTGCTGATCAGTAAACCCGTTACAATTCATGCCGCCCTTTCCTTGAGACAAGGCGCCGATCGCTCATGAAAAAAACTGGCCCGCCTGTTGGGTACGGATCGATCGTAGAAGCCGATCAATCAGCAGCACAATAGAACTGGACCGGCCAACCTCCAAACCTAACCGACTTACGAGCCGAAACCAAAACTCCGACGAAAGACCTCAAAACAGCACACTCTTCATGCCCTATCTCCATTCGGGGATAATAATATCAAAGCGGAAAGCCAAAATAAACTCGCGGAAGCGGGGTGAAAAAATAGCCCACCAGCGAATAATGAGGGGATTATCAAATTAACAAGAGACCCAGCGGCGATCCTCACCGTTCCACGTGTCTCAAAGGATGTCTGAAGTAGGACTTTCAAGGATTTAAAATACAACCGCATAAGAAAAATCAAACATATTGAACCGCCAAATAATCCAAAAACAATGAAGTTTTCCACGACGAGGTTGTGAGGGTGTGGTATGTCGCTGTAACCAAGACCGCCACTTCCTCCAAAAACGCCTACACCAAAGAGAAGGCGATCACTCCCGTGAAAGGTGAGCGCAATACTCGGAAGCTCCGTCATGCGATCAACCATGCTTTGTAAAAATGAGACGTCGCTCGCGATTCTAGCGTCCGCAGTACCAATAAATGTCTCAAATAGAGTTATCAAAATATTTTGAAGGTATCGATCGAGAAAAATGAATGTGATCATCATAGAAACGACGACCATGATCACAACAACGAGTGCTGTGGATCGCATCACACCTCGGACCCAGATACCCGTGATAAATCCGATAGCCAAAGATAAAATTGCCGCCTTTTGAAGCGAAGCAACAGCGCCTGCAATGATGATGACGAGCAACAACGCCGAAACAGATGTCCGCCTCGGAATAACAAGGGACAAAAACGCACCAGCACCTGCAATGTTACCGAAGGTTGTTAAACTTCCCGCCAATGAACCGAAGCGCTCGAGCCCCGCTCGTTCAAATGATTCCGAGAACCAGCCAATCGGTCCAAAAACGAATTGGAACGGCAGGCTTAAAGCCGATATTACGACAAATGCCAGCCAAGCGCTAAAAAAAAGAGCCGCGGATCGGTGTTCAATTGATGCTATGATTGCAAAAACCAGGGGTGCGATAAAAAAGAAGCGCGCTAGACCAATTGTTGGATCCCCATAGTTCGGGGCCTGCAGCAGAGATACCGAAACAACATATCCCGAAAGAAAGGCTGGCCAAGCAAAATTGGAGAGCGATCTGACAAAGAGGCCACTCCGCACTATTAGATCGAACACAACAGCAGCAGAAGTAATTGCATAAAGGACTAGATAAACAGGCGTGAGATTGCGAAGCATGTGGAGCATCGCAAGAATGAAGAGTGCAAGAATAAAATAGTTTGCTTTTTTGAGCTTACCTTTATTCGCATGATGCTCAATCATCGATACCATCCAGCCGTAGATTCTTCAACTGTGAGCCTATTATCGCGATCGATTGATCCTTGAACATAATAAATACCCATTAAAATTCGATAAAGTTTTGAGCTGTAAAGCAAAGGACAACCATCGGTCTGCTCTAGCAATAGCTCCAGTGGGCGATTAAGTCTGAACCGAAGGCCAATTAGAATCAATATGCGTGTCATTCGGTCCAAAACGGAGCGGTTTGGGAACTCCGCATCCAATTTTTTCAGTGCCATAATGCCAAGGGCGGCCGGTCGATTCACCCGCAAGAGTGTAGTCATTCCGTCCCTTGATGAACGTTTGATCTTCTCGCCATACTGTCTTATTGATGATGTTGTTTCGAAGTGGATGATTTTCGCACTATTCGGCCTGAGGCGATATCCTGCTTCTTGAAGACGCCAACCTAAGTCCTGGTCTTCCGCGCCATAACCAATAAATGACTCGTTTACGGACCCAATATGTTTTAGAAACAAACCCCTCTCAAAACACATGTTCATAACGACGATGGTTCGATAGTCGAGATATTCTAGGCGCTTGACTCCGGCCTTGAAGCCAAAATGCCGCGAGTCTCGAAATCGATAGTAATTGCTTTTATTTATCCATTCAGCTGGATACCGGACTTCACCACAATATATAACTCGTTCGCCCATCGTCCGCAGGCATGAATCTAAATGAGTCTCGACAAAATTATGACTTGGAATACAATCGTCATCTAGGAACACTACGAAGTCTGAGGTCGACTTTGATATCCCAAGGTTCCGTTTCGCTGCTAAGATGTTGCTAGTGTGGTGATATTCGAGTCTATAGGGCATAAGGCTTTTATAATTTTTCATCATTTCAGCCGTGCCGTCGGTACTTTCGCTATCACAGACGATTACGTCAAACGTATTCGCGGGAACTGATTGGAAAGAAAGGGCGTCTAATACTTTCTGAAGAAGATTTTGCCTATTGAACGTTGCTATCGTCACAGAAATTTTCGGCATCGTAATCTCTTTCGAATTGTTAGTTTTCTATTTGGTGGTTGAGCGTCGATTTTAGATCGTTGATCAGCTCGCACTGAGTTGGCTATGTTAACTGCTTGTGCAGAACCGCCTCTGGCACCATGGCTGTCCGAAGGTGGAGTCAAGCGGAACAGGAGGGAGGCCATGCCGACGTGGCCGTTTCCGGAGCCGGAAGTCGATAGCCAAGCACCCCATGCGGCCTGATGTTGTTGTAATGCCGCCGCCAAGCTTCGATCAGGATCCGAGCCTCCGCTAGAGTGTAGAAGATTTCTCCGGTCAAGAGTTCGTCACGCATCGAGCCGTTGAAGCTCTCGCAGTAGCCGTTCTCCCAAGAACTACCAGGTGTGATGATGGGCGTCGTCCCACCGATACTCGACAGCCATTGCTGCACGGCGTTTGCGATAAACTCTGGGCCGTTGCCTGAGCGTATATGTGCCGGCGGGCCGTGCGTGATGAACAACTCAGCCAGTGTTGCCAGAACGTCCTCGCTACGTAACCGTCGCGCTACCTGCAGGGCTAGGCACTCCCGGTTGGCCCGTCGATGATCGTCAGGATGCGGAACTTGAGGCCCTCGTGCGTGCGTCCCTCGACGAAGTCGTAGGACCACACGTGCCCCGGATACTCTGGCCGCAGGCGGATACATGATCCGTCGTTGAGCCAGAGCCTTCCCCGCTTCGATTGCTTCTGCGGCACCTTGAGCCCCTCACAGCGCCAGATGCGTTCCACCCGTTTGCGGTTCACATGCCAGACGGCATCCTCCAGTAAGGCCGTCACCCGGCGATAGCCCTAGTGACCATATTGTCGGGCTAGGGCGATAATGTCTACAGTGAGTGCGGGTTAGTCATCTGCCCCGCGCGGCATCTTTCGCTGTGTCGATCGATGTTGCCCCAGCACGCGGAAGACTCGCCGCTCGGACACCGGCATCACGCCCCGGATATGATCGATGCATCGCCTGCGATGCGCGGGGCTCAGAAGTTTGTGCTTTGCACGCCTTGCGGCTCCCACGAGCAGCTTCCTGCAGGATTAGTTTGTCGAGCGTCAGGTCCGATACCGCCCTGCGTAACCGGGGGTTCTCCTTCTCAAGCCCTTTCATCCGCAGGGCCTGATCCATCTTTAGACCGCCATGTTCCTTGCGCCAGCGGTAGTAGATCTGTTCGGTGACGTCGATCCGGCGCCACGCATCCGCCACCGTTCCGCCCTGCGCCAGCGCGATCTCCGCTCCACGCAACCTGCCGACAATCTCTTCAGGCTTGTGCTTCGTCGCCATTCCATTCCTCCTTCATGACCAATCCTAATATAGAACATCGGTCACTCAGAGCCTGATCCGAAATTAAGTTGAGTGGTGCCAGCGGGTTAGCTTGACGCCAGCCCAAGTCGCTGATTCTGAGGTTTTGCAACAAACTTCCGGAGATCAGCGATGTGGACTGACACCACCCGAGCGCAGTATGCCCGTGCCGACCTGGCTTTGCCAAGCGATTTGACCGACGCCGAATGGGCGCTGCTCGAGCCATTCTTTCCATTGCCTTGCCGTGTGGGACGGCCGCGCAAATGGTCGCTGCGCCGGATTGTCGAGGCGATCCTGTATCTGCTGAGGGGCGGGCTGCCCTGGCGGATGTTGCCGCCGTGCTTTCCTCCAGTCTCGACGGTGAGACGCTGGTTCTACCTGTGGCGCGACAATGGTCTGTGGCTCTCGCTCAATCACGCCCTTCTGCTGATCGGTCGGGAAGCCATCGGGCGCGAAGCCTCACCGAGCGCTGGGGTCATCGACAGCCAGAGCGTCAAGACCACTGAGAGCGGCGGACCGCGGGGCTACGATGCCGGCAAGAAGATCAAGGGCAGAAAGCGTCACATCGTGACCGACACCGAGGGCAATCTGGTCCATGCCGTGGTTCACCCTGCTGACGTGCAGGACCGCGATGGTGCTCCGCTCGTGTTGGCTGAGATCATCCGCCGTCACCCTTGGCTGCGGCACGTCTTCGCCGATGGTGGCTACGCCGGCGACAAGCTGCGCCAGGCGCTGCGCAAGATCGGGAAATGGACGGTCGAAATCATCAAGCGGTCCGACCACGCCAAGGGCTTCGAGGTCTTGCCCAGACGATGGGTGGTCGAACGGACCTTTGCATGGCTCGGCCGCAACCGCCGCCTGGCCAAGGACTTCGAGCAGACCATCGCGTCGGCAACCGCGTGGCTGTTCATTGCCTCGATCCAGCTCTTCGCCCGCCGCATCGCAAGAGCATGAAATCTATCGCGATAGTTTCGAATCAGACTCTCAGAAAGGGACAGGTCAAGGGCCTTGCAATTATCGGGCCTAGGGTGCGAGTGAACATACCTATCCTTCATCGTCCAGTCTCAACTCCGATCTCGCGTTCGGTGATAAACACGGCGCAAAGAATGTCGCAGCGGACTGTTCGCCCTTTTTACCCAAATTTCAAGGAGGTCCGGGTGAACGACATCCATCCAAGTTAGGTTACTTACTTGCTCAACACCGAGCTGATCTAATCTTTGGTGCAATGATGAACCTTCGCGCACGTATAAAAACATGTTCTGCCTATACCAAAAATCAACTTCACCGAGCCCCCAAATTCGGGGTCGGAAAAAATCAAATATAAGGAAATTTCGCGATCTGAACTTTTCACCCCAATAAGACTGGCGCTGTTCGTTCACATGATGAGTACCACCCTGGTGTTCCACCGATGCACCGAATAGAATCACATCAGAGTGACCAATCAAATTTTCCACGAATATATCAGCGGCCGACTCAGGCAGATGCTCAGCCACCTCAACCGAGATTGCGATATCAAACTTTTCGATCGGCGGAAGAATGCGCTCTTCAAGGTTACGAGGGATAAACTGAAAGGTGTTCTGTGAAGCAAGTTCATTTGCATTCCAGTCTCCATCATACCCTAATAGGGTGACCGAACCACTCTGGTAGAACGCCTCTAGCCAGGCACCACGACCACAGCCGAAGTCAACAACCGAGTTGGGAGAATACACCTCATGAAGAATCGATACAACCCGTCGCGCGCTCAAATAAGATCTCTCAAATTGAGATTGATAAAATCCATCGTTGTAAACCGACATTTCAGCGTTCCTTGGAAGAAAATTCAAAGGTCTTGACGGATTTATGAATCAGGTGCGCCGCCAATCCTGCAGACCGAATGCAATGAAACAAAACCAAACTGATCAATATATGCGAAGCCGATGTACGAAACTCGAAAAAAAAGAATGCAATGCTACAAAAAAACGCAAATGCTGTTGATAAGAAAATTGCAAATGCATTCATATTTATTTGTAGATAAGTTGATACCGTAAGAGAAAGTGCTTGAAAAAGGATTGTGAAGATTACAAGAATTGCAAGATAGTTACTATTTTTAACTTCAACTCCGTAAACATTGAAAATGTATTTCGAAAAATTGATAAACGGAATGCTGATGAATGAAACAAAGATTGCGGCAGCAATGCAGCTATATATCAGAATTTTAAATTTTTCTGTATCTTTATTTGATAGATAGATACGTCGCACCATTTCATTATTGAGAATTTGTGGTAAGAAACTGAGGGCAGATACAATTTGCAGGGCCACAGTAAACTCGGCAACCGACAAAAGTCCCTCCGTCCCATCAGCAACGAGGCGCTGGGTAAAAATTATGGTGAGGCAGCTCCCCATTAGCACGGTGAGAATATTCATCGCTCCATAGGTTGGGCTACGAGAGGATTCTGGAGGCATTCCTGTCAGGCACTCTACCTTCGGCGCGCGCCTGAGCGCGGCGATGAAAAACGCAAGACCTGAAACAAAGGAAAGGGCCACCACCGCAGCCATCCAGTAGTCACTGGATATAAGATAGAAAAATGGCGATGCCGAAAGCATTAATGACTGGGCAAGTGATGTATATAATATAGTCTTTAATAGATTTAAAGAATTAGCTAGATAAATCGCAAGAAGTTCCAATGAGATTGATATAGACCAGAATATTATTAATGACGCTTGGAATTCATTATATTCATTTTGTAGTAATATGATTGGATTCATGTAATATAAAGTAAGGAATATAAAAATAAATGCGCAAATTGATTTCTGGATATGCGATATAATTTGTTTAAGGTAGGTATAATTATAGGTACCACCAGGGCGGCCGGATGCTTGCATTGCAATACTGGCCGTAATAAGATAATATCCAATAACTTGGCCTAGTGAAGTTGAAAACCAATATATTGACGAAAAGACTGCAAAGTCCGATGCATTTGCGATGTGGCTTGTGATGAGTATGCACGAGAATATCCCTCCCCTTGTGAACACCATCACAAAGGTCGACACTATTATTGATCGAAATTTGTCGCTTTTTTGAGATATCGCATTCTTGGCTGTCATATTTTTTGTCTTTTGAGTTATTTTTATTGGCCGGAGACGAGCTACACGTTACTCGACCGTGACGGACTTGGCGAGATTGCGCGGTTGATCGACGTCGGTGCCTTTCACCACCGCCACATGATAGGCCAGCAATTGCACCGGAACGGCATAGACCAGCGGCGCGATCAGCGGGTGGACTACAGGCATCTCGATTGTGGCGATGCAACCCTCGCCCGCTGCGGCGATCCCTTCGGCATCCGAAATCAGCACCACCTGTCCGCCGCGCGCGCGCACTTCCTCCATGTTGGAGACGGTCTTCTCGAACAGTGGGCCTGACGGTGCAATCACGACCACTGGCACCGCCTCGTCGATCAGGGCGATCGGCCCATGCTTCATCTCGCCGGCGGCATAACCCTCGGCATGAATATAGCTGATTTCCTTGAGTTTGAGTGCCCCTTCCAGCGCCAGCGGATAATCCTGCCCCCGCCCAAGATAGAGCACATCGCGCGCTGGCGCGATGAGATGGGCCATCGCGGCGATCTCGTCATCATAGGCGAGCGCGGCGTTGAGAGCCGCCGGGGCTTCGAGCAGATGACGCACGATCTCGGCCTCCTGATCGCGGGTAAGGCGCCCCTTCTTCACCGCCATGTGCGCGGCGAGCGCGGCAAGAACGGCAAGCTGGCAGGTAAAGGCCTTGGTCGAAGCGACGCCGATTTCCGGCCCGGCATGGGTCGGCAGCAGCAGATCGGCCTCGCGGGCCATTGTGCTGGTCGGCACATTGACCACGACGCCGATGGTCTGCCCGTTGGCCTTGCAATGCCTGAGCGCCGCCAGCGTGTCAGCGGTCTCGCCACTCTGCGAGATGAACAGTGCAAGTCCGCCCTCTTCCAGCACCGGATTGCGGTAGCGGAACTCGCTGGCCACATCGATGTCCACCGGCACGCGGGCGAATTGTTCGAACCAGTATTTCGCCACCATCCCTGCATAGAAGCTGGTGCCGCAGGCGACGATGGTGAGACGCCGCACCTGCGAAAGATCGAAATCGATCTGCGGCAAGGCCACGGAATTGTCCGAGCGGCGCAGATAGGAGGCGAGCGTCTGGGCCACCACGGTGGGCTGCTCGTAGATCTCCTTTTGCATGAAGTGGCGATAATTGCCCTTCTCCACCGCTGCCGCCGAAGCGCCCGAAGCGCGGATTTCACGGGTTACCGCTTGGCCGTCGACATCGAAAATCTGCGCCGAATCCCGCCGCAGCACCACCCAGTCACCCTCTTCGAGGTAGGTGATACGCTGGGTCAGCGGGGCCAGAGCCAATGCGTCAGAGCCAAGATACATCTCGGCCTCCTCGCCGTCGGGACCGTAACCCAGCACCAGCGGCGATCCCAGACGCGCACCAATCAGCATGTCGGGATACTGGCGGAACGCAATCGCGAGGGCAAAGGCACCGCGCAGACGCGGCAATACGCTGCGCACGGCTTCAACCGGATCGGTGCCGGTCTCGACCTCGGCGGAAATCAGGTGCGCCACCACCTCGCTGTCGGTTTCGCTCTCGAACACCCGGCCCTTGCGCGCGAGCTCTGCGCGCAGCTCCTTGAAATTCTCGATAATGCCATTGTGGACAATCGCGACTTCCCCGGTCGCATGGGGGTGGGCATTGGCCGCTGTCGGTGCGCCATGGGTCGCCCAGCGCGTATGAGCGATGCCGACATCGCCCGGCGCAGGATCGCCAGCTAGCACCGTGACAAGATTAGCCAGTCGGCCTTCCGCCCGGCGCCGCACCAGCGCGCCATCATGCAAGGTGCAGATCCCGGCGCTGTCATAGCCGCGATACTCCATGCGCCGCAGACCATCCACCAACCGCTCGGCAACGCTGGCCGTGCCTACGATCCCGATTATTCCGCACATAACAAACTTACCCCTGAGGAAGCAGCTCAGCGGACATCAAAGAACGGAACAAACAGCTTCGACTTTGGCGCCTGATTATCACCTGGTGCGCAGGTCATGACATCTGGCAAAATCGCAGCGAGATCAGCTTTGGTGATCTGGTAGCGGTTTACCATCGCAGCAATTCGTCGAAGTGCATCCTCCTTATGAATTGCCTCTGCTTCCATAATTTCCTTATCGTTCATATCGTTAACAGTTTTCTGATATTCCAGATTGTGATGTTCACAAACACCTTATCCATTCGAGCTTGCAACCCATTTGGATCATCCGCCGCCCCGTCTGTTTTGCAGCATGTTTCCAACAGCCGATCAGCTGCAATCACATCGCCCCACGATTGCGCCGTTGCTCATGATGCCCGCCATCTTCGGGCGCGAGCTCCGCGCTGAGCTCCTCGATTTCAGCCTTAAGTACATCATACTCCGCGCGTTTGCGCGCCAGAAAACGAACAGTGATTGCTGCCTTTTCCGACAATCCTTTCGGCGTCAAAGCATAGGCATAGCCACGCTTGTCCTCGGATGACGAAAAACGGCCGAGTTTCAAAAGGCCACGCTCGGCTAGCGCGCGAAGCATGTAATGGGTCGCCCCAAGGCTGATGCCGAGATTGTCAGCAAGCTCACGCTGCGTGATTCTCGGATTGGCGTCGATGAGCCGCAGTGCCTTGAACCTTGCCTCTTCACGAAGCTGCTCAGCCAGTCTGCTCACGGAGCGAGAGCACCCCCACGGCTACCGCACGGCATCACCCAGCAGGGGTACCGAAATTGGCTCGTGGCAGTGGATTCGCATGATCGCAGCATGGCGTTCACGAATGAACACATAACGTGGGCGATGATTTTGGCAACCTGATTTGGCAAACGGCCTGAGCAAGCTTCTCTTGCCCCTTCAGCGGACCCTTGCCCGATCAGCGAGCGCCTGCCCCATAGTGAAACGTGAAATTCGCTGCATCGCACAACTGGCTCGACTCAGCGAATGTGGGCCAACTAGTAATGGTAAACGACCAGTGAAGTTCGTAGCCGAAACCGAGGTGGAATCGCATCGAAGGGGGGCAGACATGACCGACTGGTTTCTCGCGCAGGTGAAGCCGAGCGCCGATCATATTGCAAGGCGCAATCTGGAACGCCAGGGCTTCCAGACGTTCCAGCCGCTCGAGAAGCGCACCATCGTTCGCCGTGGTCGCTTCGCCGACCAGCTTCGCCCGTTCTTTTCCGGCTACATGTTCGTGAGCCATCCTGCGCAAGTCGCGCCCTGGTCATTGGTGAACTCCACCTATGGTGTATCGCGACTGGTGAAGTTTGGCGACCGCCCTGCCCCGGTTCCCGATTCGGTCATCAACGAGCTTCGAGCTGCCTGTGACGATGCCGGCATCATTGCGACAGCACCACAGGTTTCTGTCGGCGCTTTGGTCGAGGTCACCAGCGGAGCGTTTACAAATTTGGTGGGCTATGTAGAACGGCTCACACCAGAGCAGCGGGCAATGGTCTTGCTCGACATCATTGGTAAACATACCAAGGTCACCCTGCCCTTGACACAACTTCGCGTTGCTTCGGGTCGTACGAAGCTATCGAGGTCTTATTGATGATGAACATGATCAAGTCAGCTGCGGCCATCCGCATGCCTGATGACGCCGCAATCGATAGTGTGTGCGATGCTGGCGTGTTCGAGTTGACCAATGTCAGCGATGCTGAAACTGAGCCTAGCCTCGAAATCATCCACCAGGATCGCCGTACCGCCGACCATAGCAGCCTGGCCGAGCGCGTCGCGGTACCCGAGTTTGGTCGGACGCGGCTGATCCCTCGATTCGAGCTTCCACTGCTGCTTGCAGGTGGCCTCGGCACCGGCGTAGCGGTTTGGGCGGTCTTCGACCACGCCCTGTTCACGGGACCCTTCTATGAAACAATGATCGGGCTTGCAGCATCGGTCACCTTGACGTGGTACATCCTTTCGCGATTGAAGGACCACGCCAATGCCCGGCATCTTTCCTACGTCCTGCCAATCAATGCCCTAGTATTCACAGGGGCGCTTGCGGTCATCGCCTTGCTGCGCATTCCCTACTCAGGCTCGCTGTTTGCCAGCGGGGCCGCCGCTGCGGTGGCGACCAGCTTTGTTTTTGCAGTCTACGGCAGACGGATCGTAAAGCCTCATGTCGTCGTCGCAGGCGGGCGTGCCAGCGAGATCGCTCTTTGCGGGCAGTTTCTCCCCGCGCCATCTTTCGCCGACCTGGAGGGACTTCTGTCCTCAGGGCGCAGGGACTGGGCGATCGTGGCTGATCTCCATTATCCGCATTCCGAGCGGGCCGAGCGTCTGTTCGCAAAGGCTGCGCTTTCGGGCGTGCCGGTTCATCATTTCCGGCAGATTGCCGAGATGCAGTCCGGGCAGGTCAAGATCACTCATCTCAGTGAGAACGATCTGGGGTCGCTGATCCCCAATGCACCTTACACCACGGCAAAGCGGCTGATCGATATTCTTGGTGCCCTGATCCTGATCCCGCTTTGCATTCCACTCTTCGCGGTCCTCGCGCTGCTGATCAGGATGGATTCGGCGGGCAATCCGATTTTCATTCAGGAACGCATGGGCTTTCGCGGCAAAACCTTCCGGATGATCAAATTTCGCACGATGCGCGAGCGCCACCGCTCTGGCCACATTGACGCCATGCGCAAGGATGCGATGACCCGCAGCGACGATGATCGTATCACGAGGATTGGCCGGTTCCTGCGCAAGACCCGGATCGACGAACTACCGCAGATCTTCAATGTCCTGCGCGGTGAGATGAGCTTCATTGGCCCGCGGCCGGAGGTAAAGTCGCTATCGCAATGGTATGAAGCCGAGCTACCTTTCTATTCCTATCGCCACATTGTGCGCCCCGGCATCACGGGATGGGCACAGGTGAATCAGGGTCATGTCACCGATGTCAGTGACGCGTTTGGCAAGCTGCGCTACGATTTCTACTACATCAAGAACATCTCGCTATGGCTCGATGTGCTGATCGCGCTCAAAACTCTTCGGGTGATTGCAGGCGGCATCGGCGCGAAGTGACCAGCCTCCACGTCGAGATAATGCTGCCAAAACCGCCAAAGATATCTCTCCTCTGATATCAACACTTCTGCAAGGGTAAGGCGGAGCGCCGGATCGCGCTTGCTCAGGCATCGGGTGAAAACTCAAGCCGGCTCTGGACATTAATCGCCCCCTGTTGGCTTGGGCAAAAGCCCCTCAGCCAAGGATAATGTGTCCTTACGGCGAAGAAATCATCGGGTGCACCCTGCCCTGGATCAGGTTACCCGATAGAGCCGGTAAAGCCCGACTGCGGCAAGGAAGGGGATGGTGGCGATTACGCCTGCAGCCCAGTCGAGTGGGTCGGGCTTGCGTCCGAGGGAAAGGGCAGCCTGACTGAGCTCGATTCCGGCGTTGAAGAACGCAAGGCCGAGGAAGATCGCAGCCACACCTGCCCGTGGGAAGGCAAAGAGCGCAAGGGGCACCAGCGCCGCAAAGGCAAGCATATGGTTAAGCTTGTCGCTGGGAGTGCCCAGCTGCAGGGTTCCTGGCGCAAGATTGGCTATGATGGCGATCGCACCCGCAGCCACAAGAAGAGGCAGTCGGCGCTCGAGCATCGTGGATCCTTCACACCTTGAAGAAGCGCATACAAACCGCGCTACAGGCGGCTTTTCAAGCCATGCTTCAGCCCTGACGATCCGGTGACAGTCGCTTATGCGGCAAGGTTGCCTTGGCCGAGGAGGTCAAAAAAAGAGGCTCCCGGGTGCCCGGGAACCTCTTGAGGGCCACTCGAAAAGGACGAGTACCGCGTTTGTTGAAATCAGCCGCTGACCGGAATTTGCGGATTGTTGTCGTCGCTGGCGACCATGATGCCGCCGATGATGACAGCCGCGCCCAATACGCCGAGGATGATCGTACCACCTTCCGAAAGCTCGCTCTCATCGCCGCTCAGCGGAGCGCCAGACGGGCCCATCGCGACCTGCGCGAGCGCCGGCGCGGCAGCGAGGCCGAGGGCTGCAATACCGAAGGAAATCTTCTTAATCATGATTATTCTCCGCAGAAACCTTTGGATCCGGATACTGGCCAGCCTTAGACATTGCAACCCTAAAATTCCGTGAATGGCCTGGTATTCCACGGCGCACGATAGCAAGCGCCAGAATTCTTATGGCTGCAGCCGCGCTGGGCAATTCAGCTCGATTGCGAGCAGCGCACTGCACATGGCCACAGGCAAGACCATCAGCGCGGATCCGTCCCGGCACAATGCTCGCTCAGGTGCCGGCGGATCGTGGCATGCACACGAAGATTCACCAGCGCGCCCTTCGATTCGCGCAACGTCCCGTTCTGTTTGTAAGCCTTGCGGAACCTGCAGCCGAGCAAGGGGTCCTTACCTCATATTGCCATAGAGCCGTTCGATAGTGCCCTTGGTCTTCGCTTGCAAAGGGCCTGGAAACACGTGGCGAAGCGCCGACATAGCCCTGCAAGGCGGACCAGTGACCGATTGTCGAAGTTGCCCCCTCGACACTTTCATGAATGCCCTGATTTCATGGGGTGGCAAACACCATCGGACGGAGCACAGCCAATCGCACCGAAGAAATCGATGTGGCAGTACCTTACGGTCTGGACTGTAAGGATTTTCGTGTGTGGGCGGGCGGTTGAACATTACGCCGCCATGGCCTTGATGAAGCGTTCGCCGAACAAACCTTGCTCCACAACCAGGGCTATGGCCGAGCTCCATCCAGAACAACCAGATCACCTCCGAGTCATGGCTTCAGGCGACCTCTCGCTGAACGCGACTTGGAACTGAGCGGTATCTATCCGCGCCCGCCGCCCTGCTGGTGTCAAGGAGCGCCACTCAGACCAGAACACTCACCTGAACCAGCACTGGCACAGGAAGCCCGTGACAGTCGTATAGTCGCCTTTGTCCCCATTGCAGCGGTCTTGCGGAAAAGGCGCTCGCTAGACACACTGGGCTTGGCGCGATGCGATCACGAAGGCATGGTTCGCCGAGGTGCTGCTTGCGCGGACGGACTGGCCAGGGCTTGTGGTTCGGCGCCTTCAAATCGCAGGAAGGTGCTCGCGCACAGTCTTTCAATCAAGAAGTGCCTCCCGCGCAACCGCCGGCACCAACGGTCCTGGCCGTTTCAAGCCATCGACATGGTCAGGCGCCTCAAGTCTGATCACCAGCCACGTCCCCAAACATCTGGAAGAGACTGGGGCGATCCGTTCGGGGCGCTTTCCATTCGCTCCAAGGTTAACGCCGGACAGGAGCGGCGCTCATAGGAAGCCGGAGAATTTTCTTTCGGCACGTCATGGAGAGAACCTATCCGGCGTCGCCAATGGTTCGCCGGTACCAATCTTTTCAGATCGCCCGCCGTTTCTCAGACTACAACAAAGGAAAAGCAGCGGCACCTTGCGGTGCCGCTGCTCGATGACTTGCCGAAACCCAGGAACGACAAGCGAGAATGAGGCTGAGCCTTAATCAGGCCCCCTAGGCGTCAGGTCATTCGATCTGGAAATCAGGCGCTGACAGGGAGATTGTCGTCCGACGAAGCCCCAACAACCGCGATTGCGACGATGCCGGCAATAAAGGCAGCAGCAACGATGCCCGCGCCAGTATCCGACAGGCCCTCACCCTCGGCAGGGGCGATGATCGGAACCGACTGCGCCATTACAGGAGCGGCAGCAAGAAGAGCGGCGGACGCAAACAAAATGGTTTTCTTCATGGGAGGCACTCCGATCAAAATCATCGATTCGTTCCATAACTACACACTCTTCGTATCTTTTGCCAGCGAGATATCCCTCCCATGCGTCGCCCAGGTGGCATGGACGGAGCCGCCGGAGAGGTAGCAAGGCACACGCTTGCCTTTCTGCCTTCTGATACCGGAAGTCAGCGCAGCAACGTAAGGCTTGGCGGCTTTATAAGCATGATGGGCCAAATGGTTGTGTCGGACCGCCTAAGGACGGACGCTGCCCCCCAACCTCGGCACGAGGCCACCGATCGGCGACGTCAGGGATCACGGACGACAAAGACCGTCGAGCGCTCGAACGTCGGGAACCTCATCCTAGGCGTCCGTTAGCCGACGATGAAGTCTTCAGGCCACATTCGGGTTCCGACGCCCAAACCCTTTGTTCGCCCTGATAACGTTGGGACAAAAGTCCCTTCACCGAGCTCCGACTAACAGGGTTTAAGGGACAGCCCCTTGGGCACCGGAGGTTTTCACACCTCAGCATAGAGCATGTTTGCCGCCTTGCTCATCGCAACCCCCGGAGCTCATGTGTGCGGACCTCCGGCAATCCTCCAGCCACACAATTCCGAGCCAACTCACAAAAGATCTCCGGCAACCGACCAACGAAAAAAGAAGCCCCTGGATCGCTCCAGGGACTTCTTTCGGGACAGCAAGACCGAGCCAGACCAGGAGATCGGCCAGCTAGAAAGTCAACCGCTGACGGGTACCTGCGGATCGTCGTCGTCGGTGAGTGCGATCACGGCACCGACAACAGCAATGGTTCCGAGAACACCGAGAATGATCGACGAAGACTTCGAAAGCTCGCTTTCATCCCCGCTAAGCGGAGCGACAGCAGGCCCCGCAGCGACCTGCGCAACCGCTGGCGCCGCAATCAGAGCAAGTGCTCCGAGCCCAAGCACAACTTTTTTCATGACCATCAAAGTTCTCCACCACGCGTTGAGCTCTTTCTCTACGGCACTTGTTAAGAAATTGCAACCGGGGGAATACGTAACCCCAGAGCCAACCGCGGCAGCAATTCAGGCCGTCTCCCGGCCCGCCATCAAATACGCGCCTCGAGCTTCAGGCGGACTGCTTCGGCAGGATGGCGGGCGCCGATCTTCAACATCATGTTGGAACGGTGGATTTCGACTGTCCTGGGGCTGATGTCGAGGACCCGTGCCATTTCCTTGTTCGACAGGCCGTCAGACAGCTGCTCGAGCACTTCCTTTTCGCGCGCGGAGAGGCGTGACAGGCGTTCACGTGCCTCAACGAGCCTGCGACGCGAGGCCGATGCTTCCTGCACTTCATCGGCAAGACGCGAAATCGATGCTTCAAGGCGCTCCGGCTTCAACGGCATCACAAGGAAGTCAAGCGCGCCCAGCTTGATCGCAGAGACAATTTGCGCGGGGCGCGGATTGACGTCCATCGCAAGGACCGGCAGCCAGATTCCGACCTCGACCAGCCGATCCAGGATCAGCGAAATGCCGCCATGCATCGCGTCATCACGCGCAATGATTAGGCCGTCGCGGGGTGGATAAGCCATAAGCTCCGAAAGGTCTGAATAGAGCTCGCTGTGGCATCCGATCGCAAGCCCCGCCTGTACGCATGCGACACGGGCCTGGGTATCCCTTTCGATAAAGTGCAGCACCGGTTTTGCGGCGATTTCAGTTTCATGTTGCATCACGGTTCCCCTTTGATGCTCATGAATCTGCGGAAAAAAAGATGGTAAATGCCGAATTTACGAATCCGTAGAAATCCTTAGGTGCCAATCCCCTGCGAGCGCCTGGCAAGGCTGCGAATTTGGGACCAACGACAGCTCCTCGGGCGCATCCGATCGACGATCCCAGCCGTAGGGATCTTTCAGACCTGTCCTTGTCGATCGCAAATAGGATTCGACAAAATCCCCATTATGGAGCAATATTTACGCTGGTTGGAGGGTGCCGCAATGACAATCAAACGCGAGCTGCTGTTGCTCAATGCGCTACAGGGCGATCTCGCCATCAAGCGAGACTGGGTCGCCGTCGGACATCTGCAGGCGCTGATCGACCATTTTGCGCAAGAGCACGGCGCGCTGATCGCAGGCGACTGCGCGGAAACCTCCGAAGTGGTGATACACTAAAGGTTCGTGACGCAGCGAGGCTGTCGCGCTTTGGTCCTTGAATGGGGTTATGGAGAGAAGGATATTCGATCCTGACTGAAGGTCACGGTCTTCGGCCTGAAACTATCGGATAATCGCACGAGGGCATGCAAATGCGATTGTGGCGCATTCCGCTTCAATCCAGCGCAAAGGGATGTCATCACTTTTTGCGTTCCGGTGAGGCGCTCCTCACATGAGGAGCCTGGGGCCGGGAAAGAAGTCAGTAAGGAGTGCAATCGCTGCCTGACGGCACCGTTTGGGCAGACAATAAATCATCAAACCTTTTGTTTTTGCGGATATTTATCTCCGCTCTTGATGTTCATCGGGGGAAAGTGGTGAAGAGCAGGATTGGGTATAAGGAAATCTTGGAAGCAGAAGAGATCGCCCGTGAGGAGGCGCTGAAGAAGATCGCGGTCCTTGTTCGGCGGTTTGATCTGGGTTTGGAGGATCTGGCTGGCCTTTTCAGTCAAACCCCTGAGGCCGACGACAAGGATGCTTACCTGCGCACTGCCCAAAGTCCGGCATCACCGACGCGGTATTTCGATCCGTTCTTTGATGCCTGGTAACAAGGCCGCACCCGGATGGCTTGAGAATTGGCCCGGCGGTACCGCCGGGCGCGCGTTGCGGCTCCTGCCTCCATTCCCATAGGATTCCAGAACGGGCTTGGATCATGCCCGGTGAGGCTCGCCGCCCTCGGCGGTTGTGAAGAAACCATCTCGGCATCTGAAATTTCGGCAGAGGCACATCCTTCCGGAGGATTTCGAGGGGCACGGCAGCATGCACCTGCGGTACGGGGGACTTTCAGCAGCACCGGGCTGCGCGCTGCTCGCCTGCGCAATTGATGGCTGCGATGGGCGGTCGCACCGGCCCAAACGGTACGAAGTGCCACTGATGGGCGCCGCGCCAATGCTGTCTTGCCGGCAAGTGGAGCGCGAGCGCTCGGGCGCAAGACTGAGAACCCTGACCGTGAGAGCCAGGCACAGCCCTTGTGCGCGCCACACAGGCCCGCTCAAGGACGGTGCCATTGGCTTTGGCTCATACCGATGGTCAACCTTGCGAGGGGCCAAGGCACACCCCTCTCAAGCAGGCCAATGGCAAGGCTCAGCGTGATCGGATCGCGGCCCGGGAGTGGGTCGCGGCGCGGGCGCCGAATGCCCTGCCCTGCCGGTTCCGACCCCGGCAAGTCCGTGCGCATGTCCTGAGCGATGCAAACAGCTCCAAATTGTACACAAGGGTGCGGCGAGCCTGCTACTGATGCTCGGGGCGCCTACATAGCACTTTGGGATAGGCCAGGTGGGCCTTAGGATAGTGAAAATCGCGGCCAGGAACGCCGCGCCGCGTCGCAATCCCGACCCGCTTCAGGAAAGGTTCTCATATTCCCATGATCATTATCACAGGTGGCAACGGCCAACTGGGCCAGGCGCTCCAACAGCATGCCCCCTCATGGGCAGAGGTGAACGCGATCGACGTGGAGGATTGCGATCTTGCTGACATCCCTATGCTGCGGGCCAGACTGGTGGTTGAGGCACCGGACGTGATCATCAACACCGCCGCCTGTCGCGCAGATGATCCAGCCGAGACGGACATGGGCTATCTTCGTGCTGTCAATGCGGACGCGGTTGCAGCGATGGTCGAGGCCGTTGACCAGACGGGCGGGAAGCTCGTGCAGATTTCGACCAATCTGGTTTTCGATGGCTCATCTTCGCGGCCCTATCGGCCCTATGATGTACGCGTTCCCATTTGTGCATTCGGGCAGTCAAAGACGGAAAGCGAAGATCACCTTCGCAAGCAAGACCTGCTGATCCGGACCGGGCTGATTTACAGCACGGGCCACCATAACTTCGTTCGGAGCATGATCACGCTGATGAATGAACGCGAAGAAATCGACGTGCCTGCAGGTACGATTGGCGCGTTGACCTCGGCGAGCGGGCTGGCGCGCACCGTTTGGAGCCTGATCGCACAGGGCGCGAACGGCATTTATCACCATTGTGATGAGGGGGTCGCCAGCTGGGAGCAAATCGCTGCGGCGATTGCAGAAGATGCCCATGCGCTTGGCCTTATCAGGAGGATCCCTGCGATCCGTATGCGCCCGGATCATGAGCCCCCCGCCCTTGCTTTGCCGCGGGTCCAGCCGCCCCTTGATTGTCACGCCACGCGCGCTTTGCTCGGCGAGGAGCCAATTCACTGGCGCGAGGCCCTTCGTCAGATGCTGCATGAGGAAGCCGGGCTCAGGTAAGCTGCTTGTCGGTTGCGCGAATGCATGCTCAAAAATGATGGGCAGTGGATGAGGATGAATGCCCGCTGAGGGTAAGCACCTGCGGTTTGCCTGCGAGCACCACCAAGAGCTTCGCGGCTTAGGCGCCGCCGCGACTATTGCCGCACGGAGCCCAATATGGTCTCCACCCGTGTACCTTGCTGGCCTTGAGACCGCAGGCTCAGGGGCGAGGACTCTTCAGGACCGAAGACTGCCTGCCGCATTCATGCTTGCTGGCAGCCTGTTGCACCCAGCTGCCTGTTGGCGCCGATGCAGCACTCACGATCCCATGGGCGCCCTCGCCACTATTGCGGTATTGCAAAATGCCTGCGGACACCTGTGGGCTCGACCGTTACACCCCCTCATTTTTCCCGAGATTACCAATACAGTTTGCCAAAGGAGCGATCTTTGAAATAACATCCATTCCCATCTCAGTGAACCGGACCCCCTTCCTTCTGCTGATGAAAACAGCAAAATTGCAATTTTCTTCAAAGCGGGTACACATTCTGCTTACATTAGCAGTCGTCATGTTCAATTTTGCAGCCGCCTCGGATATGGATTTTGTTTCATATACCATGTATAATACTTCGATTTGCCGCAGGCTCGTTCGGCTTTTTATCAGTTCGAAGTCGACTTGATTTTTCACAATGACAAATCTCCATACGCAAACCAGAAAATCACTCGCATGCCTCTGCTTTAATTGGCCTATTTTTCCAGTTGAGGTGAACAATCGATCGTTGGAATAGCGCCATTCAGCAGGGCAGGAATGGCTGTCGAATGCACCTGTCGCCAACCTTTCATGGTTCCTGCCAAGGCCCTACTGCACGAAAAGGCGCCCTCACCTCCTGCGGGCTGCGCAAATCTGGGGACAGGCTGCGTAAGCCTGTAGGAAAATCTTGGCCCATCTGACACTATTCTGTTAACTTACGTATAGGCGGACTTGCTAACCCGCGTATAGGCGCATTCCAGGGATTTCGTGAGGACCTCACCATGAAACTGCCTCTGGCGTTTTGCCTTGTGATCTCCGCAATCTCGCCGGCCCTGGCGGATCCAAGGAACCAGGCAAGCTCACAATCGCCTGATGCTGAGATCCTTGTCAGGGTACCGCTTGCCCGAGGCACCGCGATTGAGCTCGAGCTGGCTGAAACAGTCACGACCCGGAGCAATGATGCAAGGAAGGGTGATCCGGTCAGGCTGACGGTTGCCGAGCCGGTCATGATCGGGAACTATATCGCGATCCAGAAAGGCACGCCGGCATTCGGTCACCTGACTTTGGCAAGCGGTCCGGGTGCCTTTGGCAAGTCGGGGAAGATTGAACTCGAGGTTGATTATCTGGTCTTGGGGGGGCGCAGGATCGGCCTCAAGGGCCTGCACCGGGCAGAAGGCAGAGGCGAGCTCAAAACGATTGGAAGCATTGCTGCTGCCGGTCCATTTGCTCCGTTCATCAGCGGTGACGACGGCGAGCTTGAGCGGGGGGCAGAGTTGACGGCATATCTGAGCGAAGCTGTCGGGCTTGCAATCCCTTACCAACAAGGCTTGCACGCGCGATATCCAACGCAAGCGGTTCTTGTGCGTGGGCGCAAGATCGCGATCTCAGACGCTTTCGATCAGGCATTGTCTTCGACTGAAGATGTCGAGGCGCCAAGTTCGACTGCGAAAAGGCCCTCATTTGATGAGGCATTCGAGGATGAACTGAAGGCGCTCGAGGATGAACTCTAGGCCTCGCATCGGCGCGCAGCAGTCAAAGCCGATGCCTGTGGGTCGGGCAAGGGACACCAGTGCACCTACCTGACGACCAAGATGATGGCTGCCCAAATGATCCCAGCCCTTCAAGCACTGCGTGTTCGCCGCGGCGCCGTGAGCGCCCGGACCGAAAAACGGGGGTCAACTTGGGGAAGAGGGTTCTGCTGCACTAGAGCGGTTTTCGACCGTTTTGAATCGACGAGGGATTCCGCTTTGTCGTGAATTCTGATTCACGATCTGTGCTGGTGAAGGAGGCCAGCATGGATGGGTCAGCCTCTCTCTTTGGATTTGCGTGTCCGTCTGCTGGCAGCGGTTGATGGTGGGATGAGTTGCCGAGCTGCGGCAGCCCGTTTTGGCGTTGCACCTTCGACGGCGATCCGTTGGCACGCCCTGCGGCGTGATGCGGGTGACTTTGCTGCCAAGCCCCAGGGTGGCGATATGCGGTCGCATCGGGTTGAGGAGCGGGCGTCGGACATCCTGGCCGTTTGGGAAGCGCAAAAGGACATCACGCTTGCAGAGCTGCGGTCGGCGCTGGCTGAAATAGGCCTGGCCGTCTCCGTCGCCGGGCTTCACCGCTTCTTTGCGCGCCGGGGCATGACGCGCAAAAAAAGACTGGCCATGCTATCGAGCAGGACCGGCCCGACATCCTGAGGCAGCGCCAGCGCTGGTTCGAGGGCCAGCTCGATCTCGATCCCGAGCGCCTCGTGTTCATCGACGAGACGTGGACCGCTACCAACATGACCCGCAGCCACGGCCGCTGCCCGAAGGGCGAGCGGCTGCGCATGGGCTTCCCGCACGGGCACCGCAAAACCACGACGCTGGTCGCCGGTCTGCGCATGACCGGCATGGTTGCGCCGATGGTGCTCGACGGCCCGATCAACGGTGACTGGTTCGAAGCCTATGTTGCGCAGGTCCTGGTGCCCGAGCTGCGTCCCGGCGACGTGGTCATCATGGACAACCTGTCGAGCCACAAACGGGCCGCGGTGAAGGAGAGGATCGAAGCGGTCGGCGCAACCCTGCGCTTCCTTCCGCCCTACAGCCCGGACTTCAACCCGATCGAGAAGGCCTTCTCCCGGCTCAAGGCCATGCTGCGGAAGGCGGGAGAGCGCACCGTTCGCGGCCTCTGGGACCTGATCGGAAGGCTTGTCGACATCTTCCAGCCCGACGAGTGCGCCAATTACTTCAGCTCTTGCGGATATGATCCAGACTGATCGAAAAACGCTCTAAGGGCAAAATCGGCCTCGCCAAGACTTCAAACCGCCATGTGTCCCGACCCGCGCAAAAGGCCGCCAATGCAGCCGTCGCAAGCCGGCATGTCAAAACGCTAAGGACGGCTAATCGCTCGGTGAGCGCCAGGCATTCTCCAAGCGGGAGAAGCAAGAGGTGACAGGGAGCGAGGAAGCTTTTCCAACCTTGGGGGTATAATTGCTAAAATGAGGTCGCACGTTAGCAAATGGAAGGCGCGTCACCCCCTGTCGAAGATTTTCCTAACCACTTTCTCATTGCCGCACAACCCAAAAGACAAGGCATCCGAAGCTAACCCAAGCAACGAGATATGAGAACGCATCAATGGCTTGCTCTGGCCGATCGAGATGCTCGTAGAGAGCGCTTCGATTACGCCAGCTGTTCGGAACGCGCGGTCGAGCACGCTGAAAAACCGGGTGAATCGCCGCACAGGAAGCTTGGCAGGGCGTTGGTCGAGCAGGCGCTGACTTGGTGCAGCACATTTCGCAGAGCATCAACACGCGGAAAGCGCGCGAAAGCTAACGCAAATACCACGTGAGCCAGCAAGCGGGACATTCGCTTTCTATCTTTACCAGAATGACACCCGCCCCTCATGAACAGCAGACCCATAAAGAACACTTTGATTTATGAAAAATCCTTTGCAATGAAAAATGGAGGAAAAATATTTTATCCAAAGGATTTTTCAACCATTATTCCCTAAATTTTTTAAATTAACCGGCAGTTTTCATTCAAACAAATTTTCATTATTATTGCTTTTTATTTTTCAGCAAAAATTTTTTCAGGACTTTACTGAAAATCCGACACCTGAGCGCGTTTCCGTGCTATTGACGGAATCTTCATCTCAGCCCATTTACATTTGTTAACATGTCACTGCGATCAGGCTAGAAACTTTCACGGAGGTCCTCCCATGGCCGATATCGACGTCAGGAAGCTTGCAGATCAGCTTGATGCTGCGCAAAAGATTCTTGATGAGATCCGGATCACAAGCGGATGTGAAGCATTTGGCCCGCCGCTTCCGATGAATGCAGCGCGCGTTGAACGCGCTGTGGAAGCAGCCCAGAAGGCTCTGCGGGACCGGCAGGTCCGAACCGATTTTGTCGGGAATGCCGAAATGTTCGGTGAGCCGGCATGGGATATCATGCTCGATCTGTTCATTCGTCAGGCGCAAGATGAAAATGTGAGCATAAAGGCTGCTTGCATGAGCCCCGGCGCAAAATCATCGACAGTCTTGCGCTGGCTTAACGTACTGGAAATGAATGATCTTGTGCGCTGTGAAGCCGATCCGTCGGATAGCAAGCGTTATCTGATCAGGCTCACGCCTGCTGGATACGAGGGTATGCTGCGTTACCTTGAGACCATATCGGCCTGATTGGTTCAGGGGCGCAGCAGAGCGCAAACTGATCCGCCTTTCGCCATTCACACCGTGTTTTGCAAACGCCCGTTTGCGAGGAATTCCCGCAAAGGCGCAGCATTAAGCGGAGCGCCCAGCAGATAGCCTTGGGCGTATTCGCTCCCCATGGCTCTGATCAAGTCCAGCTGGCCCTTACTCTCGACGTGCTCGGCAACACAGGCCGCACCTGCCGCTTGACAGAGGTTCAACAGCCCCAACAGGATTTGCCTCGCACGGACACAATCCTGGATGTTGCGCGTCAGGCTTCCATCGAGCTTGACGATGTCGAAGGTCAGGTCGCGCAGATAGGTGATGGAAGCTTTTCCAATGCCAAAGTCGTCGACGGCAACAAGGCAGCCCGCTTTGCGCAAGGCTTCAATTTCCTGCCTTGCAATGTCGAAATCGGCAAGGACAGCCGTTTCGGAAATTTCGAAGATCATCCGCGCTGGGGCAAACTCTTGCCTTTCAAGCAAGCTGAGCATGCGCTCTGCCGTCCCCCTGCGGCTGACCAGCGAAGCGCCGAGATTGAACGAGAGGCGCACGCTGAGCGGCCAGTGCCTCGCGCTGGCGATGGCCTGCGCGAGAAGGTGGTCCGTTATCGCCTCGCTCATGCCGATTTGCTCGGCAATGCGAACAAAGTCATGGGCAGCGACATTCCCCGCAACCGAGCTTTGCCAACGGGCAAAGGCCTCGACGAAAGCGACCGATCCGTCCGACAGTGAGAAGATCGGCTGATACTGCAAGGAAAGCTCGCTGAAGGTCTCTTGCCTCGAGAGCAGGCGTTCAAGCTCATGCCGACGCAGATCTTCGGCAAAGGTTAACTCATCATAGGCGTAAAACTGCCCCTTCCCCTTCGCCTTGGCACGATAAAGCGCGGAATCAGCCTCCCTCATGAATTCGGCTATCGAATGGGAATAGACGCCGGCCTCGGACAGGCCGCATGACGCGCCGACAATCAGCTTCTTGTTTTCCCACAAGATCGGTTCACAGGCCAAATCGCAGATTTCCCGGCCAGCTCTTGTCATTGCCTCTTTCGACAGGCCGCCGCGCCAAAAGATGGCGAACTCATCTCCTCCCATTCTGGCGACAAGCGCGCTATCGCCAAAAGCGTAAAGGAGACGCTGGCCAAAGGCTTGCAGGATCGCGTCACCCGCCGCGTGGCCAAAGACATCATTGGCCGGCTTGAAATTGTCGAGATCGCAGATTGCCAGGACGCTGCCGGGACCCACCAGGGTGCGAAACTCGGTCTCAGTATCCAAGACACGAAGCAAGCGACCGCGAGAGGCAAGGCCGGTCAATGGATCATTATCCGCTCGCTTCTGTGCGACAGCTTCTGCCGCCTTTGCTCTGTCCCGTTCTGTTGCAAGGTCAATCTGACTGCTGATCATGCCCGACACTGCGCGCCCATGCGCATGCATCGAACGCATGATCAGACCAAGGCATGGCACCATGCTGATGCCCATGACCTTTGACAAATTGTCAGCGGACAAGGCAAGGCACCCGGCAAGAGGAAACCCGATGATCGCGATCGGGATAAGCGCCCCATGCGGAAAGGCGCTGAGTGCGTAGGCTGCACCCAGGGCCGTAAGGGTTGCAAGGAAAGCGATCAGAGACAAATGCTCCGGGTACTGCTCGATTGTGGAGAGCGCGAGAACCGACAACCCGATCGAGGCGCACAACGTGAAGGCTGTGACCAGCAGCAATTCGCGCTCTGGATGCGGCACATCTTGCTGAGGCTCCTGAACCCACAATAGGTAGATTGTGCGCAGGGCTGCGGCTGAACAGAGCCAACCCATCGGCCAGAGAGCCGTGATCGCGTCGGGCGCCACGGCGAGGCCGAGGCCGACGATATTGATGAGGACGCTTGCGTAAAGGAGCGGCACGCCAAGGCGAAGACCTTTGAGGGTCTGCAAAATGACTGCACGCTGTGCAGCGTGAGATCCGGTAAAGGTCAGAAAGCGCATGAGCCACATATGAAGCGAAGCGGTAGCCAAAAACCGTCATGATCTGATTAACGGATCAATGGAAAAGAGGCTTAAAATTGGGTAACCGCGTGGTGCGCTGACTAACACGGGGATTGGGCCCTTGGGCGCATGCCCCCTCGGCCATTTGCCCGCAGAACACCGAGATATCAATTTTCCGTAAGCTAACGCTTTAGACGCGGTCGCTGCGGGTTGCGACAAGCACGACCAGTTCAGACAGATTGTCGTCTGGCGCCTTCAAAGTCGGATGACTGCTGTTTGGTTGATGACCTGTGGCTCGCCTCCTGCGACCGATAGGGCGCTCAAAAAGATCTTTGCCGGCGCGACGATGAGCAGCCCTGCACGCGGCAGGATCACATGGGGTCGAGGCATGCCAGCGAGGTCCGCTTGAAGCAGGTCCCCCAGCACGCGAACCTCGTATGAATACGCATCTATGGCACATGCCACATCAAGCATGTTCAAGCACATAAGCGTAAGGTAGGTTAACCGGCAGCAAAAGCTTTCCCGGCAGGCTATGATTGATGTGGTGGGCCTATGACGGGCAGATCGACATGGAAACCACGGCAAGTTGCCTCATCTCAATGCGCGATGAGCACGACTCATCGCGCATTGGTGAAGCCCGTGCGGCGTTCGCGCATTTCGAGGGCGTGATACGTCAGAATCTTGGCGCGCTGGTACTGAGCTTCATTCGCGCCATCTTCGATACCGCAGGCCAGCCATCACGAAAGCGATCTCGGCCTGGCATGTAACCGTGCATGTGGACAAGTCTGCGGACAGCCTATGGGCGAGGCGTTCAAAAGGGCTGACCTTGCCGACCGAAGGCTGACCTTGCCGACCGATTGATCGCATCAACCAGAGATGACGCCCATGGCTTGTGTGCCCGGCGCCTCTGGCATTTTCGGTAATGCGGCAAGGCCCCTCCTTTCGGGACCGAAGCCAAATCCGCCCTGTTCAGCCTCGCTCCCATTGCAGGACCTCTGGCGACGACATCTCTGAACAGCCGGATCAGGAAAATCCCTAGGATGGATAATTTTTGTTAACCACACTGGGGTATTTGATTGGTCTATGGATACGCAATTCATCTTAGATCGCCGGCCTGCGCTATACGCCGCAGCATTTGCGATGCTGTCGCTTGGGTCCCTTCATGCTGCCCAAGCAGAAGGAGTTTCAGCCGGAACCCTGATCCGCAACACTGCCGTCGCCAGCTATGACGAAGGCGGGGTCGCGCGCAGCGTCAATTCGAACACCGTCACCGTTCGCGTGGACGAGCTGCTCGACGTGACGCTGACCTCGCTCGATCCCGGCCCGGTCGCAGGGCGTCCCGGCGAAGCGGTACTGACCTTCGAACTCACCAATCAGGGCAACGGGCCGGAGGCTTTCCGCCTGTTCGCCAACACTGCCGTCGCGGGCAATGATTTCGATACGTCATTTCGTGCGATCGCAATCGATAGCAACGGCAATGGGATCTATGACGAGGGGATCGACGAGATCCTCGCCGAGCCGCAGACCACCGCCATTCTGGTGCCTGATGCTGCGCTCACCTTGTTTGTGCTTGTAACCGTTCCCGAAGGTGTAAGCGATGGCCAGACCAGCACTGTAGACCTTACGGCCGAAGCGGTGACCGGCATCGGCACGCCAGGCACTGTTTTCGCAGGCGCCGGCGTTGATGGCGGCGATGCGATCGTCGGTGCCACAGGCGCACAGGCGGTGGCGAGAGGTTCGCTGATCAACACCGTCGCCAGCGTCGCGCTGGTCAAGTCGGTGGTGCTGCGCGATCCGTTCGGCGGCACCAGCGCTGTGCCCGGCACGATCGCCACCTTCACCATCGAAGCAAATGTCAGCGGCTCCGGTTCGGTTGCCAATCTTGTGGTTACCGACGCGATCCCGGACGGGACAACCTACGTGCCAGGTTCGCTTACCCTGGATGCGACCCCTCTCACCGATGTCGCCGATAGCGACGCAGGCGTTGCTTCAAATCCGGACGGCATCAGTGTCAATCTCGGGAATGTGGCCGCAGGCGCGCGTCACGCGATCACCTTCAACGTCGTCGTCGATCAGTAGAGATGACGAATAATCAACTGTTTACGCCATCACAATTCAGATCGGGGTAAGGACAATGAACATTATCGCAAAACTCATGATCGCAGTCGCAGCACTGACCATGCCCGCATTTGGGCTCGCAGCGCAGGACAATGCCAACCCGGTTGCGCTTAAGGGCGACGTCAAGGCCGAAAAGATCGTCACCGACGCCGATGGCGCGGAACGCATCGAACTGGTCGAGCCGACCTCGATCGTGCCGGGCGACCGCCTGGTGTTCGGTACCGACTATGCCAATAACGGCGCGGATGCGGTGACCAACTTTGTCGTCACCAATCCCCTGCCCGCTGCCGTTCGCCTTGCGCCCGATGCCGATCCGGCGCTCGATGTGTCGGTCGACGGAGGCAAGACCTGGGGCGCGCTGGCCGCGCTGACCTTCACCAATTCCGACGGGACCACACGTCCCGCCGCCCATGCGGACGTGACTCATGTCCGCTGGGTGCTGGCGAGCATAGCCCCCGGCGCATCGGGGCGGCTCACCTATCCAGCCATCATCCGCTGACCAGCGGGAGATAACCGCCACGTCCTGCGGGCGGATTTGATCACGCGGGACACACGCACAGGACCAGACCAATGAAGACCACCAAGCAGTTGCTCGGTGCGGTGAGCGCGTGCGCGCTCATCGCGATGACGAGCGCCCCTGCCCTGGCCCAAGGGACCACCGCAGGCACCACCATCAGCAACACCGTGAACGTCACCTACAACGTCAACGGCATCACTCAGAACGCCGAGACCGCGACCGACGAATTCACCGTTGACCAGCGCGTCAACGTGACCGTTACCAATGTCGGCGCGGCCACCAGTGTCACGCCGGGTTCGACCGAACAGGCGATCGCGTTTGACGTCACGAACCTGTCAAACAGCAGCGTCGATCTTGAACTGACGACCGCTCTAAATGCAGGGACAGCTGCAAACATCAGCAATATCCGCATCTTCCTCGACACCAATGGCGACCGGGTGCTGGATGCGGCAGAACTGGCCGCAGGGCCGATCACCTTCCTTGATGAAGTCGGCTCGTCTGCAACCGGCGTCACCACCGCCGTGATCGTCATCGCCGACTTTGGCCTCAATGCAATCAACGACGATCAGTTCGACATTGCACTGACTGCCAATGCCCATGCCGCTGGCGGCGCGGGCTCGCTGGGTGCCGAGCTGGTCGAATCCGCCACCAACACCAGCGGTATCGACACCGTGCTGTTTGATGGTCAGGGTGCCACCGACAGCGTGCGCGACGGTGCCTTCTCGGCCATCGGCACCTACACCGTGGCCGGTGCGGTCGTGGATGTCGCCAAGTCGAGCCGCGTGGTGAGCGACCCGGTCAACGGGACGAACAACCCCAAGGCAATTCCGGGCGCGACGATCGAATATTGCATCACCGTGGCCAACGCTGCCAGTGCTTCAACCGCGACCGATGTCAACGTGACCGACGATCTGCCCTTCGAGGTGATCTATGACAGCGCATTCGGCATCTTCGTCGATGGCGATGCCAACTGTGCCAACGGCACGGCGGGCGGCAACTTTGTCGCGGGCGCGGGCGCTGGCGGCGCTGACCGGGTGACGGGCGACCTCAGCGACGTTGCTGGCGGCGAGACCCGCTCGCTCTATTTCCGGGTCGTGATCGACTAACCCGATCCGGATCCAGGTCTTGCGTGTTTCCCCCTCCTTGCGGCGCGTCGCGGCAGCACTCCTTGCGGTGCTGCTGCCTCTCGGCGTGCCGCAGGAGGGGGCATCCGCACAGACGAACAATGACGGCGCGGCGGTGCGCAGCATCACCAACATCGCCGAAGCCACATGGGATGCTGACGGCTCGCGCCGCCGGATTTCGAGCAATCCGGTGCGGTTCGACGTCAGCACCCTCCCTGCAGCCCCGCCAGTGATCCAGGTATTCCGCCGTTCGCCCGGCACCGGCGCGGAGCTGGTCTATATCGAACCGCGCTGCAGCACTGTGCCCAATCAGGCGCAGCTGCGCAGCGACCTTGTCACCGCCAGCCTAGCGCCGGCGGGTGGCCCGATTTCCACCACCGCTACGGCCCGCGTCGTCCCGACCAGCCAGCTGCGCGGGGGCGAGCCGATGTTCTTCGAAATCACCGCCGCCGGTGCCAACCGTGATCCAGGCGCAGTTGACAGCATGACCGTAGTGCTGACCACGCTCGAAGGCGACCACGAGACGATCACCGTTTTCGAAACCGCGGCCAATAGCGGCGTATTTGCCGGATCGATCGACACAATGCGCATCCCCCCGCCGTTGGTGCAGGAAGATTGCCGCATCAGCGTGGGCAGCGAAACGCGCATCACCATCGCCGCCATGCGCCCCGACGAAAGCGGTATACTCGTCCAGACCGAAGTCGCCGTGCTGGTCGATCCTTTCGGCGTCGTGTTCGACAGCGAAACCGGCGAGCCGGTCGATGGTGCGCGCGTGGCACTCGTCAATGCCGACACCGGCGCCCCTGCAACCGTCTTTGCCGAGGATGGCGTCACCGCATGGCCTTCCAGCATGATTTCCGGTCAGGCCGTGACCGACGGTAGCGGACGCAGCGTCATGATGGGGCCGGGCGAGTTCTGGTTCCCGCTCACCACACAGGGTCGCTTCCGGCTCGTCGTGACACCGCCCGATCCCTACACCGCGCCATCTGCCGCCCCGCGCGACGTGCTCGCCCGCATCACTCGGCCCGATGGCCGACCCTATGTCATTCGCGACGGATCTTTCGGCGATATCTTCGTGCTCGACGATCCCGCGCCTTTCGAAGTCGATATCCCGGTCGACCGGCCGAGCCTTGATCTCGGCCTCGCCAAGACCGCTTCGCGCACCACCGCCGCTCCCGGCGACGTGGTGTTCTATGCCGTTACTGTCCGCAATCCCGATCCGGCACGGGTCAAGCGCGCCGTGACGCTGACCGACACGCCTTCGCGCTGGCTGCGGCTGCGGCGCGACACGATCCGCATCAACGGCGCACCTGCTCCGCAGGCTGTCACGATCTCGCCCGATGGCCGGGTGCTGACCATCGCACTGGGCGATCTTGCCGCCGGCGCCTCGGCCCGCGTGACCTATGCCATGACCGTACGCCCCGATGCGCCTCCGGGCCGGGTGCTCAACGATGCGCAGGTGACCGATTCGCTCGGTCGCCTGTCACGCGCCAGCGCCGCAGTGGATCTGCGGCGCGATGGCATCGCCGACCGCATGACCATCATCGGGCGCATCACGGCCGGCGACTGCACCCTGCCCGAACGCGAACGCAGCGGGATCGCGGGCGTGCGGATCATGCTGGAAGACGGCAGCTTCGCCGTCACCGATGCCGACGGGCGTTATCACTTCGAAGGCGTCGTCCCCGGCACCCACGTCGTGCAGGTTTCGCGCATGACCCTGCCCGATGGGGCGCGGATGATCGATTGCTCGCGCTCGACCCGCAATGCCGGAAGCGCCTTCTCGCGGCTCGCGATCGGTCAGGGCGGAAGCCTGGTGGTCGCCGATTTCCACGCTGTGCTGCCCGCCGGTACGACGGCTGCGCCCGCGCCTGTGGCACCTGCCAGTCCCACAGAGAAAGCCCCGGCCACTCCCGTCGAACCCGCCGCGGCGCCGACCGATTTTCTGATGCTGGGCGATGGCGAGGACGGCTTCCTTGCCCCCGCCCCCGATGCCAACCCGCGCGCGCCTGCGGTCCGCGTGGTGATCCGCCACCGCCGCGGCCAGAGCGTTGAGCTGCTGGTTGATGGCAAGCCGGTCGATCCGCTCGCCTTCGATGGCACACAGACCCCGGAAAAAGGCAAATACGCAATCAGCCAGTGGCGCGGCGTGCCGCTGATCAACGAACGCACCATGCTCGAAGCGCGTATCATCAACAGCTATGGCGAAGTCTCGAAGACCTTCACGCGTGAGGTGTTCTTCACCCGCACACCGGCCAAGGTCGAATTCCTGCCTGCGCAATCGAACCTTGTCGCCGATGGCCGCACGCGCCCGGTGGTGACGATCCGCGTACTCGACCGCAACGGCCGTCCCCTGCGCGAAGGTATATCGGGCAATTTCACTCTCAACGCTCCCTATCAGAGCGCCGAGCAGATCGACCGCCAGCAGCTCAACCAGCTTACCGGAATGACCCCGATGGCCGCGCGCTGGGTGGTCGAGGGCGAGGACGGCATCGCCCGGATCGAACTCGCCCCCACCATGGTCAGTGGCTCGCTGCGGCTCGATTTCGCGTTCAACGATGGCGAGATCACCCGCCGTCAAGAGCTTGAGGCGTGGATCGAGCCGGGTGATATCGAATGGACGATCATCGGCCTTGTCGAAGGCACGCTGGGCGCGCGTTCGGTGGCGGACAATATGGAGCGCGCCGGGCAGTTCGACAGCGATCTGGGCGATGATGCGCGCGTTGCGCTTTATGCCAAGGGCCGGGTGCTGGGCAAATATCTGCTCACACTCGCCTATGACAGCGCCCGCCAGCGCGAAGACCAGCGCGTGCTCGGCGCGCTTGATCCGACCGCCTATTACACCGTGTTCGGCGATGCTTCCGCCCGCCAGTTCGACGCCGCCACTCGCGAAAAGCTGTATGTCCGCATCGAAACCTCGACCTTCTACGCGCTCTATGGAGATTTCCAGACCGCCTTCAACCAGACGCGGCTTGCCAATTACAACCGCACCGCAACCGGTGTGAAGGCCGAGGCACGCGTCGGACAGATCAAGGCGCAGGGCTTTGCCGCAGAGATTGCCAGCCGGTTCCAGCGTCAGGAAATCCAGGGTCAGGGCATCTCCGGCCCCTACAGCCTCGCCAGCCGCCGCATCCTGCCCAATTCGGAACGTGTGACGATCGAAGTGCGCGACCGGTTCCGCCCCGAGCTGATCATCTCGACCCGCGCGCTGACCCGCTTTGCCGATTACGACATTGATCTGCTGTCAGGCACGATCCGCTTCGCTGCGCCCGTGCTGAGCCGGGATGAAAACCTCAACCCGCAATTCATCGTCATCGAGTTCGAAACTGACGGCGCGGGCGAGGCGGAGCTCAACGCCGGGGTGCGCGCCGACTGGACCAGTGCGAATGGCAAGCTTCGCATCGGTGCCAGCGCAATCACCGATGCCGGAATCGAAGGGGCAAGCGGCCAGACGCAGCGCACCGATATCGGAGCCGTCGATCTGCTCGCCCGTATCGGTGACAGCACCGAGATTCGCGCCGAACTGGGTGTCAGCCGCCGCGAGGGCGAGGCTGCGACTGGCTGGCTGGTCGAAGCCCAGCACCAGACCGCCATCCTCGACCTGCTCGCCTATGCCCGTCAGATCGACGGTGATTATGGAATCGGTCAGCAGAACGCGGCAGAACGTGGCCGTCGCAAGATCGGGGTCGATGGCAGGGTGCTGCTCAGCCAGCAGCTCAATTTCACTGGCAGCCTGTGGCAGGATGAGGGCCTTGTCGACCAGACCCGCCGCCGCGCCGCCCAAGGCCAGTTCGTGCTGACCCGCCAGAACACCGATCTCAGGCTGGGCCTCACCCATTTCAACGATCGCCTCGCCGATGGCAGCAACGCAACCTCGACCGTGCTGGAAGCAGGCGCGACCCAGCGGCTGATGGGCAACAAGCTGGAACTGTCGGCTGGCACCGCGATCGCGCTGGGCAAGAGCGAAAGCCTGGATCTTCCCGCACGCCACCGTCTGGGACTGCGCTATGCGATCACGCAGGACGTGCGCCTTGTCGGCACCTACGAGCTGGCCGATGGCGAAAATCTGAAGGCGCGGCAGCTGCGCGGCGGGATCGAGGTTGCCCCCTGGCAGGGCGGGCAGATCGTCACGACCCTCGGGCAGGAGACCATTGGCGAGAACGGCAACCGCAGCTTTGCCGCCTTCGGCCTGTCGCAGACCCTTCAGATCAGCCAGACGCTGACGGTCGATGCCACAGTGGATAGCAACCGCACCATTGGCGGCAATCCGGGAACAGCAGGCGTCATCAACCCGGCCCAGCCGCCTGCCAGCGGCGGCCAGCTGACCGGTGGGTTGTTGTTCGAGGATTTCACCGCTGTGACCTTCGGCGCGGCGTGGCGCAAGGATCGCTGGAGCATCACGGCGCGCGGCGAAGTGCGCGATGGCGAGATGGCCGACCGCAAGGGCGCCCAGTTTGGCGCAATCCGTCAGCTTGGCGAAGGCAGCTTGGTCGGTTCCGGGATCACCTGGACATTGTCGGAAGCCGCAGGCGGCGCCAAGGCCGAAATCCTTGATGCCAGCATCGCCTTTGCCCACCGCCCCGACGCTTCCCCGCTCGCCATGCTGGGCCGGGTGGAGTTTCGGTCAGACCGGATAACCGGCGGCGTCGCAGGCGAAATCGGCGGAGCTGGAGGCGCTGGGCGCACCGCCCTGGTGGTCGACGGCGATGCCACCGCCCGCCGTCTGGTGGCCAGCCTGTCAGCCAATTTCTCACCGCGCGGCCAGGTCGAAGGTGCCGAAGTCCGCCGTCACGAATTCGGCCTCTTCCTCGGCGCGCGGCACAATCTCGACCGCTTCGAAGGCACCGAGTTTTCCGGCACGTCGGTGCTGGTCGGGGCTGACGCGCGCATCGGGATCGGCGAGAAATTCGAACTCGGCGCGAGCGCCACGGTTCGTTCCAACGTCACCGACAAGGCCACCAGCTTTGCCTATGGCCCGACCATCGGCGTGACCCCGGTCAAGGGGATGCTGGTAACGGTGGGCTACAATATCGAAGGCTTCCGTGATGGCGATTTCGGCGCGGCGCGCAACAGCGACAAGGGGGTGTTCGCGGCGGTGCGGATGGCGTTTGATGCGGACAGCTTCAGCTTCCTCGGACTGGGGAGGTAAGCGATGCGCAACGCCTCCGCCAGCCGGTTTGCTAACCGCCTGTTTACCACGATTTCCTATGCCCGCAGCATGGTCGCTCGCATGTTTCCAATCCACTCCGATGTTGTAACCCTCGTGCTGCGCTTCTTTTGCGTGTCGCTTGGCCTTGCCTTTAGCCAGCCACTCCTCGCGCAGGCGGTCAGTACCTACGTGGTCACAAACGATGGGGCGATCAACAGTTCTCGCATCTGCACAAGCCCTCTGATCCGCACCTTCAACGTCACCGACAGTTTCACTGTCGCCGATGTCGATCTTGGTGTCCTCATAACCCATACGTGGCGAGGTGACCTGCAGATCACGCTGGTATCGCCTAATGGCACCAGAGTTCAGCTCGTCAATGGCGACACCCAGTTTACCAGCGGGGACAATTTCAATGTGCGTCTCGACGATAGCGCAAGTCAGCTCGTCAATACGGATAACCCAACCGGCAATCATCTGACGACAGCACCGCCGTTCCAAAACCGTTTTCGTCCGAACAATGCGCTTTCGGCCTTCAACGGCCAGAGCGCACAGGGCGTCTGGCAGCTTGAAATGTGCGACCTGTTTCCGTCAGCCGACAACGGCAATTTTCGTCATGCCGAGCTCTATCTGACAGCGCAACCGACCAACTTTGCCGATCTTTCGCTTACCAAGCAGCTTGTGGGGGCACCGCCGGTTTCCGGCGGGACAGCGACCTGGCGCCTCACTGTCATCAATGCCACTGCCTCGAACACCACGGCCAGTGGGATCCTTGTGCAGGATACCCTCCCTGCGGGTTTCACTTTTGCATCTGCCAATGGCACCGGCACTTTTGATCCGGCGACAGGCATTTGGACCGTCGGCAATCTCGCGCCGGGCCAAAGCGCTGCAATCAACCTGACAGGCTCTGTTTCTGCACCTGCAGGAAGCGTCATCTCCAACGTTGCCGAAATCATCTCGAGCAGCGCAGCTGATCTCGACTCCACACCGGCCAACGGCATCACCAGTGAAGACGACTATGCCATATCGACGTTCACGGTGCAGAGCGGCCGCCCCCCTGGCATCGTTCCCAACCTTATCTGTCCTGCAGGCACTGCGATCTTCGACTGGGACACAATCCCTGGCTGGGCCGCAGGCTCGACCGACAATACATATGCCTTTGCGACCTTTGGCGGAATGCGCTTCCAACTGACAAATGATGGTGCCTTTCTCAACAACGCCACTTTCGGGGGGCAGTCACCAACCGTCGTCCCCACACTGACTGGCGGCCTGATCCAGCCTCAGAACAGCTTGACCATGCTGAGCGATCAAGCCGATCGTAACGGCGAGGTTGAGCTTGTCATCACCTTGCCACGGGTCTTGACCGGCGTGCAGTTCTCCATCTTCGATGTCGATTTCTTCTCCGGTCAATTTGCTGACCGGGTCGAGGTCATCGGCATTAATGGCGGCACAACCGTGATGCCTGTGCTGACCAATGGCAACGTGAACATGGTGACGGGAAACGTCGTGGTGGGGGATGGACTCTCGGCAGATACAGAACCGTTCGGTAACGTGGTCGTGACCTTTACCGCGCCTGTCGAGCAAATCGTGATCCGCTATGGTAACGATTCCACCGCACCAACAGACCCGGGACAACAGGCCATTGCCATACATGACATTATTGCCTGCAATCCCTTCGCCAGCCTGTCTGTCACGAAGGTGAGCACACTGATCTCTGACCCCGTCAACGGGACCAACAGCCCGAAGGCCATTCCCGGCGCACTGATCGAATACATCATCACTATTTCGAACGCCGGCACATCTGCGACCGATACGAATAGCGTCGTGATCTGGGATCAGGGACCTGCTGACGCCCGACTGTGCCGCGTGTCACAGCCTGGAGGGCCCGTGAATTGGGCCGATCCAGGCGGGTCATCGGGTCTGACCTACGCCTTTACCGGGATCGGATCCGGGTCGGATGATCTAGAGTTCTCAAATGACGGGGGTGCAAGCTGGAATTACACACCCAATGCCGACGCTGACGGTTGCGACGGGGCCATTACCGACTTCAGATTGCAGCCCGGCGGCGCACTGGAAGCAGGACGGTCAGTTGAACTCAGGGCGCGCTATATCATCGATTGATCGAAGGCTGGGCAACGATCCGGCCATCGCCAGCACAACGGCGCCAGGTCCCAACCGGTCGGCAGGGGTGCGACGATCGCCATGAAGCGCGATGATGCCATCGGTGCTGTTGCCCAAAGAAGCAGCGAAGACACAGCCACGCTGCCAGTGGCTTTGGCCCAGGCCGCCTTGACGCGGGAGATTAAACTCTTGCTGGATAACGCGCCTCGGACGGCTGCTTGAGCAGCACTTGCGGTGACCGCCCGATCCTCGCGATTCCGGCGCATTTCGGGATCGGGACGATCAGGGTTGGTGAAGGATGATCAATCGTGGGAATGCGTCGCCCAACAGTCAGCCTCCCTCGTGCTTTCGGCGGTGGCAAGGAAGCTCATCACCCGATCCTGTGTCCTGTGCCGAGGGCGACGGCCTGCCTTGAGATCAGCAACAAGCCGCGGATCTCCGGCAGCTTGTCGGCCGAAGGTGCTTGGCGCCACACCGCTCCGAGCGAGGTAGGCCTCAATTTGCTCGAGAAGCTCCATTGCCTGCGACTCCCATTTCGCTTGCGTTCCTCATATGTTCTTACTAGGAGGGAATCCTAGAGTCTAGGATCAAATTTCCTAGATCGATGCATTAGGATTGGCAGCATGGATGATGCACGCAGAGCCCTTGATGAGTTGATCCAGCAGCGCGGTTGCAGCTATTCTGAGATCTCGCGTCTGCTCGGGCGCAATGCAGCCTATATCCAGCAATTTATTCGCCGTGGCAGCCCAAGGCATCTGGATGAGCAGGACCGCTCTGTTCTTGCCCGCTTTTTCGGCGTCGATGAAAAGATGCTCGGTGCCCCAATCCATAGGACTGGCCCGGTTGTCGAACTGGCTCTGGTGCCGATCCTCGACGTGGAAGCCTCTGCGGGGCATGGCGCGCTTGCCGCGATGGAATCCAAGTCTGCCCAGTTCGGGTTCGATGAACGATGGTTGCGCCGGCTGACCTCGAGCAAGTCTTCGAACTTGTCCATCATCGGGGTCTACGGAGACTCGATGGAGCCCACCTTGCATGATGGCGATGAGGTGATGGTCGATCTCGCAGATGGTCAGGCGCGGCTGCGCGACGGCATTTATGTGCTGCGGATGGACGACATGCTGAGCGTCAAGCGCATTGCGATCGAACCGCAAGGCAAGCGCGTGTCAGTTGTCAGCGACAATCCCACTTACCCGAGTTGGAATGGTCTCGAGAAGCGGGCCCTTAATATTGTCGGCCGCGTACTTTGGTTTGGTCGTGCGCTGCGCTAGTCAGCTCAGACCGCTTCCCAGCGAGGCGGGATCACCTGACGATTTGAAACCTGTTATAAAACAATAAACTGTAACGGTTGATGTGGCGCAGCCAGATCGCAAGCCGCTCGAGGGGTGCGCATAGTTCCGACTGTTCCTGTGATGACTTGCGGATGATTGCCTGCCCGTCATCCGAGCCATGTCTGGGATGGCCGCGGGCCAGTGTGGTTCGCGCGGGGTATTGCGTGAGGATGGCCGGTCTTGCTGCTTTGAGATTCTGGCAATCGCCCGGAGCGATGAGAAAGCCAAGGCGCGGGCCTTCGCGCCATGATCGTCCGCATCGCCACAACGCGTTGTTGGCTGGCAGAGCAGGACATGCCTTGGTAAAAATCGGAGCAAGCCTAACGCGATTTTAAGGGCTTTGCGACCAAGACAGTCCCTGAAAACCGGGACTTTGATCGCATGAACGCTCCATTTGATGCCGCCGCGGCTCTCGCTCGCAAGGCGCTTGCCCATCCTGCTCCCGATCATCAGGTAGCAGTGATCGGCCTTGGCTATATCGGCCTGCCTACCGCCGCCCTGCTCGCTTCTTATGGATGGCGCGTGTGCGGCGTCGATGTCTCGCGCAAGGTGGTCGAAACCGTGAACGCGGGCGGCGTTCACATCGAGGAACGCGATCTCGACAAATTGGTACATGATGCGATCACCGCGCAGACGCTGGTCGCTTCAACCGAAGTGCCGACCGCCAGCTTCTACATGATCGCCGTGCCGACCCCGCTGGGCGAAGGCAAGATGCCCGACATCGCCTATGTCGAAGCCGCCGCGCGCGCGATCGCGCCCAAGATCCTGCCGGGGGCCTGTGTGATCGTCGAGAGCACCTCGCCGGTTGGCACAACTGAACGCGTCGCCGAAATCATCGCCGAACTGCGCCCCGATATCGTCGTGCCGAAGGACGGCTGCGATGTCGATGCCGACATTGCGCTCGCCTATTGCCCCGAACGCGTGCTGCCGGGCCGGATCGTCAAGGAACTGGTTCAGAACGACCGCGTGATCGGCGGGATGACGCCGGCCTGTGCCGAGCGCGCAGCGGTAATCTATGGCAGCTTCGTCAAAGGTGATTGCCTGTTCACAACCGCCCGCGTCGCAGAAACGGTGAAGCTGGTCGAGAATTCGTTTCGCGACGTCAACATCGCCTTTGCCAACGAACTCTCGATGATCGCCGATGTGATCGGGGTGGATGTGTGGGAAGTGATCCGGCTGGCCAACCGCCACCCGCGCGTCAACATCCTCCAGCCCGGCCCAGGCGTGGGCGGGCATTGCATCGCGGTCGATCCCTGGTTTCTGGTCGCAGGCGCGCCCTCTGCCGCGCGGTTGGTGCGCACGGCGCGCGAGGTCAATGATCACAAGGCGGTCCACACCGAAGGCAAGATCCGCGCGCTGCTGGAGGCTGCGCCCGGCGGCAAGGTCGCGCTGCTGGGCCTCGCCTTCAAGCCCGATATCGACGACTTCCGCGAAAGCCCCGCGCTCGAGATCGCGGAAGGCCTTTCCCACACACATGGCGACCGGGTAGTGGTGGTCGAGCCCTTCACCGATGAACTGCCCAAAGCCTTCGCCGGGACGGGGGCCACGCTGGTGACGCTTGACGTAGCCCTGCGCGAAGCGGAGATTGTGGTGGTGCTGGTCGATCACACCGCGTTCAAGCATCTCTCCCCCGCCGATCTCGCGGGCAAGCTCGTGTTCGACACGCGGGGTATGTTGCGGCGATGACCCAAGGCGGCGCAAAACCGCGCATTCTGGTCACCTTCGGCACCCGCCCCGAAGCGATAAAGATGTTCCCGGTGGTCTTCGCGCTGCGCGAAACCGGGCTGTTCGACGTGAAAGTGGTGGTTACGGCGCAACACCGCGAATTGCTCGATTCCGTTCTCGTACTCGCCGGGCTTGTGCCCGATATCGATCTCGATCTCATGCAACCCGACCAGTCCCTGGATGGTCTTGCGAGCCGGATTTTGACCCGCTTTGGTGAGGCTTTGGATACCCTGCGTCCTGACCGGGTGCTGGTGCATGGCGATACGCTGACCACGATGATGGCGTCGCTGGCGTGCTATTTCCGAAGGATACCCGTGGGTCACGTCGAGGCGGGGCTGCGCAGCGGGGACATCTATTCGCCCTGGCCGGAGGAGGTGAACCGCAAGGTCACAGGGGTGGTCGCTGACCTGCATTTCGCCCCCACAGTGACCGCTGCGGACGCCTTGCGCGCTGAAAACGTGGATGAAAGCTCCATACACGTGACAGGCAACACGGTGATTGATGCCCTACTTTTCGCGCAAGGAAAAATCGCTGCCGATCCCGGCCTCGCGCCAGCCATCGCGCCCTTGCGGGAAAGGTTTGCCGGCAAACGGATCATCGCCGTCACCGCCCACCGGCGTGAAAACTTCGGAGACGGAATGAAACAGATCGCTTTGGCGCTTAAGCAGCTCGCGCGCCGGGACGATGTCGCCATCATCTACCCTCTCCACCCCAATCCGAATGTTGCTGAAGTGATGCGTCCGGCGCTGGCGGGGCATGATAACATCGCACTGATCAACCCTCTGGATTATCTGGATTTCGTGGCGATGATGGAAGCGTGCGATTTCATGCTGACCGATTCAGGTGGCATCCAGGAAGAGGCTCCCAGTCTCGGCAAGCCGGTGCTGGTGATGCGTGACACGACCGAGCGACCCGAGGGCGTCGCGGCCGGAACGGCTCGCCTTGTCGGTGCAGATGGGCCGCGCATTGTGTCCGAGGCAATGCGGCTTCTCGATGATGAGAGAGCCCATGCCAAGATGGCCCAAGCGCATAATCCCTATGGCGATGGCAGGGCAAGCTCACGCATAGCAGCGATCATCGGCAAGGTTGGGTGAGCGATCGGAGAGCCTGCCGTGTCTTGACCTGCACTTTGCACTTCCAGCCGAGGCAGCAGCGCCGCAGAGGTCTGGTAAGGCTAACGGGCGACCGGTCGTTGCCGAGGTCAGTCGCGTGGGCAAGGCATGGACGGATGCGTGGACCATTCGAACCGCTCTCGCAGTGCCCGGGTGTCTGATGTATTATGGGGTGGAAAGTTCGAGATCAATTCGTCAAAAATCAGATGCTTCGCGTGACGCCGATTGTATTTGAATTCGACCTCGGCAAGAAATGTCCAAAGATTTTGGCGCTGAACCTGCCTAGACGCACGGAACATCCGACGAAGTGTTGACCAATAGGCTTCAATCTCGTTGTTGGTATGACCGGCAAAGTCGTGAAATGCGGCAGAATGATTTATCCGGACATGCTCGAAGCCATAGTCTGTAAGTTTTTGGTAGCCTGGCAGCATGTCGGTTATGATTTTTGAGCCTGGTCTGACCCGCTCGAGAATCAAAGGAATCAATGTCGCTGTTGTTCGGTCAGGCACAACGCCTGACAGGACCTGCCCATCGCAAGACATCCCTAGCACAATGGCACTTTCGCATTTGCCTCTCTTAGGATGCATAATGTGTCGAAGGTGTACCTCGTCGATGTGGACCGTCTTACCCTCGCCCCCCAGCATCTCGGGTCGCGCCATGGAGGCCATATGAACCCTGATCATTCGGCACATCCGGTAAGCGCCCATGTGCCCGATCCCCAGTTGCCTGCGAATGAAGCCAGACCGCACCCCAATAGACGTGTTGGCGAAAAGCAGGAGCGCGTAAAACCATGCCGTGAGGGAGAGATTGGAGCGATACAGCACTGTATCTTTGAGCGGTGAGAGGTGCTTTCTGCACCTATGGCGCCATTTCTTGGTCCCCTTGATCTTCGTCCAGCCCCCCACTTGGCCGCAGCTCGGGCAGGGAGAATGCGTCCCCCACTTGGTTTCGAAGATATGCTGAAGGCACGCGTCTTCGTCGGGAAATCGTTCGAAGAACTGCATCACCCCGGACCCCTTGGACGACGCCAAGACCTCAGTCCTCCTCGTAAGGATCGGGGCTGGCCAAAGCGTTTTGCCGGGCATCTAGCGACGGAAACGCGCCAACCATGTCCCAGTAGGTCTGCGCCGACTTGTAACGACGATTATAACGGAACTGGAATTCCTTGAGATAAAGCCACAGATGTTGCCGCGAGGCATGTTTGTAGTGGGTCTGGAACGGCCAGAGAAAGTAGGACAGGAAGCCCTTGATCGCATCGACTTCATCGGGATGGTCCATGTAGTAGCAAGGCAAATAGACCGCACGCGATAACCGACATCCATATGCTGAAAACACTCGGTCGGTGCGGTAACATGTCGTCCACAACTCGCCATGGCCGGGCACCATTCTTGCGGTGGCTTGGCGCACGATATGCCGCAGTCCGGCACCGATCACCTCGCAATCCACTTTCCTATCGCGTGCCGCGAATAGAACATTGACACGATTGAGACCGGTCGTGCCGGAGCGAACACGCCGAAGGTTCTCGATTCTTACCTCGATTTTCTGTCGCGGCGAGGCCAACGGCGCCATGCGCTCCAGCTCGGCCATATGCCAGCGGATCCGCTGGGTCATGCGGAAGGCAGCAAGATAGCTGATACCGAGATGGCGCCCGAGAAACCCGGCATTCACCCCCTCCTGAGAGTTCGCAAAATGCAGCATGGCATAAAACCACAGACGTAGGGGCAATTTCGTGCCATGAAACAAGGTACCTGAAAGCGGAGAAATGGCAGCTCCGCACGAATGCTGGACATATTTCGCGCCAGTGCGACGATGCCAGGCGCTTATCCTGCCGCATTTGTCGCACACGAACTCGTGCCCGAACCGCGCTTTCAAGACATGATCAAAACAGGCATCGTCCGTGGGGAAGCGCCGTGCCACGTCTTGAAGACTGGTCCCGTCCCAGCCCGGTCGCGGGAAATGTGAGGGAGCCGGCGGGTATCCAAGATCAAATGGCATAAGACGGCAACATTGCGTGAACAGAAGGAGTGGCGTGCGAATGCGGCCTTGTCTGCCGCGATGAGCAGCCTGAAGATGAGCGATGCAATAGGCAACAGCATATACCGCGCGGGGACATAGGCAGTGCGGTGAACCGAATATTTTTGCCGTGATCGAGGGCACTGACTCGTACGGACAAACAGACTGACAGGAAGCGGGTTGCGAGGGCCGGGTCATCAGGCTAGCAGCGCAAAGCAGGGATCCCTTTGTGAAGGTGCCGATGAACTCAATCACGATAAGCCAGCTGTCTCCTGCAGCGCGCCGGGCGCTCGCGCACCGCGCACTGTCAAACGGCCGAAAGCCGAATGAAGAGGCGTGCGCTATTCTCGAAGAGATCTTGTGCCCGCCAGGGCGCCTGCTTGTGGGGAGTGCTCTTTCCGAGCTCAGTCGGCAGAGTGGTCTTTCAAATGCGGATGTTGATGCGCTCGAAGCGGCGCGATTGGCAGATCCTGCGCCGCCGGTGTGGTTCGGATGATCCTGCTCGACACGAGCATCGTTGCAGAGGCGATGAAGCCGGCACCTGATGCTCGCGTGCTCAACTGGCTTGATTCGCAGCGGGCTGAGAGCCTGTATATTGCCAGCGTCACTGTGGGAGAGATCCTTTATGGAATTGGATCGCTTCCCGACGGCAAGGCAAAAGACCAGCTCGCCAAAGCGTTGGAGCGGATACTTGACGCGTTTTCGGGCCGCATGCTGACCTTCGATACAGTCGCTGCTTTTGCCTATGCGGAAATCGCAATTGCAGCAAAACGCAAGGGCAAAGCACCGCCAGTGACAGATGCATACCTTGCGGCAATTGCGTCGGGTCATGGAATGACGCTCGCGTCGCGCAACCCAGTGATCTATGAGGGCTTTGGACTATTGGTCATTGAGCCTGGTGATCGCTGAACATGATGCGTTACCCTCGGTATCAGTCCAGACTACCGTGATTGAAGCGCTCACGCTTTCGTCGGGTACGACAATTTGACATCTACGAGGAGAACCGAAAGGAAGTCCTTGCATGTCAATTTTATTTGACTGATCTGCCGCTCTTGATTGTAGTGTTGTCCTCATTGCTGTGGCCTCAATGGCGCCCTGCAATGCTTGAGCGATCATGATCACAGACCCATGTCGAACCGTCTGACATCGCGTCCTCAGGTTCGGGTGCCTTGCCTTCAGCAGCTTATGCCCTGCGACTCCCCGAACCTTTGGCGGCTGTCTGGCGGAGAAGGTTAACCGTCCCGAGGACTGAGCGCTTCGGACAGGGACGGGCATTGAGCAGCGCGCACTTGTTTTCGGTCGCGATCGTCGATCTTAGCCTGCCGCGCTCGTAAGGGCGAAGCAGGCCCTGATCGACCGTCGGCCACATGGTCTTGCCACAACTGAAATTGCCACCAATCCTTGCTCTGCAGAGTTACGCCAAATCATCTCTGCCCTGAAAATGGATAACATGGTGAGCGTCAAACAGGGCGCGACCGAGCCGCAGTGGAAACGCGCATGAGGGATCAGTGACAGTCCTGTCTTCAAGTTTCCCCTGTTTCGATAGGCGAGCGCTCAGAATTGTCGCCCTCATGCTTTGATTTTGCCGCGTAGTGCACTAAGACTGGATTGAAATGCTTACTCTTTTTGCCGCCTCAGTGGTTGCTGCCGGGCAACCGTTCACTTGCACGCCGACCCATGTCTGGGACGGCGATGGACCTGTTTGGTGCGAAGAAGGTCCTCGCCTTAGGATCGCAGGTATTGCCGCGCGCGAGATTGATGGCACTTGCCGAACCAATCAGCCCTGCCCACGCAGCTCTGCTATCGAAGCACGTGATGCCTTGGTACAGCTTCTTGGCGGCGCACGCGGAACAGCGCCCACAGGCCATGTTCTGGTGAATGGCCCGAAGCTCTCATGTCGCTCTGAAGGGTCGGCGGGAGGCAATCGCACGGCGGCCTGGTGCCGCCTGCCAAGCGGTGCGGACCTCTCCTGCGCAATGATCCGCACCCGCACGGTGCTGCGCTGGGACCGCTACTGGAAGGGTCCGGCCTGCCGCTGAATCCGGGTGGGACAATGCAGGCGAACCCTACAGACCAAAATCGAGCCGCTTGCTCACCGAACGCTCGAGTTCGGGCGGCTTGATCTCGGGCGCGGGCGCCCTGCCCTTCGCCTCACCGATAGCAGCCGCCTCGCGCAAGAGGTTCACGGTCTCAAGCGCAGAGCGCTTCATGCCGGGATTGTTCTCGACCGCAGCCTCGAGCTTGCCGGGGCTGTCGACAAGGAGCTTAAGGCCGTCGCGCAGCCGGGTGATGGTCACGAGGAAGGTCTGCTGGTTGGCAAGGTTCTTCTCGCGGCTGTCCATGACAGCGATGCCGCGATCGGACGTCAGACCCTGCGCCATGTGCGCATTGAGCGCATAGGCCAAATCGAGGCGCTTCAGCATCGGATCGTCGGGCGCAAGGCGGTGCGGCACACCGACTGAGGTTACCAGCGCCACACCCTTGGCGTCGATCGCAGTGATCCGCGCCTGGTCGGCATTGAGCAGGCCGCGCCTGTGATCGGTGGCGGTCCAGCGGACCCGGTCGCCATCATGGATCTCGATCTCGCGGCGTTCGTAGAGCTTTAACGGATCCTGCTCGCCCTGCGGACGGAGCTGGCCGGGACGAAACTCGAATTGCCGCCCGCGCTCGTTCTGCAGGGTCACACGCTCGCGGGAGAGATCGGTTGCCACCACCGTATAGCTCCCCTTCTGGAGCCCCTGCCCCCTTTGCCGGCGGTCAACCTCGAGCACGGTGCCGGGAGTATAGCTGCGCGCATAGCGCAGTTCCTCGCGCGTCAGATTGATGCGCGAAAGCACTTCGATCTTCATCGCGCCCGGGCCCAGCTCGCCATTGGCCTTAAGACCTGTCTGGACCGCCTCGTTGACTTCACCGCGCAAGGCCCGGCCCGACGCATAGATTGCGGTCACCTCGCGCTCAGCGGGGGCGAGCGAAAGCCAGGCGGCGGCGGCATCGACGGCGGCGTTCTCGCCCGCGGCAATGACATTCTCACCAAGATGGGTCAGCGCTTCGCCGATGTGGCCGCCTTGGGCCGCGTGCTGCGCGCTGCGCAGCGCTTCATCGCGGGCGCGAAGATTGGTGTCCATCAGCGCGGCTTCGATACCGGCCTGCTGCATGACATCGAAGGGCTTGCCGGCATCGACGGCACCGAGCTGCTTGGTGTCACCGATGCTGGCGAAGCGATCGAGCTGCAGGAGATTGGCGAGACGCACCAGCTTTTCCATGTCGGCATTGCCGACCATGGATGCCTCATCGAGCACCACGACTGTCCCACTCATCGCCGTGCGCGCGGCCTCGAGGCGCGCACCGCCCTCGCCCATAAGAATGTCCTGATGCTGCCCCAGGAAGCGGGCCACGGTCATCGACGGGATGCCCGTGTCGCGCTCCAGCATCTGCACCAGCGTATTCTGCACCGCGAGACCCAGCACGGTCTTGCCTTCCTTGCGCAGGATGTCGGCGACGGGCTTCAGAACCGTGCTTTTGCCTGCGCCAGCCACACCCTGGATCGCGACAATGCGATTGTGCGAGCTCAAGAGCAGGCGGCCCGCCCCCTCCTGCCCCTTGTTCAGGCGGAAGCCATATCTGTTCTGCGAGACGGCTTGCAGCCGCCTTCCGGCATCGAAGGCAGGAACGATGGCGGGCGCAGCGCCGCGCCCAGCCTCGACGCCTGCAAGGATCCGCTGTTCGAGGCTGATCGCATCACGGGTGGTGAGCATGTCGCGGTCGGCGCCCTTCCCTGCCTGAAGGTAACCCTGACGGATGAGCTGGTCGACCCGGCGCTCGATATCGGCAAATGCTGTTGGCAGGCCGAAGCCGAGCGCGGTGCCATAGATGTCGGTTTTGGTGAAGGCCGCCTCGCGCTCGCCAAGATGGCGGATGGCCGAAGCGACACCATGGATCGCTGCAACTTCCTCCGGGCTGCGATTGCCGAGCCGCGAGGGAATGAGGGGGTCGCCTTTCGCGATGCCAAGACGCTCGGCGAAATCGTGGACGATCTGTTTTCCTTGCAGGGCGACCTTGCGGACCGATGATCCCAAGCCGGGAACCTTGCCGAGGTCCTTGGCGCTGCGTGCGTTCGCCCGCGCGATGACCATCGCCGGATCGAACCCGAGCTTTTCTGCGGTGTCCTTCCACTGCTGGGCCAGCGCAGCGCGGTCCTCGATGGCTTCCTTTTTCGCCCGGGTCATCAGCGTCGCGGCGTCGAGTGCCTTCGGTCCCTGGGAGTTCATCTGTGCGGCGGCTGCGAGAACCTCGGCGCGCCGCGAGCTGAACGCATCGCGCACCTCCTTGGGAACGCCCACCGCCTCGAAATTGCCGTGCTTGCCGAACTCGCCGACCTCGTAGCCGAGCTTCTCCACACTGAGCCGGAAGTTCGCCATGGTCATGGCGTTGAGGAGCGTATTGTGCTTCCAGAGATTGTCGTTGCGCAGCGCCCGCCACTTGCCATCCGGCCCCTGGGTGACGTTGGCGATGACGGCATGGAAATGCGCATTGGGCTCCTGGTTGCGGTTGGTGTCGTGCTGGAAGACCGCGGCTACGAGGTTCCCGGTCCGAACCACCCGCTCACTCCCGCGCACCTCCATGCGGGTTTCGGCAAGGTTCTTCTCGGCCCAGGTCAGCGTCTCGCGGACCGCTGCGCCATAGGCATCGAGGATCCGCTTGTCGCCGCCGACGAGCGCAAGCACCGACCAGCTCTTGGGCATGGAGAAGGTGAGATCGGTGCCTGCGCGATGGGCCCGGTGGTCGCTGCCAACGCGGCTTCCGTCTGGCAAAAACCCCTTGAGGACAGCTTCGAAGGTCTTGGCATCGACCGCGCCCGTGAGGCCCAATTCTTCGGCGCCCTTGCCGAACCACGCTCCGGACCGATCGGCATCGGTCCGGGTGTAGTAATTGTCGGCGGCAAAGTAGCTGGCAGCACCGCCCGCGGTTCGGACATTGGCTACCGACAGCACGCATCTGCCCTTCGGGTGGCGTCACGAACTGCCATCGTCAGATCTCCAGATCGCCGAGGTCGCGCTCGTCCCTCGGAGGCTCGTTTCGCTCAGGGACCCCGCCCTCGTTCAGCAGCCTCCGGGCATCCGAAGATCCCGGCGGGCTCGCCGGCGCACCGCCTTTCCGGGAGGGTGGCTCAGTGACCTTTGCGCCGCCAGAGTTGGCTTTGGACTCGCCGCCTTTCTCGGCACTGTCCATCGTCTTCTGCCGACCTGCTGACGGGTTCTGCCTGCCCGCAGGATCGCTCGACCTGGCGCCCGACTTCGACCCCGATCTGCGCGCCGGGTGGTCACTGCCGCGAAGGTTGCCCAGGCCCTCGGATGGGGCAGCAGGATGCCCATGCCGATCCGTCGCTAAAGGTCCATGGTCACCCCTGGCGCCTTCCGCGCCGACGGGCCCGGAGCCGCCAGCATCAAGTCTGCCCGCCGCATCTGAACCCAGCAGACGCGCTGTCTCCGGCGCCTTTGCACGATCGGACTTTGCCGCCTCGCCAGGTGCCTGATCGAGGGCCAGTTCGCCCTGCCTGGGAGCCGAATGATGGCGCAAGGTCGACTTCCCGCCACCATCATCGCCGGTCGAAGCCTGCGTGCTGGCCCTCTCCCCGGATTGCCCTCCCGGCTTCGGCCCCGGGGGCTCGGAAGCGTCGAGCTGCGCAGGCGGAGGAAGCCGATTGGGCCCCCGCACGATAAAGGCATCGGCCACCTTCGGGCGGTTCACCGGACGAAGCCTGATGGGCGCTGCGGGGAAGCCTTCCGGGAACTTGATATAGCCCTCAAGGCTCTTCATGTTCATCAGCTCATCGGGCATTCGCAGCGGCTTGATCGTCGTGCGGCGGGTTAGGCTGACCGCGTCGCGGGCATTGTTGTAGCCCATCGAGTATCCCTCATCAGTATCGATGACCTCCTCGTGACCGATGACGTCGCTGCACCAGGTTGCGGTCTCGCGGTCGGCAACCGAGAGGATGAGCTTGGTGCGGGCAAGCGACGCGAGGGTCGCGGCCATGTTCTCGCCATAGACCTCCTTGAGCTTGGCAAAGGCATGGAGGCCCAGAACGATCGCCCCGCCGAAATTGCGGGCGGTCTGCAGTCCGTTTTCGAGCGCGGGAAGACGATGCAGCGCGCCAAGCTCGTCGATGAAGAACCAGCACGTGACCTCGTTGGTGCGCGCGGAAGTCATGAGCGTGTTCATGGCCGTATCGAGCCACAAGGTGAGGAGCTGCGAGGTCACGCTCATGTCGACATAGCGGGAGGAGATGAACAGGATCGAGCCTCGTCCCGCAGGGTGCGCGGCTGACTCCTCGATCCATTCGCGCACCGAGAACCGCGGACCTTCGGTCGGCAGGAGTTCAAGCGCCTTGGCGTTGACATTGAACACCGCGCGCACCGATTCTGCCATTCGCGCAGCTTCGGGTGCGGTGAGCGGACCGGCCATCGTATCCTTGACCAGTTCGTGGACATTGGAGAGGTCTGCAGACATCAGTTCCTGCGCGAGCGCGGCATTCGATCCCCTGCCCTGGGCCACGAGTTCGACGCAGAACTTCACGAACAGCGCGCGCGCACCGAGCACCCAGAACTGCGCGTCCCCGCCCCCGTCATGCGGGACAAGCGCATCGGCGGCGGTCCAGAAATCAGCTTCGGTGCGGCACTCGTCGAACAGGCTCCACTGCGGGCAGCGGGCATCGAGCGGGTTCAGAATGATGTCCCGCTTGGGATCGTAGAACTGCTCGATGAAGGCCCCGGTCAGATCGAACACGACGCAGTTCTGGCCCTTGGCGCGGGCCTCTTCGATCATGGCCGAAATGGCGACCGACTTGCCGGTACCGGTGGTGCCGACCAGCATGGTGTGGCTCTGTTCAAGCCGCCATGGATAGACCACCCCGGCGATGTGGGAGGGGCGATAGGGAAAGGCCTTGGCGAGCTCCCAGGGGAAGCATAGCCGCCACTTCCAACCCATCGCGGCCATGCGTTCGCAATTGCGCTTTTTGCGGTTATGCCTGCGAAGGCGCCGGCTCAGTTCACGAAGCTCAACAAGCTGCGCGCCGCGAACGAATATGCGTGCCTTGGCCTTGCCGCCAAAGCGGGCGGCGAAGCCGTAGAACAGCAAGAACGCGGGGACGAGAAACAGGGCCGAACGCCACGCGGCGCTGGCGACGAGGTCGGTCATGTGGTCCCACGCCCGGACAACCGGCGGGAAGGAACCGAGCATGCCGATCGGCAATTCCATCGTGCCGCCAAAGACTGTTTTGACGGTCACCAGCTTGTCGGGATTGAACTCCATGAAGCCGTAGGCCGCAGCATAGAGGCGCATCCAGATGAGGTAGATTTCATAGTCGGTGAGCGCCGATGAAAGCGTCCACCATGAGGTCCAGGAGATCACCACGGCGGATATGGTCAGCGGGCCCTTGAGGCCTGCTGCGAACATGAAACCGAAATGCCCGAGGAGCTGGCTTCCGCGCGTGAAATTGGCGAGGTTACGCTTCATCGAAACCTCCCGCGTCGGTGCTTTGCGCGAGACCAAGTTGCTTGCATCTGCGGACATAGGCCTCATGTACGCGGCCACGCAGACCGTGATCGACGTGACCGGAAAGCAGGGCGTCCACGCCCACCATCGTGAAGACCGCATGGTGGTTCAGACGCTTCAACCAGGTGCTGAGGCCGACGTTCAGATCGTCCTCGTCGCAGGCTTGCTGCAACAACGAGCGGATCCATTCGCTCACGCTGATATCGCGGCGCTCGGCCGCACTGCGAACCCGCTCGGCAAGCGCAAACGAGACATGGACTTGGAGAGATTTTGGCCGTGTCATGCACGGACTCCTTGTGATGAGGAGCCCGGAACGCACTGCGAAAGGCAGACGGAGGTCTAATTCAGAAATGAGAACATGTCAAGAACATCGAGAACGGCGGAATTCCGCCATTCCGCCCCGCGTTCAATCAGAATTGATTGGCAGTTTCAGGCCTGTCCAAATCTGATTGGGAAGCTGCCATTCTCAGCGCGCGCTCATTACACCTCTGTTTTGTATTGACTTTTTAAACCAATAGGTGCTGCGACCCGTCGCGTAGGGTGTGCGCGAAGTTGTCCCCTATTTCGACCGCTGTGATCGACCACTTTCCCGCCTGATTTCTGATGGCAAAGGCCCTGGTTTCACAAGGATTTGAAAGCCTATCCGGCGCTTGAAGGACAGGCGTGGTCAGAGCCCTTATGGACGCTGCAATCGCCATTTTTGCACCGCACTTGCCCATCCTAAGGGGTGGATTGGATTTTCCAGTCAGCAGCACCTCTCTATGTGTTGATTATACGCTTTCCACAGCCTGCGGGAGCCGTCAGCCTGCAGAACGGGGCGCGGATGGCCTTATCGCGTGCGGCGACAGAACGGACGCAGGCGCAAGGCACGCTTCATGGAACATGCGGATGGTGCACTTGTCGATACTGCGCGCGTCGTGGAGGCCTTCCATCATCTCATGGACGGCAGCCATCGCCTCGCTCTTGTAGGTCTTTGCCTGAGCCTTGCTCATCGTCTTTCACCTCGACCAATTGGCCTGCTTTAACTTCCGTTTGAATCTCACCATCGCCCAGTTCCAGCATGATGCTGGCCGCCTTCCGATAGACTTTCAATTCTGTCGCATTCCGGTTCCCCTTCTTGCTCTTGGTGAAAGCAAACATGAACATGGCCCGCTCGCCCAAGCGGAAAATCAGGATCGAGCGATACCCGCTCGACTTGCCATCATCTGAGCCCGGTTGGTTGGTCTGGCTTTTCACCACTCCCGTCGTCCTTTACCGCAATGAGCAGGTATATGTATCGAGCTGTGTTGCGCTGGCAGCAGATAGCCATTTTCGTATGGCAGAGTGAGCCATGGCTCATCCGGCGGTGTCGGTTGACTGGCGCGCTCGCAATGCGACTGGATGACCCTGGCGGTTTCGCTCTATCGCGTGTTGGCGGCCTGGCTGGGGTTGGGCCGCGATTGCAAGCGTGCTATGCTTGTCGCGTTAGAGAGTCGCAGGGCCGACAGCTGCGGTTGGGCAGCGATCTCATGAGTGCGATGACTGCTCTAGCCTGCGCTGACGGCTGACTGCAGCCCCGCTTGGCGCAGGGGATCATGCGTGCTATGAGTGCAGCGCTTTTCGCAGAAGGGCAGTTCGCGCTGCGGTTGGGCTGCGATCTCATGAATGCTATGGTAAGCGGCCTTATCAGAGCCCTTGCCAGCATATGACCGGCCATAAGCCGAGAACTCGCTCATCCCGAAAACTTAGTCGAAAAGGTCCTCGGGAAAGGCTGTCACGGCTTCCCGGTCAGGTTTGGTATGAACCGGCGGGTCAAACACTCAGACAGTCCACATCAACCGATATCCCGAAAGGCGAAAGGGGTGCGCGCTGCCGCAATCAACCTAAGGCACGGTAACGGCTCGCAAGCTGCACCGGAAGTTGCGGCGTCGGGAGTTCGAGCGCGGCGGCGCCAGCGCGGCAAGCGGATGAGCGTTGAGCGTCGTGCCAAGACCCTTGACCATCACCGCGTCGATATCTTCTGGCCGGACGCGGCCCAGTTCCTCGTGACCACACGAGACGACGAGATATCATCGGACGAAAGAGCGGTGCCTGCCCTCGCTTGTGATATCGACGATGCCCTCGCGTGTCTTTTGCGCCCCCCTCCAGCAGGGTCTGGGTCGGGAATGCAGTGTAATACCAATGCCCCATGAGCCCGACTTATCGGGCATTGGCTAAGCCCGTGCGGTGCTTGAGCATTTCCAGAGCTTGATGGGTCAGCATCTGAGCGCGCTGGTTTAACTCGCTATGATCAATAGGGTGTTATTGGCGTGGGCCGGGGTCCCAAACGCGGCCTGTCTCGTCGATGCGGATCTGGCGCATCTTCATTTTTTGAAGGGTGCCCGCTGCCTTCGCGAGGTATTTGAAGGGGTCTTCATCGTTACTGGCACCATGTCGCCTTTTCAGATCGCCTGCCTCATTATGCTTCGCGAGTGTAAGCTGACCGTCCACCCGCATCTTGACGACACGGTAAATTCCATACCCGTCATCAGGATGCTCGAGAGCCACCATATCGTTCCGGTGCAGGCGGATGACCCGCTTTGCAGCCGGGTGTGGACGCCATTCCTGCCCCTCGCCCGCCGCTGCTTGATGCGCCTCGAACATGGTCACGACGTTGCCGGTCCACTTGCCATTCGGCATCCGCCAGACATCGTACCGATAGTTAGCGTCGCCCTTGTAGCCTTTGTAGACTCGTCCCTGCTTGTCGTGAATTTTCAACGCGTTAAGCGGCTCGGTCACACGCACATGGTGGATGTCACGATAAACCGGGTGTTCCGTCGCGAACCGGCGGAGAGCCGCCTCACGGTCTTTGCCGCTCTTCCTGGCAAGCGCCTGCAGCAGTTCTCCGCGCAGATGATCGTCGCGCACAGCGGCGATCTTCTGATCATTGTCGAGCGAGAGCAAAGGCACGCGGTGCACCACGATGTCATTGCCCTTGTCGTCGGTCTCGCCGGTCAGGCCATAGGCGGTATCGTTGTGCAGCCGCCCGGCGGTACGATCCTGACCCTTGGCGCGGTCGGCTGGGCTGGCGATGCTCCCGTGATCGGGCTTGTGGCTTACCACGGTGCGATCGAGCAGTGCCTTCAGCTCCTCGCGAAAGCCTGGCCAAGGTTCGGGCATATCCTTGAAGATATGCGCCATGCCCAGCTCATCATTCCGCCCAGCGACGGTGGCAATCTTCTGCATCAGCCGCTGATCGGTGAGCGCGGTGACTAAGGCGTCGATTAGGTGGTGGCGGTGATCCAGCCGGTTCTTGGGCTTGGCGGTCTGGGCGTAATTGTGATCGTGAAGCAGGGAATTGAGCCCCCAGGTGCGGCGCAGCATTTCGGAATGTCGCCCCGGGATCACGCGTACCTTCTGGCTGCCTTCGCCGCGGTCGGCGGGGTAGAGCGCGCAAAGATATTCCTTTGCCAAGCGTGAGAGATACTGCGTGTCTGTGAGCTGGCGGGCAATGAAGTCGCTCTCTTCACCAAAGCGGGTCAGCGCGTCAGGGGCGAAGCGCCAGCGCTTGTTCGGGGGCAGGTTCTGCGCGCGGGCAAGGATCGCATCCCAATCCGCACTGGTGCCGAACGCCTCAAAAGGCGCTCGATTGCCCTTGCAGCGATTGGCGGCAGCCATACACACCAGCTTATTGCCATTGCTGTCGTCGAGCGTAACCCGGATGGGCAGGATGTGATCGATGCAGGTATCGCCCGAAAACAGCATCTCGATACTGATCGGTTGCCCGGTGTAGATGCATACCCGCGCCTGGGGATCGGGGTGCAGCTCCTCCCATAATTGCAGGATCACCCGGTTGCGGCCTGTGTTGGCGATGCCGAGCTGCTCAAGCATCGCGCCGCGCCGGATTGCTGCATCGGTGTTCCGTCGTGTCGCGCGCTTGATCTCGGCTTGCTGGTCTTCTGACAGCTTCAAATCACGAGAGAGTCTTATGACGATGTCGTGCGGTAGGCCATGACGGGCAATGACCGCATTGATGACCCGGCGCAGCTGGCCGAAACCGATGTGGACGGTGGGATTGGCGATTCGGCCATAGCATTCCTCCGGCCTGTCTTCCGGATCTTGAGACCCCGGCGGGATCTGACGATCGAGGATCTGACCATAGTAGGGCAGTGAGGCCCATACTTCCCCGGTACGGTCATCGCTGTGGCGCCAACCGCAGCGAGCGACGGCTTCGGTTTCGGGAATTACATCGGCTTCCAGCTCAGTCAGGATGCGAGCAGCGGCGTTGCGCCCGATGCGAGCATGGCCCTCAGGCAGGCGCGCGCGGGTGACGGCGTGGGCGCTGGTTTCATCGAGGCCGATCTCAGCTTGCAGGAAATCGATTAGCGCGGCTTCATCCTCTTCTTCGTTCAGCCGCTCAATGATGCGCCATTGTTCGTCCGGCGAAAGATCGCGCCATCCAGGGCCATAGAGCCTGACCAGCTCGGCCTCGACCTCGTCGCCTGACAGCCCCTTGCCACGCCGATCCTCACCCCTGAACCGGCTGCTGCGCGGCAACCCTGCCGCTTTGCGCAGTGCCCCCCAAGTCATGCTGCGCTTGGTCTCGGTGGGTGAGCGCCAAGCGCGGAGAATCTGTTCGCGCTGCGCATGTGTCAGCGGTCGCGGAGCCTCGCCCACTTCTTCGATCGTAAGCTCGTTGATCGCCTTGACCAATCGCAGGCGCTGGAACAGCGGGTGCGCCTTTGCCATGCGCGGCTCATCGGTGTAGGCGCAGCGGCCTACCGGGGGGCTTTTGAGCGGACGCTGGTAGAAGATGATGGCATGCAGCCGGGCACGAGCTTCCGGTGTCAGGATATCCGGGTGGTGCGGCTCCTGTGCCTGCCAGAGCGCGGCGAATTCCTCCTCCAGATGGCGACGCGCGGGGAAGAAGGCGTAATCCTCGTCCCCATCGCGGCGGCGGATCCGGGTACGGCGGGCGCTGGCCGAGTAATCGCCTGGGTCCAGAGCATGGCGACGCATGAGGTACTCGCCATAGGTGCGCGCGCCTGCAGCCTGCATTGCGGCATCTAGGTTTTCGCTACCGGTGGCTACCACACCAAGCTCGGCATCATCGGCGGCGGGATTTGCCTTGCGGTTGGATTTGAAACCACGCCGCTGATTGAGATGAAAGACCGCGCGACCCAAGAAATGCACCGGCACCGCCTGGTCGAGCGCCACCGCGCGAATGTGGTATGGGTCAAGCCTTTCGAGCGCCTTACGGTGGGCTTCGTCCGCAGGCATCAAGCCGAAGCGGATGAGTTCCGCCAGCAGCACCGCCCGGCGTCTCAGATAGCGATCGCGGCGGCGGCGCATTGCACGAGCATTGCGACGATCCACCGCAAGCGAGGCTCCGGTCTTGGCCTCGCGTCCGTCGGAATAGATCCGAACCCCGCCATCGCGCAGTCCTTCAGGCGCGCCGTCCGCCCCCAAATCTAACGCGCACCACCCTAGCGAGTTGGTCCCGAGGTCAATCCCGAGTCTGTAGGCCATGCCGTCTTCCCTTGGCGATATGGGGCTCTAGAACAAGCCTCAAGCCTCAAGCCTCAAGCCGCTAGCTCTGAATTTCAGCGGTTTCGAGACCGTGCTTGCACGGAAAAGGGTTTTGGACTAACCAACCTTCATTCATGAGATCGCGGCCTGATCGCTAGCAAGTAGTCAGACTGCACCAGATAAGGGTCGTCCTGCGGGGCGGCCTTTTTTGGTTTCTGGCCGTTCCGAAAACTTGCTTGTGAAGCGTGCCATTGGGCAGTGCAGGACAGCTGCAGAGCGGATAATCTGAACCATACTCCATTCTACCATCCAACGCTTTTATCGCCCATAGCCTCATCAATAAGCTTGCGGATCCAATCGGGAGCATCGAGCAGCGGGGCGTCATCGAGGTTGGCGGAGCGCGAAGTCGATTGCAGCTTGGCATGGCCCTAAAGCTTGCCGATCACGGGCAGAGTTTCCGATCGGGCGGCAAGGCCATACCGCAGATCGTGCAACCCAATGTCGGGCACGCCGGCTCAGCCTTCAATCAGTGGCGGATTCTACCTTGACGCGAATCTGCGGGATCCGAGCAAAAATCCAAGGGAGGAAGCCCCGAGGGACTTCCTCCCTTGAACCTCCGGGTCAGAATTCATCGCTGAGCTTGCCCGGCACCGTGTCGATGACACGGTCCTGCAAGGCCTTCGGCAATGCCCCGTAATCGCCTTCATCGACCGCGATGTACCCTGCCTCATCATCGGTCAGGACGTACTGCGTGAAGTAGCTGTGATAGGATCGGGCATGGGCCTGATCGAGTGCGGCAACGAAGGCTGCCTGATCTGCCTGGTAACCGGTATCGGCGGTATTGTGTGAAGCGTACATGATCGTTCCTCCTGATGTTTGATGCGTCGCATCAGGAGCTGCGAGGATGTGGGTGACGGGCTGGGTCAGGGACCGCGGCAGCGGCCGCGAAGCGGCGATGGGGGCAACGATTTTTGTCGGGCTTGCCCGACGAAAATGGTGGGGCCCTGTCGTCCTTGACGCAGACCCAAAGCCCGCATCAGACTTGATTGTCCTGCGAGAGAGACCCCTCCAACGCTTGGCGAAAAGCGCACCGCCCGCACCACAGAAACCATTTTCCTAAACGCTTGCCGGGTCGTATGACTATGGGCGGAGGGGACCAACGGCCAACACAAAGGAAGTCCCTATGGCCAGGTCCAAACCCTCGGCGCTCGACGCGTTGAGGAAACTGCGCGAACAGCGTGCGAAGCTCGACATCGAGGAAGCACGGCTTCGACAAGAGGCTGCAACCGAGCTCGGCAAGTTGCTGATCGAGTGCGGCGCCGAGAGAATCGAACCAGCGCAATTGCGGCAGGTCGTCCGCGCCGCAATGACGCTCGGCATCGAGGAAACGCTGAAGCGCATTGCTCCCACGTAAGCGCAGCAAGGGGTTCGATGCCCCGCGCCGCCGCATAGCCGCAGAGCAAAAGTGAAGGCCCCGATGGCATCTGCCACCGGGGCCTTTTCGCGAAGGTCGGCCCTTCAGTCCTCGTCGATGTCGGGCGCGTCTTCGTTGTTGCCCGAGCGGCCCTTGGTGAGGAAGTCGACCTTGTCGGCGATGATCTCGCAGCCGTAGCGCTTGGTGCCGCTTTCGTCTTCCCACTGGGTGTAGTGGATGCGCCCTTCGACCGAGACCATCTGGCCCTTGGTGCAGTACTTGGCGACGTTCTCGCCGAGACCGTTGAAGCAGGTGATGCGGTGGAATTCGCTGTCCTTGGCGGTGTAGCCGTTCTCGTCCTTGTAGGTCTTGCCTTCCTTGCGGGCGGGACGGTCGGTCACGACCGAGACCGAGGTGATGCTGGTTCCACCCTGGGTGGTGCGGGTTTCGGGGTCGCGAGCGATGCGGCCAACGAGGATAACGAGATTGGTCATGGGTATTCTCCTGATCGAGCATTCCGGGTCCATCCCGGCTGCAAAACCCGAGCAGAAGCGCCCCGCGGCGAAGCGCACCGTAGGGAAACCCCGATCCGGTTCGGGTGGTGCGGGCAGCCGGGCACGCAGTATGACGTGACCGGCAACTCGGCTGGACCGGATCGGGGTTGCGCGTCTCGACGTGGGGTGATTCAGGGACAGGTTTGCATTGAAGCCGGGTGGATCAGGATGCCTTGAGCAGGCTTGCCATCCAGTCCGTTCCCGTTGGCCGATGTGCCCCACCCACCTCCCGGCGTGGACGACTTTTCTTGGCTGTTCTTGTATCCGGCCTGCCTGGAAAGGCGTCTTCGAGGCTGATGGTAGCACGTCTGGTGCTATGCTCATCCTGAGACTTTATGGGCCGTGCGCCCGAGCCAGAGCTGTCACTTGGTGAAAATGATGGACCGGAGTAACGACACGATCATCGGGACCCGACTGCAATCCAAGCGCGGCTGAGCCTATTGATCGCCTTACTTAGACTTGCCCCACGCGCCGCCATCGCATGCGGCGGATCACATCGAGCCTGCGTGATCGCCGAGTTTCAGCATGGTCACCGGCAAGCGGCAGGTCTCCCGCGCCTTCGGGGAGGCGCAACGCAGTATCGGGCTGTTGCAAATTCAGCGAAAAGTCGATCAATAAAGGTCTGCGCTATCTGCGATGAGCTCATCCAGCGCTTCTGCCCGGGCTATGTCCCGCGCGGACTTGTAGGCAAACACGTCCTCGGCCTTGAGCCGACGATGTCGTCCCACCATCGCGTGAGGAATATCGCCCTTCTCGATCAGCTTGATGAGAAATGGGCGCGAGAAATTGAGCAGATCTGCCGCCTGCTGCGTCGTGAGCATCTGCTGGATCGGCAGCAGGGTGACGGCGTCGCCGCTGCCGATGTAGCGCAGCAGTTCAAGAAACAGGTCCGAAATAGCCGGCGTCAGGGTGATATCGACTGATGTCTTGGTCGCAGGATCGGACACCTGCAGATGCGCTTCGCCAGCCTTGTGCGCCGCCAGAATCTGGCGAAGCTGGTTGGCGATCTGCCGATCATCGGCAGATGGCAGCCAGTTGCCGAACGGCAAGGCGCTTGCTGGCAATGTCATGGGTCTCTCCGGCTTGCCGATATGCCAGCTAGGGGTTATTCGAAATAAACGCAACATATCGCAGCCGCTGTGGTCTTGCGGAGGAGTTGCAGGCCAGCTGGATTCCACCCCCCTCACCCGGGCTGAGCTTTCGGGGATGTGCCGAGCGGTCCGCGGCGATCGACGACAGTGATCCGCCGCGCCTTGGCTTCGATCACCAAACGTTCAAGGACACCATTGCCGGGAAAAGCGATGACGTAGCGCGGGTCGAGGGAGAGCATCCGCTCATTGCGCTTGAAACCGGCACGGGCGCCGAGGCGCATATCAAGCGAGAACGTGACCTGCGGGATCCCGCGACGTTCAGCCCAGCTCGATGCCAGACGGTCGACGCCCTTGGTGTCGCCGCCGTGGATGAGCACCATGTCCGGCACGCGGTTGCGGACCTTGTCGAGGGTGGCCCAGACATTGTTGCCGAAGGTCAGTGCATCGGCTTCGGTCGCATGGCGGGTGCGGCCGCCAGCGAACACCACAGGCGTTCCTTCAGGCATGGCGGCACGGCGCTTGGCCTCTGCTCGGGCACGCAGGAAATCGCGACCTTCGACGAGCGCGGACGTCAGCATGGCGCTGTGGTTGAAGCGCGAGCTCGAGACCGGTTTCCAGGAGGAACCGAACTCGTTGAGGTACAGGGCTGCGGCAATTTCACGCATCTCTTCGAGCGCCAGCATTGCGCCCTCGGCGCATTGTGCCCGCTCGACCTGGGTCTCGAGGTCATGGGTATGGACTTCGGATCCATCTGCGGTCGCAACCAGCGCGCGGACCTCGTCGGTCGCCCGGTCGAGCGCGGTGGACTTGCGGGTCGCAGAGCGGTGGAAGATGTTGACGAAGGCCCAGCCGAGATCTTCGGCATCGGCTTCGAGCGCGGTGCCGGAGACCATGGCGAAAAGATCGGACCACACCGCTTCGAGGGTTTGGACGACCGCATCGCGGACCGGGAAATCGCTGGTAGATACGGGCGCAGGACCGATGGAAAAGCCGGCAAGATCGAGCCCGGCGAGTTGATCGGCGAATGACGTATGCATGGAATTATCCTCCTGACTGACGTGAGGCCGACGCATCCGCTCATGGCTGCGCCAGCGAGAGCCCGTCAGGGCCAGCATTCAGGCAGGATTGCGCACCGGTCAGGGGGAACCCGGCTTGGCGGGCTGGCGCGGGCAGGCCTTGAGCCCAAAAGGGCGAAGGCCAACACGGGCCCGACCAAGCCGGGTTGCGCAAGACTGGCGGCTGGCCCAGGGCCTCTCTCGCATGGCGACAGTTCATGAGCGGTCGGAACTGACCACTGGCAGGGGCAAGGCCGATGCCTCATACAGTACTACGCCCCAGCTCGGCTCAAGCCGCGCGCTTGGTGTAAACGCCCTCCCCGTTCGACATGTGCCCGAGGCAATCGTAGTCGCCGAACATGGCATCGAAGCGGGATGCGATCTGGGACAGCCAGCGCCGTGCCCGCGGTGAACGGGCCGTGCGCCAATCGGCGTCCCAATAGGCGCCGTCATCACGCTCGACGATCCAGACGGCCACCAGGGCGCCGTAGACCGATATACCGAAATCCGCATAGGCATTGCGCATGAGGATCCGGTCCTCTCTGCCACGCCACCCGTCATGCGGGATCAGCGACGGGAAGGCTCGGCTGGCCCGCTCGCACAGGTCTTCGCGCAGCCACTCGTATTCGAACTCACAGTCGCCCTCGGTTTCGACCTCGAGCACCGTAAAGGCGACGATTGCGCCGCTGGGATAGCTGACTGATCGGCCCATGGCATCCTCCCTCAGGCCGCGAGCGCAGCGTCGTCCGACGCATCGTCAGACTGTTCGGGCGTGACCCTTCCGCCGAGCTTCAGCAGCAGGCTCGAGGCTTCTTCGGCCTTGGCGGCAGCGGTCAGAATGGCGCGGTCGTCAACCTTCAGGAGCCGTAGCCAGTGCTCGATGTAGCTCGCATGGTTGTCGAGATGCGTGACCGGCAGCCCTAGCTCTGCGCCCAGCATGGCGCTTGAGAGCTCGGCGACCAGTTCCTCTGCAGCATAGGCCGCTGTGCCGAAGCGGTTCTTGAGATCACGGCCCAAACGGCTGGCATGTCCGGTCCAGTGCGACAGCTCGTGGGCGAGCGTGGCGTAGTAATGATCGAAGCCGTCGAACAGGCTCGTCGGCGGCATGGTGACGCGGTCAGCCGTCGGCTCATAGTACGCCTCGCAGCCCTGATGGCGCAGATTGACAGGGATGGCAGCGAAGAAGGCGTCGAGTTCGGCCTCACGCCCTTCAGGCTCGACCAGTTCCAGCGTAGCAGCCGGATGGAAGCGCTCGGGCAGGCCTTCGACCTGATCAGCATTGAAGACCGGATAGGCTTTCAGCACCCGGCGGGCTTCGTCGGTCTTTTCGCCGGTATCGGGAGCTTCCACCTCCTTGGTGTAGCTCTTGTAGAAGATCGCTATGGTCGACTTTTCGCCCTTGCGGACCTGGGCGCCCAGCGATTTGGCCTGGTTGTAGGTCATCCAGAACGGCGAGGCATAGCCGCACATGTCGGCGACCATCCACAGCCAGAACACATTCATGCCGCGGTACGGGATCCCGCAGGCTCGCAGGGGCCGCGAAACGGGCACACCGCGCCATGGCTTGATCCATGGCTTGGTGCCGGCTTCCAGACGGGTGATGATTTCCTGGGTGATGCGGGCAGCGGGCGACACGCTGCCGCTTTGCCCCTTGCGATAGGCCATGATGGTTCTCCTGATTGCAGCATCCGGACAGTCGGCGACGGGTTCGCCGGTCAGTGCCGCAAGATCCCGCGCCCCCTCTGCTCTCCTTTGCAAAAGGGAAGCGGCCCTCCGGCGTAAGCCGAAGGACCGCTTCACAAGTTGCGAGTGGCTGTGCCTGTCAGGAGGAGGTCAGGCGGCCAGCTCGCGGGGGGACGGATCGTTGGTATCGACAGCGGGGTCAGTTGCAGTGGCGTCGATCCCGGGTTCGTCAGCATCCGGCGCAGCGGCAGCGAAGCGCATGACCTCGGGCACCCAGGCCAGCGCCTTCTCGCGGACCTCGACTTCGGTAATGTAGGTGCCGGCAAAGATGCGCTCGGCACTCATCGCGAGGTCGCCCTTCTTGACCGAGATAAAGCGCGAGGAGAGCTCGAGGCCGCCGACGTCGGTCAGGGCGTCGAGGATCACCTGCTTTTGCACCCGGTCGAAGTAATTGGCCGCCGTCGGACGCCACCACTGTGCCATGTCGATGCCGATCAGGCTGCCAAGGTGATCCTGGAAGGGCAGCTGACGCTCGCCCGCCATATTGAGGCTCGCCTCGAGCGACCGGGCCACGACATAGCCGAGCCATGCGGCGCGGGCATCATCCGGCAGTGCACGGTACAGGTCGAAGCGGGAGGTCGCATCGGCACCGCCACGCCAGCTTTCGTCAAGACCAGACCGAAGCTCGGCGAGCGCGCTGCTCGCTGGTGCATCCTTGGCTTCGAAGCCCGCGATCGGGCCTGCCGGGACAGGCGCGCGGAGCGTGGTCGCTGCCCGCGACCGCCAGTCGTGGGTCTCGGCATCGGCGAGCGTGAAGACCATGATATCAAGCGCCACCCCCGGGTCGGATGCGACATGCAAGGCAAGGACATCGCGGCGCTGCATGGCGAGTTCGTCGACAAGCCGCCGCGACAACGTCGCCCGGCGCTTGTCCGAACCTTCCTCGCCCGGAATGACTTCGATGCCGCCGTCGGTGTCGACGGCTTCCATCTGCCGCTCGCCATAGAAGACAGGCTGGAGAACCGGCGTGCCATCGCGGGAGAGAACCAGGATCATGCCTGCCTCGGCCTTCAATTCCGGCGCGATAACGGGTGGGCGCGCACGAATGTCCTGACATTCGCGTTCGATCGCCTCGATCGCAGCTTCTGCCGCTGCCACGGCGTCCTCGGCGCTGTCTTCGTCTTCGAGGATCGCCGCATGCTCGTCATAGGACGCATCGAGCGCATCAAGCCTTGCCAGTTCCGCTTCGGTGAGCGGCGCCGGTTCGGCGGGAAGCCGGACCAGCCCTTCGACCAGATCGTGGCTGGCAAAGGGATCGAGCGTGGGCTTGACCCATGCGAGACCCTGTTCGGCAGCGAGCGCCTTCGCCTGCTCTTCCATTGTCGCGGCAGCCAAGCTTTCGAGCAGCGCGACATCGACCCAGGACTCGCTGTCGTTGTCATCGAACAATTCACGTTCGATCCGGCCGCCAGCGGCAATGTAAGCGTCGCGGCCAACGAGCCGTGCGCGCGGATCACTGCCCCGGACTGTTCCGGAGAGAACCATGCGCCGGACGCTGTCGGGATTGGGCGCATAGTAGCCGGAGGACACCTGCTCGAAGACGCGGGTCTGGATCTCGCGGTCCGAGGTCGCACCGAAGGCCTTGGCGATGTCGAGCGTGATCTGGCCGGAGGCAAGCGCCTCGAACACAACCGGCGCGAGCGTCGCGAGACGCAGGCGGCCTTCGACGAAGCGGACAGTCATACCGAAGCGGCGCGCAACATCTTCGACCGTCGCACCACCCGTCACGAGCGCGGCAAAGGCCTGGGCTTCGTCGGCAGGGTTCATGGCGAGGCGATGGAAGTTCTCCGCGAGGCTGGTCTCGACCGCGGCTTCCACGCTGTCCTCGAGAACGAGGCACGTGACCTCATGGTCGCGGGCAAGCAACTTTTCGTCGGCGAGCGCGAGCATCGCGCGGCGGCGGCGCTCGCCGGCCTCGACCTCGAACTTGCCCTTCGTGGCAGGTCGGACGATGAGGTTCTGCAACAGGCCGCGGGCTGCGATGCTGGCCTTGAGCTCAGCATCCGCTGCCGGATCGCTGTGACGGCGGACATTGCGGGGTGAGCAAGCAAGCTTGTTGAGCGGGATCGACTTGATCATGGGACACACTCCTGACTGAGAGCCCGGCACGCCGACTATCGACGCCCAAATGGCTCAATCAGGGCAAAGCCCCCTTCCCTCTTGGCCGATTGCTGCGAGTTTCACAGCCCGGTCGGCATTAACGCAGACGATTTCTGGGAATTGCCGAGCTCCCCAAAACAGCCTGTTGCCCGGCTGATGCAACAGCTCGCGTTCACGCCCCTGTCTGGTGCGTAGATGGCGACTATTCGAGATCTGTTCGGCGATGAAGCCGGCATCGCACAGGGCCTATGTCCAGACTGTGTGCCAAGGCTATCGACTCTGAGCGGTAGTGGGTTGCCCCTGCAGCCTGACCGACCGGAGGCCCCGCAACGCCGATGATGATTTGTTGGTCCCGATTGCACACGGGCGGGGAGGTGGTGATGCGTTACTGGTCGAGCGCGCGGTTGCGCGCCCGGCTAATCGGCCGACACCTGAGCATGGGTAGGCCTGACGGCATCGACGTTTCGACCTGTGAAGGTTCTGCTGGCCGATTGTTTCCCGGCGGCACAGCGCAGAACAAACGTCTGGCGGCGATTCCTTGCATGGACTTAAGTTTGGCAACTCAGCACCGTCCTGGTCAGGGCATAGGCTGCAGCCTGAAGACCTTCGCGAATGAAAGGCCATGGCGTTTGGTCAGGAGACCTCGAGTGCCGCGACCGATTTATTTCGTGCCAAACCGTTTCCTGGGTGCGCAGTTATTCCTGCTGGCGGGCGGGCTGGCTTCAGCTGGACTCGCTGCGAACGGGTTGCAGTGGCGCTTGGAAGCGAACGTTCCGGTAATGTGCACGATCATTGCGGTGGAACCTCTGATCCGGCAGCCCGGTGGCTTCGCCATCACCACAATCTGCAACGCCGAGCGCTTCCAGCTTTTGCTTCGGGATGGCTCGCGGCCGGCCGGATTGCGTGCAGCGCAAAGTTCGGCAGGACCAGTGCAAGTCAGCCCGGGCGCGGTCACGATCACAAGCAAGAGGCCGGGCGAAGCCGTCACCACCGTCGAGTTAACAGCGCCAACCGGCAGCGAGGCGCTGTCAGTCATGCTTCAACCGATCTAATATGCGGTATAGAGCAGCGTGAGCACATCGCGGTAATCGCCTGCGAAACGGTTGGTACCGGGGGCAACCTCCAGCACCATTTCCTCGCGCCGCGCCAGAAGCCCGCGAAATGGACGGTTAATCTGCGCGCCGCTTGCAAGGTTTACCGCCACCCCGTCATATGTGAGGGAGTATGCAATGGCACTGCCCGGACCCTGCACAGTGTGTACGAGGCGGCCACGATTTTGCGACACGATGGTGATATTGGCCGCGGCATTGGTCTGATAAAAGACAGCGGTCCGGATCACCGAACCAGCGCTCACCTCGCCAAAGCTGAGATCTCGCGTCATCGCGCCATGCTCGGCGAGAAACCTGATCGCCGGGCGGACCGTGATCGCAAGCAGCACTGCCTGCGGCAACGCGTTGCCGACCTGAACCAGCACCGTGCCGCGATACTCGCCTGCGGCAGGAAACTGCCCGGCGTTCAATTCGAACAGATCAATCGTAACGGCCTCGCCGCGCACGAGCCTGCGGCGTGAATTGCCATTCAATGCGAAGCGCGTGACATTAGCTTCCGAGACGAGGTTCGAGTTGATTTGCACAAAGCCAAGCTGATCGCCGCCATTGGCAAAGCTGAAAGCGGCACCTGATTGCGGCGTTATGGTGACGGGCACGCCGGTACAACCGGGACGAATGTTGTTGCCCTCTGCTTGCAAGGTGATCTGGATAACCGTGCGATTTGCTTGATTGGGATCATAACTCTGTCCGCTGGCCTGACGCCCTGTGACCCGGTAGCCCCCGTTGCAGGAGGCTCCACCGCCCTGCCCCTGTGCCAAAATGGCGGTCTCAGCGAACACTCCTGCCCAGGCAAGCAGCGCCATAGCCGTCACCCGCACGCGCTGACCGATCCAACCATTGTTCATGGCGCCACCTCCATCGTCTGTGTGCCCAGCCGGATTATTGCTGGGGCGGACTTGTCAACCGTGAGTTCGAACAGCAGATCGCCGCCCCGCAGTTCAACCCGATACTGCCCTTCGACCAGCTTCGAGAGTACCGCACGCCCTGACGCATTTGTGAAGACTCCGCTCGTCTCTCCGGTCGCCAGGTTGCGAACCAACCCGTCTGTCAGCTTCACCGGTGAGCCGTCCGGCATCACGAAGGTAACCAGGGCGGAGCGATAGGCATCGCTTCCAACGGTCACCTTCACTCCGCTCAGCGCCCCGGGATCGCTGAGGTACTCACCTGGACCGATATCATAGCCGGGCGGCGCGCCGAGAACGCTGACCCGTATATTGTCAGGCCGGTAGCCGGAAAGCTGGCTGATCACCGCCGGGCCAAGTCCGTTGCTCTGCCCCGCGCGCCGCCCGACGCCGCTGGTCTCGACTTCGACCCGGGCGTCCTTAAGCGAGGCGTGACGATCGATCATGACAAAGCCCCGGCCCGGGTTGCGGCCGATCCCGAGCTGGCCGTCAGCGAAGGCGAAACCGGATTGGAGGCGGAAATTGACTGCGTTCTGATCGCGCGTCCCGCCGTCTGCAGCGCCGCGGGTTCCGACCATTTCGACATCGAGATTGAAGCGCGAATTGGCAAAGCGCGCCTGTCCGGTCAGGCGATCGAACAGCGGAGAATGTTCAGCGACTATACCGTAATCGAATTCGGGGACGGTGATATCTCGCAAGCGGCGTGCCTCGAACCGGGCCTGACGGGTTACACTGTCATAGCTGGCGGTCGAAAAATGATTGCGTCCTAACGGGATCGTCAATGTTGCCAGAAGGCCTTTGTCGGTGCGTCCCCCGATATCGGCATAACGGGCCGTGGCCGAGGCCAGCAGACGACCCATGGCAACCTGCACCCCTCCGAACACTGCGCGGGTGGCGGGGCCTTGTGTATGGTTCTCAAGGTAATTGCCGCCCAGCGAGACCGCCACCCGCTCTGTCAGATTGAGCCGGTAATCAAGCGCGATGTCGAGTTTGACTGGATCGCGCAGGATAGTCTGCGAGAGCCGCCGGTAACTGGCCGAGCGCCAATCAAGCCGAAAGTTGAGTTGGCTGTCCAGATCGGACAGGCGCAAGGGGTCGCCGCGATAGGCAAGACTGACTGCATAGCCAAGATCGCTGGTCGTCCTGTCATGGCTCGCGCTGCCCCCTAGAAACAGCGCACCACCGGGAGCCAGGCTGGCAAACGTCAGCCCGAAATTCTGGTAATGGTCCATCAACGCGAAATGCCCGCCTGCGGTCACGACATCGCTGAAACCTCGGGCAAACTGCCCTGTCAGCAATGGCGTGGCGGAGTATGCAAAACCGTTCGCTGAAGGTTTGCGCATCACCCCTGCAGTAACGTTGAATTCGCTGAGCCCTGCGGCCAGCAATTCGATGTCGTTGGCAAGGGTGAAGCTGTCAATCTCGCGACGCCCGGTTGCATCCTCGACGATGATGGCGATGTTGGTCGACAGCGAAAGGGCCGGGATACGGTTCAGATCGACCGGTCCGGCATTGACCTCGAGCGCCTGCACCAGCGCGCCATTGGCGTAGATCTCGATCCGCGCGGGGCGCTCGAGGACGAACTGGCGACGACCGGTGGGTCGGATGTTGCGCAGCGGCTGCAAGGCATCATAGCGTCGTTCGATCGAAATCCCCGCTACATCGGCCTCGCCTGCAATCAGCGGCAGACCCGCGACGAGGTCGCCCGCAGCCACGCGCACCGTGGGACCTTCGAAGTCTTTGAAAGCGACCAGCCTGTCGCGCACGAACCGGCGCGGGGCCCGCTCGGCAAAGTCGACGAGCCCGCCAAACAGCAGATAGCCTCCGCGCTCGCGTCCGCCGATATTGAGGAAGCCGGCGAAGTTGTAGAGCAGCCGGGTGTCGCTCTGCGGATCGCTGAAATCGTGCGAACCGATGAGATTGCCAGTGACGCCGAAGGCCAGGTCTGCGGGAAGTACACGCTCGGCAGCACCGAGATCGACATTGCCGGTGAAGGTGAAGGTCTGCGGTCCCACCGCCTCTGGTGCCAGCGCCAGCGTGATCGTGAGGTTGGCCGGATCATAGGTTGCGCTGATGCCTAGCTCCTTGAGCCGTGCCACGGGAAGAAAACTGCCCGTCTCGCGCTTCAGCGCTGTACGCGGCGCAGCGGCGAGCCGGTCGCCGAGCGCACGTTCGAGCGAACCGGCCTCTATTGCGCGCAGCTCGGTAATGGTAAGTTCTGCCGTAACCAGTCCAAGGCGGTTGCCCTCGAGCAGGGGATAGATGGTAATCCGACTGGCCTGCGGAGTTTGCTGGTCGGGGGTCGCGACGACAGGTGCAGCCTCGCCCGCCATGCCGGATGACGAAGAGGTGGCCGCAGCTGCAGGAACTGCAGGAGCAGGTGGGACAGCAGGGACCGGCGCGGTAACCTCGGGGACTTCCGGAACCTTCGGCTCGGCCTTCGCTTGCGTGGTGGAGGCCGTGCTGGCATCGGTCTCGACTTGCGAAGTGTCCGTGCGGTCCCTGGACTCTATTTGGCGGCGAAGTGCAAAGATCGGCTGCAACCGCCCGGCGAAATCGGCGAGATGGCCGAACGGTAAACTGCCCTCACCGCTGCCTCGCTCGATACGCACGGAGCCTAGAAGGTCACGCGTAAGCCTAGGATCATCACCAAGGCCGCGCACAGCGCTGGCGTCCCTGCGATCGTCCACAGATTGTACGATGTCAGCCACAAGCTTTTCGGGCGCCAGCGCGAGGTTGAGTGTGAGCCTCGCCGGATCATAGGTGGCGATAATGCCCAATTCCTGCAGGCGCGCCATGGTCAGGAAATTGCCAGCCTCGCGTTTCAGCAGGGCGCGCTCGGCTGCGCCCATTTTGCTGCCGAGGGCAAGTTCGAGCGATTCCGCTTCGATCGCGCGCAGCTCGATGATGTTGAATTGGGTGGTGACCGGCGCCAGCTGCTTGCCCTCGAACATCGGACGCATAATGAACAAGCTGCCAAGCTGTGGGCTTGGGGTAGCAACGCCGAGCGTGGTCGCAACGGCATGCACGGTGCCCTGGGAGATCGGGAGGCGACAGGTGAGTGGTATACTTGCGAGCGCCGAAAGGCTATCGGACGCGGCCCATGCCGTTCCGCTGGTGGCAGTGAGCAGCGGGACCAGTAGCAGCTTTCCCCGCGGCGCTCCGCCCTGTTTTCGGCCCCTGCGCTGCACTGCTCAAGCCATCATCCGACATCGCTGGGTTCTCGCCGCGGCAGCAGGCAGGCTGCCCTCAGCTTTCACCGCGCAGCAGCCGGACTTCGACCGGCTCGCCGGTTGCTGCCGGCCCGGCTTCAGGTGCTGAGGCCAGCGGAAAGGCGAATTCGCGGGTGGCTCCGGGCGGGACGATCGGATTGCTCACCAGGCTTGCCAAATCGTCCGGGGTCAGCGTGACGCGCGCGGTACCAACCGTGTATTGAAGCGCCTGACCGGTCAGAAACCCGTAGTCATTGCCGCTGTTGGCAACCTTGAAACGCAACGTGCCGTCAGCCGTCGTCGCCTCGCTGACCGCCAGGCGCGCCCGTGCACGCGGTGGTTGGACATAGACCGCGACGCCAAAGTTATAGGTGAACTGAATGCCGGTGCCTTCGAGCCTGTTTACCGGAACTTCGGTAACCTGAACAACGAACGCTTCGGCCATCTCACCCAGGGTGCCGACATACTGGATGCGGATCGCCTGAGACTGGCCTGCGGCAATCTGTACCTGCGGCGGGAAGGTGATGAACTCTTCCTCGGCTGGCTCGAATATCTGCTCGCCATCAGCGGCGACCACCCGCCGAAACACCTGGATTTCGACCGGAAGCGATTCCTCGCGGATGTTACTGATGGTTATCGTAGCGCTGTTCTGACCCCGATCAGGCTGCAGAAACACCCGCATCGGTGTAACCTCATAGGCGCGCGCTGCGAAGGTCAGCGCGGATGCGGTTACGATAGCCAGCACGATCGAAACCCATCGCGCCCATCCAATCGAATGATTGACTATGCGAGGCCTTTTTATGGCCCCGTCCATTGCGAAATCCATGTGCAGCAAATTGGTCCGGCTCCCACGCTGATCAGCGACTAACTTGGGGCTTATTGCCAACTAACTTGCACTAAACAATCCGCGCACAAAAAAAGTGGTGGAACCGTTCGGCTCCACCACTCTTGCACAGTTGCGGGGTTATTCCCCCCGCTAGATCAGAGCGCGGTCACAGTGATGGTCACGGTGTCACGGTAGTTGCCTGCATAGACCGTGGTGCCCGGCGAGCCATTGCCGCCCACGTCGCCCTGCACACCGAAGGCCTGAAAGCTGACATTGCCGGTTTCACCTGCAAGAAACGCGGTGCTGCCGCCGAAGCTGGCCGCCACGGGTGCAGTCAATTGCTGCGCCGAGAACGCCAAGCCTGAGTTGCCGGTATGCGCCATGTTGAAGCGGATGCGGCGCGCGTTGTCGTTGGTGGCATTGCCATCGAGGGTTAGATAGCCGTTGTTCTGCGAGGTGATCGTGCGGGTGAAGCCGTTCACGCTGTTGCAGCGATAGGTCGCCTCGCCAGCGGCCACATCGACGGTGCTGCTGGCCGGGACAGTGGCGAGCTCGCCGAATTCGACGGGGATGGTCGAGCCGCTCGAATTGTAAACGCCACAGGACGGGGCGACCTGCGCATTAAGATTGTAGGTAAGGCTCTGCGCAGAGGCCGGGACAGCGGCAAAGGCGGCAATGCTGGCAGCGAGAAGTGCAATCTTTTTCATCGGTCTGGTCCCTTGTTACAGTCTTGAACAGGTTGGTTGGTCGATAAGGTGGTTGTCAGTTGGCGGTGACAGTGATCGTCACCGTGTCGCGGTAGTTGCCGGACATCACGGTCGTGCCGGGCACGCCGTTCGCCGCTGGGGCACCGCGCACCCCGAAAGCCTGGAAGGACACACCGCCGGTTTGCCCATTGAGAAAGGCTGTGGCGCCGGCAAAGCTGCGGCTCAGCGGCGCGGTCAGTTGCCGTGAAGAAAAGCCAAGACCGCTACCGCCACCATGCCTCATGGTGAAGCGGATCCGGCGGGCGTTGTCTGTGGTAGGGTTGCCGTCCAGCGTCAGCCAACCGTTATTCTGCGAGGCGATGGTGCGGGTAAAGCCAGCGCGCGAATTGCAGCGATAAGTGGCGCTGCCGACCGCCTGATCGACTGTCGCATCGCTGTTGACATCGGCCAGCGCGCCGAAGTCAACGTCGATGACCGTGCCAGTCGAATTGTACACCCCGCACGTTGGTGCGACCTGAGCGCTCATATCGTAGCTCAGGGTCTGAGCAGCAAGCGGTGCGGCGGCGATTGCGGCGGTTGAGGCTGCAAGGATAACGAATTGTCTCATCATCTGCTCCTGCTCTGACACGTCAGTTGGCGGTGATGGTGAGCGTCACGGTGTCGCGGTAGTCACCCGCGAACACCCGTGTTCCAGTCGCCGAGCCCCCGACAGCGGGGCCCTGCACGCCATAGGCACGGAACCATACTCGAGCGTTTTCGCCGTTAAGATAGCGCGGATTGCCTGCTCCATCTCGGTGGGTGCTGAGACGCGGAGCGGTAAGTTGCGAATAGTTGAAACCGTCCGCGCCCCAATGCTGCATGGTGAACAGGATCCGGCGTGCTTCCTCGGTGGTGGGTTGGCCACCAAGCGTCAGGTAGCCCCCGTTCTGAGAAGCAATGGTGCGGGTAAAACCGGCCAGAACGTTGCACCGATAGGTAATATCGCCGGCTGCGCGGCGAACGAACTCATCGGGCGGCGTGTCCGCCAGCGCACCGAAGTCGATCGCGACCGTCTCGCCTTCAGCATTGTATGCACCACATATCTGCCCGACCTGGGCGTCGAGGGCATAGGCGGTAGACTGGGCCATAGCGGCACTTGAGGTCGACAGTACGCCTGCAATGAACGTCAAATGGATCAAGTTCATCTTTTCCACCCCTGTAACGGCATCGAGATCGCGCCAAGAACAGGCTCTTTTCATTGGACATTGCCAAGAGCGTGAACTGGCTGAGGCGACTTCTTGTCGTCAGTGATAGGTTGAAAAGGTTAACTAACGGTTTGTTGCAGGGGGAATCGGCGAGCCTACGGGAATGTGGAGAGGGATGACATTAACCATGGCGGGCGATCACCCTCTTGCCGAGACGCATGTCAGACTGTTCTCACGAGCTCGTTCGATCGCTTTGATCGCGGCTTCTGCCGCAGCAGCGGCTCCCTCGGCGCTGCCCTCGTCCTCGACGATCGCCGCATTCTCGTCATGGGAAGCATCCAGTTCGTCGACCCCACGCCAGTTTCGCTTCGCCGAGCGGCGCCGGTTCGGCGCCAAGCCGAACCAGCCCTTAAAGGGCATCGTGACTGGCATATCCCAATGAGCGCGAGCCGCATGCATCGACCTTCGACGCACGGCTGGCCCCATCAATCCAAAGCCCTCACATCCTCTCTGGCCCTCGCAGCATTGGCCAGCCTGAGGCTTGACCATCCCATCGCTTCCCGTTCGGAATGAGGTTTTTGACCCTATGGGGCTCTACCGGCCGACCGCGTCACCGTGGCCGCCAACAGCGGAAAGATTGAACTGATGAGGGCCGAACAGGCCGCCGCGGGCGGATTGAACAGGACCGTCGGATGGATTGCCCGGGTCTGCACCGCTCAGCCAGCGGCAATCGAAGCCAGCGAAATTGCACCGATGATTAACGAGCAAGCCTCACATTCAGGGTGTTTCGAGCCATGGCTCGATAAGGATTTCTTTTAAGTCCGGCTGTTATGGCCTCGTCCTTCGTACTTTCACATGTCGGGTTCTTGAGCAGCCAATGCGGGCATTTTTCCAACTCTTTGATTTGGATACCAGCGACCCCGAGTTGATGCGGGCGCAATTCCGCTCGTTTCAGGGGCATATTCCCCTGCTCTATGGGATCCTCGTGTGCAACACGGTGGCGATCACCGTTACGTCTTTCAACGCTGCACTGCTCATCGAAACGCTTGTTGCTCCAATTGTTATTTCTACCATTGCGATCGTCAGAGCGATCTGGTGGCTCCGGCAGGGTGATGCGCAGAACCTGAGCGATTTGGAGATTTCGAGGCATCTCAAGCGCACCTGCCAGCTTGCCGTGATCATGACCCTGACATTCAACGCCTGGGTAATCTGGGTTTACCAGGATGCAGGTGCCTATGCCCGCAGCAACCTGACATTCTTTCTGGCGTTGAGCCAGGTGAGCACGGTCTTTTGCCTGATGACCCTGCGGGCCGCGGCGATGATGGTGTCAGTGGTCAGCACCATCGCCTTTGCCCTGTATTTTTCGTGGATTGAGGGTGGCCAGTTGCTGCCGCAATCGCTCGTACTTTGCTGCGTCTGCATCGGCATGGCGGTTGTCACCCACAGCTTCAATCGGTCTTTTTCCGAGGTCGTACAGTCACGCCGTACGCTCCACATCCGGCAGCTGGAAACCGAAAAACTGAGCGAGGAAAACCGCCGAATTGCCTTTATCGATCCTCTTTCTGGCCTGCCCAATCGGCGCGAATTGCTTGCCCGACTTGACCGTCTCGAGCAGGATGAGGGTTTGCTGCCAAAGACTTTGGCGATCGTGTTCATCGATTTGGACGGCTTCAAGCAGGTCAATGATGAGCATGGCCATCAAGCGGGTGACGAGTTGATCCGCATTGTCTGCGAACGGCTGCGTCAACAATGCCCGGACAACGCCATTCTGGCCCGGGTCGGAGGGGACGAGTTTACGGTGCTGCTCGAAACCGACGAACAGACGCAAAATGCTCAGGCAGCAGCACTCACTCTGGCGTTTCGCCTACTGGAGCAGATGGCGCTGCCTGTGCTGGTGGATCGACATGTGCTGCAGATCAGTGGATCCATCGGTATCGCCACCAACACCGACGCCAAGGTTCGCCCCCGCGAATTGCTCCGCCGCGCCGATCTGGCGATGTATCATGCCAAAACCGAGGGCAAGGGACAGGTTGCGATTTACAGCGATGAGCTTGACGAGGGGCGTCTGCGGCGGATCGAGATCGAAGGCCAGATTGGCGCAGGGCTGACAAGCGGCGAATTTGACGTGGTTTACCAACCCATCATTGATGCCGCCAGCGGCACGATCGTGTCGGCTGAGGCGCTTCTGCGCTGGCCGCGCCGGACGCAAGGGCCTCTTTCGCCGGACGAATTTATTGAAGTGGCGGAGGCAACGGGTCAGATTCACCCCCTTGGCCTCTATGTGCTTGAGCGCGCATGTCGCGAACTTCGGCCACTTGGCGACTTGTGTGTTAGTGTCAATGTGTCGCCAGCCCAATTCCGGCATCCCGGTTTTGAGCGACAGGTTCTCTCGATACTGGAGCGAACCGGATTTCCGCCCGAGCGCTTGCAGTTGGAAATGACCGAAAGCTACCTGCTGGCCAATCCCGGGCTTGCGATCAAGGCCATCGGGACATTGAAGGCAGCTGGCATTGCGCTTGCACTTGACGATTTTGGGACGGGTTTCACCAGCATTCACTACCTGAAATCCTATGGCTTTACCCACATCAAGCTCGACAAGTCGCTTTTGCAGGGTTTGGAGCCGGGCAGTAAGGCAGCAATGCTGGTCGCCGGGGCAATCACTCTTGCGACTGCGCTCGAAATGAGCGTAATCGCAGAAGGGGTGGAGCACGAAGCGCAGGCAAGCGTACTGCGCGATTTGGGGTGTCAGGAAATGCAAGGCTTCTTGTTCGGAAGGCCTGAGAGTCTGGCTAAGCTCAAGAGCCTTCTCAAGGATGCTGGCAATGAGCAGCAACGCGCTCGCAGAGTACAGCCGGTTCAATAACCACAACTGATCCGCTTGATGCGGGGTCGCCATAGGACGGCTAATTTCTAAAGGCGGTGCAGCGGGTTACGCGCACACGCGGGAGGCGGGGACCAGCTCCGGGCCGGATTGCCCTTGAGGCGGTTTTCAGTGCCGATGAAGACGGCTGTCAAAGAGCGTTTTCAGATACCTACGCGCGCGGGCGCGGCGCTGCAAGCAGCTGAGAGAGAAGCGGTGTCAGGCGGCGTGCTTGGCGGCGTCGATCTCGCCCACGCCGGTCAGCGTGAACGCGCCGGTGCCGGGCAGTTCGACCCGCAGTTCCAACGTACCGCCAGCAGCCTCCACGAACCGGCGCAGGGTGGAGAGGTAGAGGTCGGTCTGGCGTTCGATCTTGAGCACCGAGGGCTGCTTGACCCCCAGACTCTGGGCGATCTGCTCCTGGCTGCGCTGGGCGAGTTTGCGCAGCGCCTTGAGGCCTTCAACCTCGCGGTGGAGCTCGGCGGCGCGGGCCTTGATGCGTGCCTGACGCTCCTTGGGAAGGCCAGCCATCACTTCGTCAAGCGTGCGTCCCATGCTACTTTCCTTTCAACTCTTTGAGGTGATCGGCAAAGCGCTTGTCCGCCTTGGCGATCAGCGCCTTGTAAAACCGTTTCTGCGCCACCCCGGCTTTGTCGCCAGCAACCAGCAGGATGGCCTTGCGCTCTGGATCGAACGCGAACGCTGCCCGCGACACTCCGTCATCCGCCGTGAACCGAAGCTCCTTCATGTTGGCGTGCATCGATCCGGCCAACGTATCGACGTGTGGCCGCCCCAGCGTCGGGCCGCTTGCCGTGAGCAGTTCGACCAGCGCCAACAGTTCATCCTGCACGGCTTCCTATAGCGCCTCCAGTTCGGGAAGGAACGCATCGTGATAGAGAACCGTCTAGGCCATGCCGCGATATAGCCCGTCGCCTATGGCTTGTCCATAGGCCACAGGCTATGAGGCTCGCGATCACATTCAGCCCGATTCACCGGTCAAGATGAGTGGACCGTTCGCACTGATCAGGCATAAGGGACGATCTGCCCGTGCTCGGGTGGCGCAACGTCGGAATTGGGCACTTCATACCCATCCACGACCGTTATGCTTCCACCGCGGGCACGCGCTTTCCCGAGTGGTTGAGCGACTTGGACAAAAAGTTGCGTGAAGCTCATATTTGGTCGGATTTCCGCAATCGAGATACTCAGCGTGAATCTCATTTGCCAGCCAAGGTCCTCATTGCAGCTGCGATCCACAGCATCTCGCAGCTTCTGTATTGCCTTCAGACCTGATTGTGAGCCGGACCCTGCAAGCATGACCCCCAAACGATCATCTGCAATCCTGCCAAGAACGTCGCCTTCGCGCTGCCATTCACGTACGACATCGGCCACCTGGCGCATCAAGGCATTGCTGCTTTCCACACCCCATTTCGCCTTGACGGAGTCGTGCCAGTCGAGTTGCACCATGGCGAGACAGGCAGGAATTTGCAGATTACGTGCTGTCGCCAGCGATGTTTCGCAGGATTGCTCGAAAGCGCGCTGATCAAGAAAGCCCGAAACAGCATCAATGCCTCTTGCTCCCAAACGCATTTCCATCGCCTCTCGCAGTGCCAAACCGACCAAGGTGAGACCCAGCACGACCATGAGGACCGTCATCATGATCAACCCGGCAGCGCTGAAATCTGATTGGCGTCCGACGACCTTGTTGACATCGACGTCCAGCAAAATGAGGATGGCTGGCCTGGTTAGCGAGACAGTGGCGATAGTGCCCATTGTCCAGAGCAACACCTTGTCCAGCCCGCTCGGAGGTCGCGCCATCCATAATGCGATGGCCCCCATGCCGAACAGCATGCCTACCGAGGCATTTTGAACCGAAAGCGCAACACTCTGTTTTCCGCTGTCCAAGGCGAGGAAAAGAAGCGCTGCAGAGACAAGGCATACCAGCAGCATCGCTGCGATCGGGACTCTTTGGGAAAGGCGGCTACAAGCGCCCCATGTGATGGCGATAACGCTCAAGCTGGATATGCCATGCGCCACTGCAACTGCCGCTGCAGTATTCCATGCTGCAAATGCGATATGAAACGACATTGCTACGGCTAGCGCCAGAAAGCCGAAAGCAAATCCCAGCAGGTGCCTCCGTCTCGGATCAGCGCGCCACAGCCCGCCAAAAATCGCCACGAAAACGAGAGCCAGGGCGGGCAAGACCAATGCTGATGAAGATGCCGGCACTTTGCCCTCGATAGCGGTTTGCCCTTGGACAAAGTTATGACACGTCGGTGTCCAAGAGCAAGTCAGTCGATTAGGGGATTTCCCCCTTGTCCCATGATGAACTGGAAACCCGGCAACGACATGATCGCGAGTGACCGACCCGAGCCTGCGGCCTTGAGCGGAAGGTGCCCGCATTGCCGCTCAAGCCGACGGGATTGCATCGGGTAGGCTGCAACGGCCGTCAGAATGAGGCGGTGGCTTCGCGGCGATCCAAAGCCTGCAATGGGGCTGATCAGGCACGATAAGCGCGACCCAACACTTGCAATGCCTTTCCGATCATCTGATCGTCGTTGATATGGGATAAAGCCAAGGCGGCGGAGCCTCCGTTGAAAGCCGCCAGAACAGGCAGATCCAGATAGGGGTGGAGATTGAGCCAAAGATTGAACTGGCCGCGCGGCAGCCCCGTGTCAGGCGTATAGATCCACGTAGCATTGTCCCAGAAGACATCGTCGAACCGCAGAAAAAGCTTGTCGAGCACCCCCATTCCCGAGCGCATGATTGCGTCTGTCTTGGCAGCGGGCAAAGGCGGATCGAAAGAGATCGCCCCGGCCTTGAGCACTCCGAGGGGAACCGTCACGATTATCGCATCGGCGTGTACCGATGCCTTGTCATCAACTTCGAGGACAACTCCATTGTCGGTGATCTTGACCTGCCGCACACAGCTCTCAAGGGCAATTTCATACTCCCCCTTGAGAGCATCAAGAATAGCGGCGTAGCCGCCGCTAAAGGCCTCGTCATCGCCGCCATAGCCGTCATTATCGTCAACAGCTTCCGGCCGCAGCAGGTTCAAGTCCGCCCCGAACGCAGTCTGGGCTTCAATGCAATCAAAAAGCCAATCTGGCTGATCCTGCGGGCGCAACTTCCTTCCTTGCCCATCGCGGACAATATGCCTGTCGGACATCTTGAAGCGGACAAGATCCAAGCTGTCTGCTAGCGCCGTCAATGGATTGCCCTCGGTTCCGTGAATCCAGCTGGCACCGAGATCGAGCGGGAGCCCCATTTGCTGTGAGGTCCACACTCTACCGCCGATCCGGTTACGCGCTTCCAGCACAGTCACTTGATGGCCGGCTCTGGCCAGAAGCGATGCTGCGGCTAGGCCGCTTATGCCTGCTCCGATCACCACGATGCTCTTCCGGGAGGAAGGGGTCAAAGCATCTGCAGCACGCAGTCCTGATTCATAGGCGGCATGGACAGTGCTATTGTAGACGGGGTGACAGGCTTCACCTGCAAAGAACACCACGCCGGCAATTGGCTCAGCCAATGCCATCCGATCCTGCGGCCTGGCTGTCCTGGCGGGATAGGAATATGATCCAAACGCATATGGATCCTTGCTCCAATTGGAGCGCAGATATCCCGCAAGTTTTCGTTCAGTGTTCGAGATGGAGAGCAGAGGCGCGCAAATCGTTGCGGTGTTCGCCGCCATGAGAGCGAGCAATGTCCTGCGGTCGATCATGACGTCGCCCCTGCACAATGCTGAAGTGTCGGTTCAACATTGAAGCAAGACGCAGGCCTTTCCAAGGCCCGCATCTTCGCAGAACGCCAAGTGGCAACGGGATGATGATGTCAGTCAAACCCGCGCTGCATGGCCTGCATCAACCGCTAAACCAGTGATGATGTAAGGGATGTCCCACGTTGACACCGTAAACTGAGTGGCTCATTGGTTGACACCGTCAACGTCATGAGGGTGTCATCGAAATGTCGACGAAGCCTTTTGGAGCAGGTGGCGCTTTGCCAACAGGCGTGATCAGCGCCTCGGATGCCTGCGCAAAGGGAATTGGCTCTACCGTCGCCGGCTCTATGCGAGGCAACCGGCGAGATGGTTAATCGTCGCCACCTCGAGCTTGCGGCATTGCCCTTTGGCACAGCCATGGCAGGGGAGGTCAGGACGAAGCCCCCCCGTGGCGGCAGTGACCGTGTTTCAAAAGCCGATTTACCATGTGCCCGTGCGCCGGTTGGCGCACTACCAGCGATCAGGGCGCTCCATGAGGCTTGCGACTTGCCAGGACATTCATCCCAGTCTTGGAGCCTGCCCAACAAAGTCTACCACGCTTTGGGTGCGCCATCCTGTAAGCAGGCTCTCTTCGCCTTGAACATTGCCGCCACCACCCACTTTTGCCTGGTGCTTGGCCGATGATGGGTCGGGCCAGGATGCATGATGGTATCGCTCTGCGCGAAGCCTGCCTTGCGGAAGCATTGGCGATTATCAATTCCGAGGGCGTCGAAAAACTCAGCCTTCGCGACGTAGCTCGCCGTCTCGGAGTCTCCCATCAGGCGCCCTATCGACACTTCCCGAGCCGCGATCACTTGCTGGCCGAAATCGTGCGACAGGCCTTTGCTGATTTCGCCGATGCCCTGCGCGCGGTACCTTGCTCGCATGATCCGGCGGCAGATACCCTCGCGATGGGCTTTGCCTACATTGGGTTCGCCCTAAGAGAGCCGCTCAAATATCGCTTGATGTTCGGTGGCAGCCTTCCCGAGCCCGAGGCCCATCCGGACATGATGCACGGTGCGCGAGAGGCCTTCGAAGTGCTGCGCGCGGCTTTGATACGCCTAGCCACGGCACGAGGGGTCACGCCCGAGCGTGAGGCAATCGACAATGAGGCGCTATTTGCATGGTCGAGCCTGCATGGAATGGTAAGCCTGCTTCGATCTGATGCCATGGGGACCCTGGATCTGGCTCCTGGTGCGCGTGAAGCCTTTATCATGCAGGCTTTGCGGAAAATCGGTGTTGGTTTGGGAATAGGCGAAATCCAAGAAGGAGGGGGCGGATGACTGCAGCCCTGAAAGACGCCCCGCCAGCCTATGGCGCTTTGGTTCTTCAGGACTTGTCCGCGTGGGCAGTCCAAGATGGCGATATTGGCCGCAACGGGAGGGTCACCTCTCATCAGGAAAATCATTACCCCGCGCTCGATGCGTTTGATGGCGCGCTTCTGAACATGCTTCCTCCCTGACTTGCCGGGGCGTCCATGACGATCGAGGCTCAGCGTCGGTTCAGTGTGACCACTGCACGGATAGGGCGAGCATACGAGAGCGATGTCAAATGGCCGGCCGGACGAAAAACCAGACTAAAATTGATAAGTTGCCTGATCCTTGCTTCCCGAAGGAGATCTACGATGGGCTCGCGAATTCTTGACGATCTGAACTCCATGGAAATAGGCTATCAACTTGAAATAGATGCTTCTGCAGCAGCCCGCTCAAATCATCATGATGACGGGACGATTTCATATCTGATTGCGCTGATTGAAGAGGCTCTCGCACTGGCAGATACCTCAGGCCTTGCCACGGTCGGGATCGATCTGTGTTCAGCCTTGGAGCGGTTGAAGGCGATCGGTGACGAGACACCTGTGGCCCGGTCTTCGCAACACGATTGATGGGCTAGCGCAAGACATGGATTGCTTGTCACGACAAGAGCCTCCGACGGCAGCCTGATATGGTCGCATGCCAAGGCTAATCTGGAGAATTCCTGCACCCTCGCAAGGCCTTCGAGACGAAAGCGTAAACCTGCGGCGTACCGGCATAAGTCCTGTTAAACCAAGAAGGGAGGTTGCGCGGCCATAACTTTGCGGAATTCCACGTCATGCGAAAGCAGAGCGTCGATGCCGTGACAGGAATCTGAATGTTGGCCCGCTCTGGATCAGATCGACATGCTGAAAGGAGTGCTGCTCATAGGGAAAGCAACCCAGTCAATGATTTCGAGGCACTTCGATGATGCGGAAAACAGCTCCAGATCCTGCATCCCGGACTAAATCAACGCGCTCGCCATCCCAGTGATAATCGAGGTGCCGTCCCTGAGTGGGGTTCGATGCGCAGTCCGGGTAGAAGAGCCCGACGCATTCACCATCGGGATGACGGACGCTTGGGAAGGCTATGCCGTCCGATCCTGCGCCCCTCAAGGCGCGTGCCAGCGCCTGGGATGCGGCGTAGCTATCGGGATCGAGCGCCGCAACCGGTTCTCCCACGGCGGATCGCAACTCGTGGAGGTCAGCTTCGACCGACATGACGATCTCGCGGAACTGCGAGCTCCAGCCAGGTGCTTCCCTGGTTCGCGCCATGAAGCGGGCATGATGATGGATCGTCTCGAACAGTGCAGTCTCGAAACGGTCGCCGACATAGAGCACGCCATAACTGCCATCGGTGAAGCGGCTCGGCCTGTCGGTGCTGACGTGAGTGAATGGCGCCATGAGGAAGGTGGCGCCGCTGCCGCCGACGCGGCGATCGACAGGGACCAGATCCAGATTGCCAATCGTCGCCATGATGCGGGGATTGGTCTTCTGCTCCGCCGAGATCAGCAGCGGCCAGTCGGCTGGATCAGCGATGTCCTCGAACAGGTCGATCGGCGGAAAGGCACTGCGGATAATCCTGACAGCGCCGTCCCACTCAACTCGGGAAACCGGGATATCCGCCGTTTCGTTCACCAGCCACCGCGCTCTGCGTCGAGGTAGCGACGCACCCGCATGATGTCGGTGAGTTCGCCCTCTAGCATCACGTCGAGCGCACTGGCTCCACCAAACGCTTCATTGGCCGACCTGATCCAGGCATAACCGCGCGAGCCTTCCGAGAAGATGATCCGAAGCGCCTTGTGGATGCCCATGAGGTTGGACAGACGCGCACGCCCATCGCGCGAGATGCGCCCGGGGCCTTCTGCCTTCCATCGGCGATAGGAGCGCACCGGCATGTCGAGCAGCGTTGCAGCCTGCTCGTCGGTCAGCTCCCATTTGCCAAACAGTTTGAGTACTGCCCGGAACATGGCAGCTGCCTCGTCCTGTGTAATCGGGTCGGGACGGAATGCGGCAACGGCAGTATCAACGGGTTGCAGAGCCAGCATGGCATTTCTCCAAATGGCATCATATAAAAACTTTAATGCCATTTGGCAATATTTCATGCGGATGGCGCCAACCTGGCAATCACGCTCGCTGCGCCCTCGATCGGCACAAACAGACGCGTCTGGTAGCGAATGATCTCCGTGAAGCAGCCTTGCGCCTTGTACCAGTCAAGACGAGTCGCGCTCCATCCGGTCAATTCAATCCGCTGCGAGCCATTGACCAGGCTGCGCTTGACCATGATCTGCTCGCGGCCTGCGAATTCCGTGGCTCGCCCCGTTGCCAGGACGGTCTGGACGATGTCATCGGCGGAGAGCGTTTGCTCGCGTTCCAAACCCAGCGCCCGGCACAGCTCAGGAACACAATGGACAGGAACCTCCCGGCCAAGGAGCGACCGGCCATCCGCCGCCGAGATGCGGCTGACCCTCACGTAATCCGACGGTAGCTTGTCCCAGACTGGCAGCAGGAGGCCGGTCGCAAGATAGAGGCGCTCGCGCTTGTGGCTCGACCGCGCTTCATGGACCTCGGCGGTCCACGCCCCACGGAATGCATCGACGGAGATTGCCTCCCAACTGCTTTCAGCCAGCTGATCCTCGGTGATGTGGCTGCGCTTCAGCGGGCGCAGCAGCTCGAAGCGGGAAACGCGGGTGCCGTCATCAGCAAGAATGCTGCGGGCAGGCACGAGCAGGGCAACCCGGCCTGAACGGGCGTTCCGAACAGGCCGTTGCCGCTGCCAAGCGAGGCCGTGAAGCTCTTCGAGCCGCTTCAGCGTCAGCGGCTTCAGGGCCCGGGCAATTTCCAGTTCCAGCAGATGGGTTGTGGCACCCGACGCGGGATCCGTGCGCAGCAGCGTGTCCGACAGGACCGTAAAGTCCTCGACCGCGATGGTCTCGAGGCCAAGATCGAGTGTCCCGGCCTGACGGGCGGCATCGATGCGCGCTTCAACCAGCCCCATGAACTCGTCGAAGATCGCGTTCTGCAGGGCAATCGGCAGCGCAAGTATCCGATTGAGCCACCGCTGGATCGACGGCAGGTCATCGACCATGGAGCCGTCAGGGGCTTCGATCCTGAGACCTGTCAGCTCCTGGAAGCAGCCCAAGCTGACCGCTTCGAGCTTGCCGGTGAACAAAAGCCCGAACCAGCGATGGAGCGCATCCTTGGCGTAGTTGCTTTCGAGATTGTCGGCCGGGTCGAAGAGGTTCTGACCGCCGGTCTGGCGCTGCCCGCGCGTCAAGGCACCGAGGCTGTCGAGGCGCCGCGCAATCGTCGAGATGAACCGGCGCTCGCCGCGTACATCGGTCGTCACCGGCCTGAACAGTGGCGCCGACGCCTGGTTGGTGCGATTGGTCCGCCCGAGCCCTTGGATTGCAGCGTCCGCCCGCCAGCCCGGCTCAAGCAGGAAGTGGACGCGGCGGGCTTGGTTCTTCGCGGCCAGATCGGCATGGTAGCTGCGTCCGGTTCCTCCGGCATCCGAGAACACGAGGATACGCTTGGAGCCGTCCATGAATGCCTGGGTCTCAGCGACATTGGCGCGCGGTGACCGGGACTGAAGCTTCTGACGACCGTCATGGCCGATGATGAGCCGACGTGTCCGGCCGGTGACTTCCGCCACCTGGTCAACGCCGAAGCGTTCGATGATGGCATCGAGCGCGGTCGTGATCGGCGGCAAGGCGCAGAGCTGCTCGATCATCCGGTCGCGTGCGGCCAGCGCCGATCGGCAGAGCACCGGCACGCCGCGTTCGTCGATCATCGGCTCGGAGCGAGGATTGCCGTTTTCATCGGTGAAGACGGCCATCAGGCGAACGGGAAAGCTCTTGGCGAGGTAGTCGATCACATATTCCCGCGGCGACAGGTCGATTTCCAGCGCTTCCCGTTCCTCGTCGGACAGGTCGGCAAGCCGCCGGTCGAGCATGGCTTCTGCGGTGGAGACGAGCTGGACGACAACGGCATTGCCTTCGGCAATCGCGACGTCGATGGCTGGCAACAGGCTGGGCAGCTTCATCGACAAAAGCAGCTGCGCGAAGAAACGCTGCTTGGTTCCCTCGAAGATCGACAGCGCTGCAGACTTGGCACCTGAGTTGAGCGTCCCACCGGTTTCGCTATCGACGATCCGTGTGGCCTCCAGCGCGTCGCGCAGGTTGGCGTGGATGATTGCCCAAGCCTCGGCATAGGCATCATAAACCGCAATCTGGTCCTCGCTCAGGCAATGCTCGAGGATGTCGTATTCGACGCCGGCGAAGGACAATGCGCGCGCGGTGTAGAGACCCAGCGACTTTAGATCCCGGGCGACCAGCTCCATCGCTGCGATCCCGCCGTCACGAATGTCGGCGACGAAGGCCTCACGATTGGCGAAGGCGGTTTCCGGCCCCCATAGGCCAAGACGCGTCGCATAGGCCAGGTTGTTGACGTCGGACGCCCCGGTTGCCGAGGCATAGAGCACCCGTGCCCGCGGCAGAAGGTTCTGCAGGCGCACGCCCGCGATGCCCTGCTCCGACCCCTTGACCTTGCCGCGCGATCCTTCGCCGCCCGCGGCATTGGCCATGGCGTGTGCCTCGTCGAACACGATGACACCCTCGAAGTCGTCGCCCGCCCAGGCCAGGATCTGGTCGAGGCGGGTCGCATCATTTCGGCCCGAGCGCAGGGTCGGGTAGGTCACGAAGAGGATGCCCTCGTGCATGGCGATGGGGGTGCCGAGCTTCCAGGAAGCCAGAGGCTGGATGTCGATCGGCAGGCCCCCAAGCGCTGCCCAGTCGCGCCGGGCATCTTCCAGCAGCGCCTCATTCTTCGAGATCCAGATATGGCGCCGTTCTCCGCGCACCCAGCGATCGAGGATGACGCTCGCAACCTGTCGACCCTTCCCGGCACCTGTCCCGTCCCCGAGGAAATAGCCCTGGCGGTACATTTGGCCTTCCGCAGATGCCTTGAGCAAACAGCCCCTGCCCTCGGGCTCAAACCTACCGGGAAGATCGCGCGCATGGGCGCTTGCCGCGTAAATCAGAGTCTCTGCCTGGGCGGCAGAAAGCAGCCCCTTGGCAACCAACCCGTCGGGCAGCTGCGGCACAGCTTCGGGCATCGGTGCGACGATCGACCCCATAGCGACGGACTCGACGAGCGGCGTTGGATGCTCGGCCGCGCCATCGATCACGATCCTGCTCGGGCGATAGGGCAGATAGTGGCCAACCTGAGGGGCAAGCGGCGCTGGGGCTTCGAGCGACAGGTAGGTGAGCGACACGATGGCGGAGGCCGAAGGCGTGATCCTAGCTGGTGTCGGCAGCGGCCTGCGCAGCGCGGCGACCAGGCGAAATGGCGTACGAGCCGGAAGGCTCAATTGCTCGGTAACAGCCTCCAAGCTGGTGCGATCCGGCAGGGCATCGACAAGATCGACCAGCTGACGAAAGTTGCTTGTGCGGATAATGACAGGCTCGTGAGATCCGCCAACCTTATCAAGGACCAGCAGCCGCGTGGTGATGCCGGTGCCCTGCCTGACGAACGCGCGTTCGACGGCGGCATTGAGCCGCAGCGAGATCGGTCCCTTCAGCCCCGCCAGGAAATTCGCGCAGTCGAACCATTCGGGCATGATCGCGACTAGTCGACCGCCCGATGCCAGACGCTTCCAAGCCGACCGCAGGTGGCGCGAGCCGGTGCGACTATCGTGCCCTCGCTCGATGCCGTGAGAATAGGGCGGGTTCATCAACACGACGGTTGGGGTGATGGCGGGATCGAGCAGTTCGTCAATCAGCTCAGCGTCATGGCCGGTCACGCGCGCGGTCGGGAACACCGCATTCAGGCAGTCGCGGCGGAGCGGCGAAATCTCGTTGAGGGCAAGGCGCGAGCCAGCCTTGGCGGCCCAGACTGCCAGCATCCCCGTTCCGGCCGAGGGTTCGAGCACAAGCTCGCCAGCGACCGGCGCGCAGGCGCGGGCAGCGAGCCAGGCAAGTCGCGGCGGCGTCGCGAACTGCTGCCATTCCATCTGCTCATCGCTGCGGTTGGTCTGGGTCGGAAGTCGCGCGTCGAGAGAGCAGAAGAACTGGTCCGCCTCGTCGGCCGAAGTCGATAGCCGGATTTGATCTGAGGCTTTCAGGTACTGAACCTGTGCCAGCTCAAGAGCTGCGTGCGCGTCACGAACGGACCAACGCCCGCACGCATCGCTACCCCCGAAGTGATCCGTCATGATGCGCGTGACGTCGCTGCGTGTGAGCACGCAGCCTGCCGCCAGCTCCGAAGCCATGGTCTGTGCCGCCATCAAAACAACGGGCGGCGATGGGTCATCGAATGCAAAGGCGAGCGAAGAATTGGACATGGGAACCTCCTGACGAGGTCCTGCGCCGGGCAGGCCTCAATCAGCCGAAGGCCCCCTCCCCTCTGCACAATGGATCAGGTTTTCGGGAAAGCTGCGACGTCAACTCGTCGTTCCAGTCCAAGCCAAGCGAGGCTGGCGCACGCGAGTGAATGACACGATCAGGCGCAGCGTGAGCCTTCCGTGCGCGCTCCTCGGCGAGAGTGCCCCCGGCGTCATTGTCGATGAAGAGGTATAGCTCTCGCACGCTCTCCGGGATCGCCACCAGACCGAACCGCTCGTTACCGAGCGTTGCCCAGCACGGGATACCGAACAGCTGCGTGGCTGAGAGAGCGCTCTCGATTCCTTCCGCAAGCCCGAGGCACCCTTGCACTGGCGGCGCAAGTCTGACGGCACCACAGCCGAGGCTGCCCAGCGCTCGCTTGGGCCGATCAAAGCGCGCCAACCGCGCCGGGACGCTCTCGAGAAAGGTCCTGTGTATCGCAATTATGCCGCTGTCGGTTGTGACCGCCGCCAGCATCGCGGGAAGAAACTGCACCGCGCTGCGCGGTCCAAGCGGTGTCCGATCCAGGTAACGCAGCTGATTTGATGCCGACATAACCCCGCGCTCTGTGAGGTATCGTTCGGCAGGGCTGCCAGTAATTGCCGTCGCCGACTGCCACAAGCGCCGCGCATTGGGGCTGAAGGGCAAAATTTTCTTGGGCTGAAACTCCACCGAGCCAGAGCCATCAAACAGGTTCCGGCTGCGAACACCGCGGCGTTGCAAGGCCGCCATGACGTCACCATTCGAGCATCCCGCAAAGCAGTGGAACAGGATCGCTTTGCGCCCCAGTGTGACGCTTAGCGAGGGGGTACGATCATCGTGCGCGGGGCAGCAGCACATGCCCTTGTCCTGCCGCCAAGTTCCCTGGAGACTTTCGACGATGGCACGGGCTTCCCGTTCAAGCCCTTGTGCATTCGGTAGGTAAGGCATCGAGTTACTCCATTGCATGCCCCTCCCGGTGCAGCCTTCACTCTGTCCCGGCGCCTGATGATTGCCCTTTATCTTTGTTCTATATATGTTCTCATTCGATTCGGCCAACAGAGATCATGTAATGAACCTGAAATTCTTTTTGCTCGCTGGCATCGCCGTCCTTGCCGTGCCCGAAGTTCCAACACGCGCGCAGGACCGCCCAAAAGCGACAGGGTCCGAGCATGACAGCACCAAGAGCGGCTTCCGCATCGTCGAGTCTTCAAATGGGTTCCAGCTTGTCGAGCATGGGCTTTGGGCTTCACCCAAAAGCTTGGGGGCATTAGCGACCCAAGCCGATGAAGCGCCCTCAAGCTATTCCCCTTGGCACCTCCAAGCCGCAACGGGCACTTCCAGCTTTAGAAGAGCGAGCTATCTGCCCCACGTCTATGCGGCTGAGGTGAGGTACGCTCTGCCTACGGGACTGCTCGATGCGCTTGTGTGGACGGAATCGAGATATAATCCGTTGGCCGTCAGCCATACCGGAGCGGCGGGCCTCGGCCAACTGATGCCTGCAACGGCCAGAGAACTGGGCGTGACAAATCGCTTTGACCCGGTATCGAACATCGATGGGGCCGCACGCTATCTTCGCCAGATGCTGGATCGCTTCGGCGTGGTGCATCTCGCTCTGGCCGCCTACAATGCCGGTCCCGGAGCCGTTACGAAAGCTGGCGGAATTCCGCGCAACGGCGAAACGCCGGCCTATGTGCGCAATGTGCTTCGCCGGTGGAAGCTATGACAGGGGATGATTTGGTTTGAGCAGCCGGCGGAAACGCTTATTAGGTCGATTGACGAGGGGGGCTCGAAGCTTCCTTCTCACGACAGCCGGTGAGCATATCTGGATCGTTGATACTCTGGATTTTGACCAGTCGCTCGTCGGCAAAAACGTCATCGTAGATGGCGTACCAACGGCAAAAGACCGGATTCAGGCAGATTGGATTGGCCACATCTAGCCACCGCGAAATCGATCAATCTTTGATCGCCCGGTCCAGGGCACAAACCCTCAGGGTCGTGTCCCCGGCCGTGGTGTAGGTTCTGAGGGTTAGCGCTGCTGGCTGGCTGCGCGCTTTCGATATAGCGCTGTAGCAGCCAGCCAGCAGCGCGGGTGGTCACCGCAGTTTTCGGATAGGTTTGGGTTGCGAAGCTCGAACCTGGAGAACCACGATGACCGATTCCTTGATGCACTTGCGCGCGCTGGTCGAGAAGGCCCCCGACGCGGATATTTTGCGCGACATGATCTCGTTTGCCGCCGGGCGGTTGATGGAGATGGAGGTTGGCGGGCTGACAGGCGCTGGCCACGGTGAGAAGTCCGCTGATCGGCTTGTCCAGCGCAACGGCTATCGCGAACGCGACTGGCAGACGCGCGCTGGCACGGTAGAGCTGCGCATCCCCAAGCTTCGCAAAGGCAGTTACTTCCCCGGCTTCCTCGAGCCACGCCGGATGGCCGAACGGGCGCTGACGGCGGTGATCCAGGAAGCCTATGTGCACGGTATCTCGACCCGCTCGGTCGATGATCTGGTCAAGGCGCTGGGCATGGATGGCATTTCGAAGAGCCAGGTCAGCCGCCTGTGCGAAGAGCTCGACGAGAAGGTGAACGCCTTCCTTGATCGCCCGATCGAGGGCGACTGGCCCTACCTTTGGATCGACGCCACCTATGTCAAAGTCCGTCAGAATGGCCGGATCGTATCGGTTGCGGTTATCATCGCGGTCGGCGTCAACAGCGATGGACGCCGCGAGGTGCTGGGCATGGATATCGGGCCGTCGGAGGCCGAACCCTTCTGGACTGCGTTCCTGCGCAAACTGACGCGCCGAGGGCTGCGCGGGGTGAAGCTGGTAATCTCCGATGCGCACGAAGGCATCAAGGCGGCTGTCTCCAAGCTGCTGTGTGCTACATGGCAACGCTGCCGTGTCCACTTCATGCGCAATGCGCTGGCCCATGCCGGAAAGAGCGGTCGGCGCGTCGTGTCCGCGTTCATCGGCACCGCCTTCGCACAGGAAACGCCCGAGGCGGCCAGTCAGCAATGGCGCTCCGTTGCCGACCAGATGCGCCCAAAACTGCCAAAGCTCGCCGCTTTGATGGACGATGCCGAGCCTGACGTGCTGGCCTACATGACGTTCCCAAAGGAGCATCGGGCCAAGTTACACAGCACGAATCCCATCGAACGTTTAAACGGCGAAATCAAACGCCGCACCGAAGTCGTCGGGATCTTCCCCAACGAGGGCGCGATCAACCGCCTGATCGGCGCGATCCTCATGGAACAATCCGACGAATGGGCTGTCCAGCGGGCACGCTACATGACACTTGAAACCATGGCGCCAGTCAGCGACAATCCCATCGTCATGCTGTCAGCTGTGCCTGGCGCATGACCGGCTCAAACCGATGCCGAAATCGGCGGTAGCCCAGATAAGCTACACCACGCCGTGGGACACGATCACCCTCAGAACCCCGTAAAACAAGGCTGATGACAGCAGATTAGGTGGAACGCTTCCCTCTTCCTTTGGGCTGGACCAGCTTGCTCTCATCAAGGAAGTCCGCCCAGTCCTGCATCATGCGTCGTCGGGGGACGAGATACTCGGCAGCGTTGTAAGCACCCCGGACGTCGTTCTTTTCGGAATGGGCAAGTTGCATCTCGACCCAATCCTCATGGTACTTCCGGATCCAGATAGCAGGCTTCCCAAACTCAACCAGTTGCTCGTTAGCCCACGTGCTGGCGAGCCCCCGGAAACCATGGATCGTTTGGCGGCTATGATAGCCAAGCCGGTACAGCGCGTAGATCATGGTGTTTTCGGACAGCGGCTTGTCTGCGTTGACGCCAGGAAATAGATATTGCCCCGTGGCGCGCGATATCATCGTGCTGGCAATCTGCGCTGCCTGAGCGGAAAGAGGGACAAGGTGCTCGCGCCCCATCTTCATCCGCTCGGCCGGGATGCGCCAGAGCGGGTTCTTGCCCCGGAGATCCTCGAACTCGGATTTGACAGCGAGGCGAAGCTCCTTGGTCCGGACCCAGGTCAGCAAGGCGAACAGAACCGCATCCCTGGTGATTGCCGAGCGCCGGTCACCTTCCTCCTGATAGCCTCGCACTTTCTCGATAAACGCTGGCAACTCAACCAGTGGCAAGCGGTTCATGTGCTTCACCCTTGGCCGTGGCTTCAGGGCACCGCGAAGATTGGCTGTCGGATCGCTGGAGGCCAACCCGCAAGCGATGGCAAACTGAAAGACCTGACCCACGCCCTGCTTAGCGCGTCGACTGATATCGAGCGCGCCGCGAGCCTCTATCCGGCGGATCATCTCGAGAACCTCTGGTGCGGTGATCTGATGGATCGGTCGTTGACCAATGTGGGGGAACACATCACGCTCCATCCGCGACCAGACACGATCGGCATGCGCCGGATCCAGTGAAGACTTTCGGTTCTCATGCCAACGGGTCGCGACGGCGAAGAAGGTGTCCCCGCCCTCCGACATGACCTGCCCCTTGGCCAGCATCGGGTCCCTTCCTTCCGCAAGGACGGCTTTGGCCGCCCGGCGCTTTTCCCTGGCAGCTGCGATACCCAGTGCCGGGTAGGCTCCGAACGACATTAGCTTCTCCTTGCCTGCAAAGCGGTATTTCATCCGCCAAAGTTTCGTGCCGTTCGGCTGAACGAGCAAAAACAGGCCTTCGCTGTCGGCTAGCTTGTAAGCGCGCTCAAGCGGCTTGGCGTTCTTCGCTTGGTTCTCTGTGAGAGGCATGGGGGTATCGCTCCTTTCCAATAATCCGCAAAATACCCCCAAAATACCCCCACGCCAAATCTGGCTACATATGGAAGGCCATGGACGCATGCGGACGAAAATCGCCCGCAAACCTCTGCTTTATTGAGATTTTTTTGGAAAAATGCGAAAGCATTCGGAAGCTTTCGGAAGTGCCATTGGTAGCGGAGGAGGGACTCGAACCCCCGACACGCGGATTATGATTCCGCTGCTCTAACCGGCTGAGCTACTCCGCCCCAAGGGGCATCCGGCGGTCTGTCTCGGCCGGATTCGGCTCCGGGTGTCGGCCCGGGCGAGGCGCGCACTTAGGGCGCGTCAGCCGCCCGGTCAAGCCCTTTGCTCCGACCGGATCAGAGCCGCTCGCGGCCTCTGAAGGCGCAGGTCTTGACCTGCTCCCAAGGCCCGCCGCGATACTGCCACAGCTCCAGCGCCGGAAAGGCGAAAGGCCCCTTGGCGATCCACGGCGCAAGCGCCGGACCGAGACGCGCCTGAAGCGCCCGCGCCTCCTCCTTGGTAACCTTGTTCTGGATGGTGATGTGCGGGCGCGGCTCGTGGAGATCCTGCGCGGTGAGACTGCCGTGAAAATGCTCGGCGATGATCGCGCGCAGCACGAGAAGCTGCGGGGCGTCCAAGGCAATGGCCGTCCCCTTCCCCAGATCCATAACGCCCTTCACCACGCCTTGCGGCGCGGCAAATTCGGCCACGACCCTCGGCAGAAAATCGCGCAGCTCTTCCAGCAACGACGGTGCAAAGGAATGGAACAGCGTGACGTGGGCATGGAGGTGGTTCTTCTCGGGCGGATAATGCGCACGGCGAAGGCCTTCAGCCCATCCCTGCACGTCGGATGGCAGGAAAGCGGTGAGGATGAAGGGCTGCGGCACGCGCCCCTACATTTCCCCCCGTTCACGGCGGATCGCATACCACTTGGCAACATTGGCGTTATGTTCGGCAAGGGTGTCGGCGAACCAGTGGCCTCCGGTGCCATCGGCTACCATGAACAGCGCATTGGTGGTTTCAGGGTTCATCACCGCAGCAATGCTCGCGCGGCCCGGATTGGTGATCGGGCCTTCGGGCAGGCCAACGCGGGTATAGGTATTGTAGCCGTTGACCGCCGCGATCTCCGACTGGCGGATCCGGCGTCCCAGCGGTTTACCCTTGGTGATCGGGTAGATGATGGTAGGATCAGCCTGCAACATCATCCCCGTGCGCACGCGGTTGGAATAGAGCCCGGCCACCATCCGGCGTTCTTCAGGCTTGCCGGTCTCCTTCTCGACGATCGAGGCGAGGATGAGCGCATCGCGCATGGTATCGACAGCGATACGGGGGCTACGGTTGGCCCATTCCTCGGCCAGCGCCTTGTCCATTGCCGCTTGCATCCGCTCGACCAGCGCCTTGCGGCTCTGTCCGCGTTCGAAATCATAGGTGTCCGGCAGAATCGAACCTTCAGGCGGCACATCGACCTCGCCGGTCAGCAGGTCCTCGGCCATCAGGCGTTCCCACACCAGGATCGAGGGCATGCCTTCGGGGATGGTCACGAACCGCCGGATGACGTCGCCCGATTGGAAGGCGGCAAGGATGTCGCCCTGGCTCATGTCGGGGGTGAGCAGGAACTCGCCCGCCTGAATCGGCGCGTCCGAGCCGAAGATGCGCGCCTGCAAAACGAAGCCGGAAGCCGAGGAAATCAGCCCCTCGGCCTCAAGCTTGTCCGCGACCGCGCTGACCGAAGCCCCGGCGGGAATCGTGAAGCTGGTGTCCTTGGCAATCGTGGCCGAACCGAGCAGGCTCCACACGAAGACCAGTCCGGCCAGCGCCAGCGCGACAAGACCCAGCACGGCGAGCCGCGCGCGGTTCACGGTATCAGTCGACCTTCTGCATGATCAGCGAGGCGTTGGTGCCGCCAAAGCCGAAGGAGTTGTTCAGTACCGCACGCACTTCGCGCTTGCGCGCCTTGAGCGGCACCAGGTCGATACCTTCGGTACCGTCATCGGGATCCTGCAGGTTCAGCGTCGGCGGCACGATCTGGTCGCGCATCGCGAGAATGCAGAAGATCGCCTCAACCGCGCCCGCGCCGCCGAGAAGGTGGCCGATGGCGGACTTGGTGGACGACATCGACGCGCCGCCCAGATCATCGCCCAGCACCCGCTTGATCGCGGCGAGTTCGATGGTGTCGGCCATGGTCGAGGTGCCGTGGGCGTTGATGTAGTCGATATCGCCCGGCCCGAGACCGGCCTTCCTCAAGGCCATGCGCATCGCCAGTTCCGCGCCGCGACCTTCGGGGTGCGGGGCGGTGACGTGATAGGCATCGCCCGACAACCCGTAGCCGGTGACTTCGGCGTAGATTTTCGCGCCGCGCGCCTTGGCGCGTTCATATTCCTCAAGCACGACCACGCCCGCGCCCTCGCCCATGACGAAGCCATCGCGGTTGCGATCATAGGGACGGCTCGCCTCGGTCGGGCGGTCATTCATGCTCATGTTGAGCGCGCGCGCCTGCGCAAAGCCGGCAATGCCGAGCGGGTTGATGGTGCTTTCCGCCCCGCCCGCCAGCATGATGTCGGCATCGTCCATCATGATCATCCTCGCGGCATCGCCAATCGAGTGCGCGCCGGTGGAGCACGCGGTGACCACCGCATGGTTCGGCCCCATGAAGCCGTATTTGATCTGCACCTGCCCGGTGATGAGGTTGATCAGGCGCCCGTGAACGAAGTGGGGAGAGACCCGGCCAGGGCCGCGTTCATGGAGGTTGACGCTCTCGATCTCGATCCCCGGCAGCCCGCCGATGCCGGAGCCGATGGAACAGCCGGTGCGCTCCTTCTCGGCATCGGTCATGTCGGTGAGGCCGGCATCTTCCAGCGCCTGTCCGGCGGCATCAATGCCATAGACGATGAAGGGATCGACCTGGCGCTGCACCTTGTGATCCACACGCTTGTCAGGATCAAAGCCCCAGGGATGATCCTTGCCCTTCACTTCGCAGGCGATGGTGCATTTCTGGTTCGAGGCGTCGAAACGGGTAATCTGCCCCGCTCCGCTTTCCCCGGCGATGAGGTTTGCCCACGAGGTCTCCACATCGCCGCCCAGCGGGGTGACAAGACCAAGCCCGGTAACAACCACACGGCGCATAATGTTCTCCAAAACGCAAGACAGGCTCGAACCCGATCGGGCTGAGCCTGTCGAAGCCCCGTTTTTCTTCCGTCACCATGCCAAGGAAGCAAGGACGGCCCTTAGACAAGCTCAGGGCGAACGGGAGTTTAGGCCTTGATCAGCCCTTGTGTTCTTCGATGTACTTGGTCGCGTCACCAACGGTGGTGATCTTCTCGGCCGCATCGTCGGGGATTTCGACGCCGAATTCCTCTTCGAAAGCCATCACCAGCTCGACGATGTCAAGGCTGTCAGCGCCCAGATCGTCAATGAAGCTGGCATCCTGGGTCACCTTGTCGGCTTCCACACCCAGATGTTCGACGACAATCTTGGCCACCCGATCGGCAGTATCGCTCATGATATTCCCTCTTGAACTGGGGTTAGTAAATCTCGTCCCCGCCCTAATGAAGGGCGCGGACAAGCGCAAGTGGGCATGAGGAGCGCTGCCCACAGCGGCAAAGCGCCCCGCACGCCCGACGAGATTAGGTCAGGCCGCGCCGCCGGTGTTCTTCGGCGGTTCGACCACGCGCAGGTGCAATTCACGCAAGGAGCGCGGTTCGGCCGGGCTCGGCGCGCCCATCAGCAGGTCTTCCGCGCGCTGGTTCATCGGGAACAGCGAGATTTCACGCAGGTTCTTCGCCCCGCACAGCAGCATCACGATGCGGTCGACACCTGCGGCCATGCCCCCGTGCGGCGGCGCGCCGTATTGAAAGGCGCGGTACATCCCGCCAAAGCGTTCCTCGACATCCGCCTTGGAAAGGCCGACGATCTCGAACGCCTTGACCATGGTTTCCGGCTTGTGATTGCGGATCGAGCCGGAGGCGATTTCATAGCCGTTGCAGACCAGATCATACTGGAACGCCTTGATGTTGAGCGGGTCCTGCCCCTGCAGCGCGTCGATCCCGCCCTGCGGCATCGAGAAGGGGTTGTGGGAAAAATCGACCTTTTTCGCGTCATCGTCCCATTCGTAGAACGGGAAATCGACGATCCAGCACAGTTCGAACCGGCTCTCGTCGACGAGGCCCAATTCCTCGCCCACGCGAATGCGCGCAGCACCGGCGAGCTTGGCCGCATCGGCTTCCTTGCCCGCGGCGAAGAACAACCCGTCATTCTCGCCCAGCCCAAGCTCGGCATAGAGTTCGGCCATCCGCTCGGGGCCGTGGTTCTTGGCAATCGGCCCGCCGAATTCGCCGCCCTTGCGGGTGACATAGCCAAGGCCCGCGTAGCCTTCCTTGCGCGCCCAGTCGTTCATGTCGTCGAAGAACTTGCGGCTCTTCTCGTGGGTTGCAGGCGCCGGGATGACGCGGACCACGCCGCCGCCACCGACGATCTTCTCGAACAGGCCGAAGCCCGACTGCGTGAAGTGCGAGGACACATCCGAGATGATCAACGGGTTGCGGAGATCGGGCTTGTCGGAGCCATACTTGAGCATCGCCTCATCGTAAGGGATGCGCGGGAATCCACCCGCGGGGGTAACGTGCTTGTCGCCCGCAAAGGCCGCGAAGGTGCCCTGAATGACGGGCTCCATCGTTTCCCACACTTCTTCCTGCGTCACGAAGCTCATTTCGAGATCGAGCTGGTAGAACTCGCCCGGCAGGCGGTCGGCGCGCGGGTCTTCGTCGCGGAAGCAGGGGGCGATCTGGAAATAGCGGTCGAAGCCCGCCACCATCAGCAGCTGCTTGTACTGCTGCGGCGCCTGGGGGAGCGCGTAGAACTTGCCCGCATGGATGCGGCTCGGTACGAGGAAGTCGCGCGCGCCTTCGGGGCTTGAAGCCGTCAGAATAGGCGTCGAGAACTCGTTGAAACCGGCCGCATTCATCCGTGCGCGCATGTCGGCGATCACCGCCACGCGGGTCATGATGTTCCGGTGCAGCGTCTCGCGCCGCAGATCGAGGAAGCGGTACTTGAGGCGAATATCCTCGGGGTAAGGCTGTTCGTCGGCGACCGGCATCGGCAGCTCTTCGGCCGCGCTCTGCACCGTCACCCCGCGCGCGAAGACTTCGATTTGGCCGGTGGCAAGGTTGGCATTGATCGTGCCCTCGGCGCGGGCCTTGACCTCACCTTCGATGGTGACGACGCTCTCGACGCGCAAGGATTCCAGCACGGGCAGCGCCGGGCTGTCGCTGTCGGCGACGATCTGAGTGATGCCGTAATGGTCGCGCAGGTCGACGAACAGCACGCCCCCGTGGTCGCGCTTCCTGTGGATCCAGCCCGACAGGCGGACGGTTTCGCCCACATTGGCGGAAGAAAGCTGTGCGCAAGTATGCGTGCGGTAGGGGTGCATCTAAACTCTTGTCCTGTTCGCGGCTATGACGCTAGGGCGCGCGGGCGCGTTACCGGAAACTCTTGTTCCAACGTCGGCGCGCTAACAGGGCAAGCCTTGCACTTTGTCAAGCGGTGTGGGGCAAACTGGGTTCGAACCCGAGGGCGGCACTCCGCCTGCAAAACGTGAAAAGTGACCATGAAAATCCACCCGCTGATTACCACGACCGAGGCCCTCTCCGACCTCTGCGGCCGCCTCGCCAAATCCGATTTCGTCGCGGTCGACACCGAATTCATGCGCGAGAACACCTATTGGCCGGAACTGTGCCTGGTGCAGATCGCCAATACCGAAGAAGCCGCCGCGATTGATCCCATGGCGCCGGGGATCGACCTTGCGCCGCTGCTCGATCTGATGTGCAACAATGAAGACGTGCTCAAGGTCTTTCATGCAGGCGGGCAGGATGTCGAGATCATCGTCAATCTGACGGGCAAGACCCCCCACCCCATCTTCGACACCCAGATCGCGATGATGGCGATCAGCCAGTCGGAACAGATCGGCTATGCCAATCTGGTCGAGACATGGGTCGGCCTCACCATCGACAAGGGCGCACGCTTCACCGATTGGAGCCGTCGTCCACTGACCGACCGGCAGATCGAATATGCCATTGGCGATGTGACGCATCTTTCGGCCATCTTCCCCAAGATCCTCAAGAAGCTGATCAAGACCGGCCGGGGCGGGTGGCTGGATGCCGAGATGGAAAAGCTTGCCGATCCGTCAAACTACCTCACCGATCCGGGCCTTGCATGGAAGCGCATCCGCCAGCCGGGGCGCAACCCGCAGGTGCTGGGCCGGATGAAGGCGCTCGCCGCGTGGCGCGAAAGCGAGGCGCAGCACAAGAATATCCCGCGCGGGCGCATCATGCGAGACGAGACGCTGGCCGACATTGCCAGCCACCCGCCCAAGGCACAGGCCGATCTGGCCAAGGTGCGCGGGCTTTCCCCGGCGTGGAAGGACAATGACATCGGCAAGCGCCTGATGAAGGTGCTGGCCGAGGCCGAGCCGCTGCCCAAGGATGAAATGCCCGAAAAGATCAAGCATGGCGCGCCGCTGGGCAAGGAGGGCGCGCTGGTCGCTGACCTGCTCAAGCTGCTGCTGAAGATCCGCGCCCGCGAGATCGATGTGGCCCCGCGCCTGCTGACCCGTGCCGAGGAGATGGAATCGCTCGCGGCAGGAGTGCGCAACCTGCCGGTTTTGCAGGGCTGGCGTTACGAAGTGTTCGGCAAGGACGCTCTCGATCTGGTCGAGGGCAAGCTCGCCTTCGCGGTCGAGAAGGGGCGGCTCAAGATGACCCATATCGATGATGTGGTGATGCCACAGGCACCCGAAGCGGGCGCGCTGGCAGCGGAATAGCACTGGGCCATGTCAACTTACCTCCCCACCATCAAGCAGCTGCAATATCTTGTGGCGCTTCACGAGCACGGGCATTTCGGCAAGGCCGCCGACGCCAGCTTCGTGTCGCAATCGACACTATCAGCGGGGATCCGCGAGCTGGAATCGCTGCTCGGCGTGACGCTGGTCGAACGGAGCCGCCGGGTGGTGCGCTTTACCGCGTTGGGCGAACAGGTCGTGGCCAAGGCCAACCGGCTGCTTCGCGAAGCCGAGGAACTGGCCGATCTGGTGCAGGCAGCGGGCAAGCCGCTGGTGGGCGAGCTGCGCATGAGCGTCATCCCCACCATCGCCCCCTTCCTGCTGCCGCGTATCCTGCCCCGGCTCAAGCGTGAACGCCCCGAACTGAAGCTGATGCTGCGCGAGGAGACCAGCCAGGACGCGCTCGAATCGCTCAATCACGGCCGGGTCGATTGCGTGCTGCTGGCCCTGCCCTTCGAAACGGGTGACGCGGCGATTGCCCACATTGCCGATGATCGCCTGTTCATCGCCTTCCCCAAGGATGACCCGCGCGATCCGCCTGCCACTGTGAAGCCCGACATGATCGATCAGGGCCGGCTGCTGCTGCTGGAGGACGGGCATTGCCTGCGCGATCACGCGCTGGCAGCGTGCAGCCGCTCGGAATTGCGCGCCAGTGCAGCGATGATCGGCACCAGCCTGCACACGCTGGTGCAGCTGGTCGATAATGACCTTGGCCTGACCATGCTGCCCGAAATGGCGCTGGAGGCGGGCATCCTTGCCGGAACGCAGGTGGTCGCGCGTCCCGTCGACAGCCCCACCGCCAAGCGCGAGATTGTGCTGGCCTGGCGCAAGAATTCCCCGCGCGAGCCGGATTTCCTGCTGCTGGCCGAGGAACTGCGGGCGGGTTAGGACAACATCCGGATGAACATCGCCAGCGCGTAAAGCAGCGTGATAAGGATGGCGACGATCAGCACGAACAGCATGTAAAGAAACAGAAAAGTGCCTGCCTTGTCGCCCTTGCGGTGAAGCAACCATCCGACTGCAACTATGATGGCCACCATCAGAGCCATCACTGCCAGCGCAGCCTCGCGGCTCACATCACACCCCGGTGTGGGCGGCCGGCAGGATCACACCCGGCCATCACATCTCAGCACTCCGTCAGCGCAAGGCTCATCGCCAGGCTCGCGCCGATGGCGACGCGCAGGCGGCGGCGCGGGGGGCGCAGGCGATCGTCTGCCGGAGGTTCGGTGGTGGTAGCAGCCGCAGCCAGCTCCATCAGGCGATCGGTCTCGCGGTGTTCGATATCATCGACCAGCCCATGCACATCATCGGCGAGCAGTTCGGCATCGTCGATCAGTGCTGACGCGCGGCTATAGTCGCCCTGCGCGATGGCATTGCGCGCCTCGCGCTGGAGCCTTCGTGCCTGATCCGCCAGCCGCCCGACAAAGGCGCCCGGTTCATCCGATGCATTCGATCCCATGTTGCGCAGTGTAAACCGAACCGGCGGTGCAGTTCCAGTGCCAATCCTGCACATCAATCCATATGCTTGAGGCCGACCCGCAGGTAATCCCAGCCGGTCACGCAAGTCAGCACTGCGGCGGTCCACAGGCTCACAAGCCCGACCAGATGCACCCAGCTATCCGCCAGCGTCCCGCAGGCCTCAAGCACCGACTGGCACGGCTTGCCATGCACCGCCCCGCCAAGGATCAGCGCGCCCAGCGCCACCAGCTGAAAGGTGGTCTTCCACTTGGCGAGCCGGGATACCGGCACTGACACCTGAATCCCGCCGAGAAATTCGCGCAGGCCCGAAACCGCAATCTCGCGCACCAGAATGACCAGCCCCGCGATCACGTGGACATCGCCCGCATAAGGCCCGCGCAGATATCCTTGCGCGGTCAGCACCAGAATCACCGCTGCCACCATGATCTTGTCGGCGATCGGATCGAGGAAGATGCCCAGCTTCGACACCGTTCCTTGCGCGCGGGCGAGATAGCCGTCGAAGAAATCGGTGATGGCGATGATGCAATAGAGCACGAAGCCGATCAGGTACCCCAGCCGCCAGTCCGGCCACCACAAGAAGAACGCCAGCAGCGGCACCGCGAAAATGCGCGAGGCGGTCAGGATATTGGGCAGGCTCGACATGGCAGAACCCGCCTTAGCGCGGAGCGGAGCGTCGCAAAACCCCCCGGCCTGCCATCCCCCACAAGGCAGGCACGCGCGCAGGCGCACTTGTGAAACCGCACCGCGGCGCTATGTCCCGGCAGACCAACAGGGAAGCGCCAGCACCACCACCGCATGACCACATCGACCAACCTGATGCGCCAGCGCCGGTTCCTGCCGCTGTTCCTGACCCAGCTCCTGAACGCGCTCAACGACAATCTCTACAAGAACGCGATGGTGCTGTTCGTGGTCTATCAGGTCTACAACTCCGAGGAGATGGAGACGCTGATCAGCGGACTGGCGACCGCGCTGTTCGTGCTGCCCTTCGTGCTGTTTTCCGCCACCGCCGGACAGCTCGCCGACATGCGCGACAAGACCAAGATCATCCGCTGGATCAAGTTTGCCGAGATCATCATCATGTCGGTCGGCGCAACCGGCCTGCTGCTGGCGGCACGCGGCATCTCGATCGAAGGCCTTGCCCTGCCGCTGATGTTTGCCGCCCTCTTCGCGATGGGCGTGCATTCGACCTTCTTCGGGCCGATCAAATACGCGATCCTGCCCCAGCACCTGCACAAGGACGAAGTGCTGGCAGGCACCGGGCTGGTGGAGGCCGGCACCTATGTCGCGATCCTTGTCGGCATGATGCTGGGTGGTGCCATGCCGATCATGTGGAGCATATTTGCGGTCATCGGTATCGCGCTGGTGGGCTATGCCACCTGCCGCTTCGTGCCGCCCGCGCCTGCCCAGACCGAGGAAACCGCGGTCGACTGGAACCCGATCCGCGCCTCGAAAGACCTGATCAAATTCTCGATGGGCAACCTCGAGCTGCGCTATTCGGTGCTCGCCATCAGCTATTTCTGGGCGATTGCGGCGATCCTTTCAGTGCAGTTCATCCCGCTCGCCAAGAATGTGCTGCTCGCCGACAAGCAAGTGGCCGCAGTGCTGCTGGTGGCGTTCTCGGCCGGGATCGCGATTGGATCGGTCTCGATCAATGCGCTGCTGAAAGGCGATATTTCGGCGCGCTATTCCGCGCCTTCGGTGCTGGTGCTGGGGGTGCTGCTGGTCGCCTTTTACGGGCTGTGCCGGATCTGGGATCTGGCCCCTGCCAATGGCGGGCTGTTTACCGTCGGCGAATTCCTCGTCCAGCCGCTGGCGCTGGCGCTGACTGCCAACCTGCTGCTGATCGCGATAGCAGGGGGGATGTTCGTGGTGCCGCTCTATGCCTTCCTGACGACACGAGTGGACAAGTCCGAAGCCTCACGCTCGGTCGCGGCCAACAACTTCATCTCGTCGGTGTTCATGGTGGTCGGCGCCGGGCTGGCTGGCGCGCTCGGCTTTTTCGGGATCCCCTTGCAGGAACAATTGCTGCTGAGCCTGGTGCTGTGCCTGTTTTCCGCGCAACTCGCGCGCAAGCTCCATGCGCTTGAGGCGCTGCGCGGGCCGGAAGACCTGCGCTAGATGATGAAGGCGAAGATCGCGAGCGTCGCTGCGACATAGGTGCTGGCAACGCCGCGCACATCCTCCATCGTCAGCCGCCACAGGCTTTCTGCCGGAATCGGGATCAGATCGCGCTTGACGTGCGGCGGCAGGCTCGCCCGGAACCAGTGGCGGGCGCTCTCTTCGGTGAGAACCAGGCTGCGGCGCATTGTTCGACTCTCCCTGTGCAGAGAGGTCAGTTTTAAGACTTTCTTAACTATTGCAAACGGTGTGCGGCGGGGCTGTCGCAGCGTGGGACAGGCTGAATTTGCACGCTCTGACAGCGGGTAGTAGAGGCTCGGGACAGGACGAGGGGAGAATGCGCGCAAATGTCTGATTCCACCCGCACACCCGGCACCCGGAGCGCGGCTGCCTTGCTGGTCGATTGTCTCGCAGCGGAAGGCGCAGACCGGATTTTTACCGTGCCGGGGGAAAGTTTTCTCGCCGTGCTGGATGCCCTGCCCGATGTTCCTGAGATCGATGTCGTCACATGCCGGCAGGAAGGCGGAGCGGCCTTCATGGCCTGCGCCGATGGCGCGATGAAGGTGGCGGGCGGCTCCGGGCGGCCCGGCATCGCTTTCGTCACGCGCGGGCCGGGCGGGACCAATGCCTCGATCGGCGTCCATGTGGCGCATCAGGACAGCCAGCCGATGATCCTGTTCGTCGGCGATGTCGCCCGCACGGCGCAGGGCCGCGAGGGGTTTCAGGAGGTCGATTTCGCGGCCTTCTTCGGCCCCATCTGCAAATGGGCGGCGCGGATCGATGATCCTCGCCGCATTCCCGAATATGTGTCCCGCGCCCATCAGGTCGCCATCAGCGGGCGGCCCGGCCCGGTAGTGCTTGCCCTTCCTGAAGACATGCTGGTCGAACAGGTGCCGGACAGCATCATCCCCCGCCCCGCCGCCCTGCGCCCCGCACAGGCTGTCTGCCCGGATGCGATGGCCGCGCTGTTCGATCTGATCGCCGATGCAGCAAGTCCCATCGCGATCATCGGCGGCGCGGGCTGGAACGCCAAGGCGCGGAGTTATTTTCAGCAATTCGCCGAAAGAATCGGGCTCCCGGTGGCAACCGCATTCCGCCGTCAGGACGCGATTGCGCCGACTTCGCCCGTCTATGCCGGGAACCTCGGCTATGGCCCCAACCCCAAGCTGGTGGAGCGGGTGCGGCAGGCCGATCTCGTCATCGCGGTCGGCGCGCGGCTGGGAGAGGCGACCACCGATGGCTACACCGTCCCCACCCTCGAACACCCCGGCCAGACGCTCGTCCACATCCACCCCGACCCGGAAGAACTGGGCCGGGTCTATCGCACCGATCTGGCGCTGGCTTGCGCCGTCGACGAATTCGCCGAATGCGCCGCCTTGTGGGAAGATGAGGCGATCATCCCCTTCGATGCCGGGGCCGAGGCCCATGCCGAGTGGCTGGCGTGGTCAACCGCCCAGCCGTCCGACGCCGCGATGGATCTGGCCGCTTGCGTTACCGCGATGCGCGCGATGCTCCCTGCCGATACGATCATCTGCAACGGGGCGGGCAACTTTGCCGGGTGGTGGCACCGCTACTGGCGCTACGAGGCCTATCCCGGCCAGCTCGCCCCGACCTGCGGGGCCATGGGTTATGGCGTCCCCGCCGCCGTCGCCGCCGCCCTGCGTTTCCCGGAGCGGACGGTGGTGGCCGTGGCGGGCGACGGGGACTTCCTGATGAACGGGCAGGAACTGGCGACCGCCGCGCAATCCGGGGCGTCCTTGATTGTGGTGGTGGTCGATAACGGCAGCTACGGCACGATCCGGATGCATCAGGAGCGCGAATATCCAGGCCGCGTCTCGGCGACGGCGCTCGCCAATCCCGATTTCGCCGCATTGGGCGCGGCCTATGGTGCGTGGAGTGCGCGGGTTGAGACCACCGGCGAATTCGAGGCCGCGTTGGAGGAGGCCAAGGGGCGCGGCGGCATCCGTCTGATCCACGTCCTGACCGATCTGGAACGCATCGCGGCAAGCGGCGCGACCATCAGCGGATTGCGGGCAAAGGCCGGGGCATGAGGTTGGCTGCGGGGCTGTGATGGCAGGCCGCGCTTGCAGGCCGCCAGCGCGCCGTTGGGCCGGGTCAGGTCAGGCCTAGACCCCCGTCAGACCCTATCCAGACCCCCTCCAGACCCCCGCCAGAACGGCGGTTTCACGTGAAACAGCGGCTATCCCCTGGCCATTGTGCAGACCACCGCCCATTCCTCCGGCGTGACGGCGCAGACCGACAGGCGGGACAGGCGAATAAGCTGCATCTCGGCAAGGCGCGGCTCGGCCTTGATCGCGGCGAGGGTGACGGGGTTTGCGAACTTTTCCTTGGGCTTGACCTTCACGGCCGCCCACTTGCCGGTGTCGTCGGTAGGATCGCCGATCCCCGCCACGCTGACGGTACAGATACCGACAATCTCAAGTCCTTCGCGCGAGTGGTAGAAGAACGCCTCGTCCCCCACCTCCATCGCCTTGAGGTTGTTGCGCGCAAGGTAATTGCGCACCCCGTCCCAGGTACCCTCGCCCTCGGCGACCAGATCATCCCAGCTGTACTTGAACGGTTCCGATTTCATCAGCCAGTAGGCCATAGCCCGGTGTGCTCCCTGTGATTGCGAGCGCCCCGATAGCCCGCCCGTCCCGATTTCGCCAAGCCCCCGCGGGCAAGCGCCTAATTAACCTGATATTTAAGCGAGTATGAGATGAACCGCTCAAGGAGACGGGATCGGGCCAGCCTGATCGCCGCTACCATGTTGGCAGGGCAAGAGTTTTGACAGACAACGAGCCAGACAATCCTCTGGAGGCCGCCGAACGCGATGTGATCGCGCTGGGTATCGCTGTTGCGGCGATCATCCTGATGGTCGGCACGGGAGGATCGGTCCTGCCGCAGGCGCTCGATGCGTTGCTGATGGGCGACGGCAGCCGGCGACCTGATGTGATCCTTGTCAATGCCCTGCTGCTCAACGTTGCGCTGATCATCTTCGGCTGGCGGCGCTACCGGGAGCTTACCCGCGAGATCGCCGAGCGGCGGCATGCCGAAGCCCGCGCGCAATTGCTGGCTGCCACCGATCCGCTGACCGGTTGCCTCAACCGGCGCAGCATGATGGACGCCACCGAAGACCTGCGAAAGCGCGCCGCAATCCGCGGCGACGCGATCGCCTATTGCATGATCGACCTTGATAACTTCAAGCAGATCAATGATATGCATGGACATTCAACCGGCGATGCCGTGCTTGTGATGCTGTGCGAAAGGGTCCGCAAGCTGCTTCCGCGGGAGGCCCGGCTGGCTCGCCTCGGCGGCGACGAATTCGCCTTCGTCATGGCCTATCCGGCAGGCCAGAATGACCGTGTCGATGATCTGGTGATCCGCCTGTTCGAGAGCATTGCCCAGCCCTTCCGGCTACCTGAGGTGACGGTCGAGATGACCACCTCTATCGGCCTTGCGTCCGATCATGACACCGACGGGACGATCGGTGTCGTGGTCGATGCAAGCACGCTGATGCACCGCGCCGACATGGCGCTTTATCAGGCCAAGAAGCAGGGCCGGAACCGCTATTTCTGGTTCGAGCCGAGCATGGAAAGCGAACTGCGGTTTCGCAACCAGATCGAAACCGGCATCCGGCGGGGTCTGGCGCGCGGCGAATTCGTGCCATTTTACGAGCAGCAAGTCGACCTTGAGAGCGGCGAACTGGTCGGGTTCGAGATGCTGGCCCGCTGGCGTTCGCCGCAGATGGGCATCATCAGCCCGGACATCTTCGTGCCGATTGCCGAGGAAATCGGCCTCATCAACGAGCTATCAGAACGCCTGATGGAACAGGCTTTTGCCGACGCGCGCGAATGGGATGACAGCCTGACCCTGTCGATCAACATCTCGCCGGTGCAGCTGCGCGATCCGTGGTTTGCCCAGCGCCTGCTCAAGAAGCTCGTCACGGCCGGCTTTCCGCCCCAACGGCTTGAAATCGAGATCACCGAAAGCTGCCTCCACGAGAATATCGGGCTTGTGCGTTCGATGATCATGTCCCTGCGCAATCAGGGGGTGCAGATCAGCCTCGATGATTTCGGAACCGGCTATTCAAGCTTCGAGCAACTGCGCAACCTGCCGTTTGACCGGATCAAGATCGATCGCAGCTTCGTGAGCGAACTGCGCGAACCGGGCAAGCGTTCACGGATTGTCGAGGCGATCATTTCGCTCGGCCGCGGCCTCGACTTGCCGCTGACCGCAGAAGGTGTGGAGGACGAGGCGATTCTCAACGCGCTCAAGTCCATGGGCCGTCTGAAGGCGCAGGGCTATTTCTATGGCCAGCCCGAAGATGGCGAAGCCGTGCGCGCGCGGCTGAAGAAGGCCGGCAAACTGACAGTGGGCGCCAACCACAAAAGGCCCATGCCGGTCAGCGAGAACGAAGACTCCGAACCGCGGCAGCGCATCGCGCGCTCCTGACGCGCCCCCTCCTCGCCGCGCAGGACTGGACGCAGGGCGCTTGCGTGCATAGATGCGCGGGCAGTGACCCAGACAATCGCCTTCATCAAGATGCACGGGCTCGGCAATGACTTTGTCGTGATCGACGGGCGCAAGACGCCGCTGCCGCCCATGACGCCGGCGGTGGCCCGCGCCATTGCAGACCGGCGGACCGGCATTGGCTGCGATCAGGTCATCGTGCTTGAGCGGGATGAAGTCCAAGCGTTCCGCATGCGGATCTTCAACAGCGATGGCGGCGAGGTCGAGGCCTGCGGCAATGCCAGCCGCGCGGTTGCCCTGCTCCACGGCCAGCCTGTCACCATCGCCACCAGCGGCGGGCCGATTGCCCTTGAACCCGAGGATGGCGGAGCGCGGGTCGACATGGGCGCGCCGCGGTTTGATTGGGACGCGATCCCGCTGGCCTATCCGATGGACACCGCAACCATGCCGGTCGGGTGGGAGACATTGGAAGGCCCGATGGCAATCAATGTCGGCAATCCGCACGTGATCTTCTTCGTTGCAGATGCCGAGGCAGTGCCGCTTGAAGAACTGGGGCCGGTGATCGAACACGATCCGATCTTTCCCGAACGCATCAACGTCAACGTCGCGCATCTTGCCGGACCGGATCATCTCAAGCTGCGGGTGTGGGAACGGGGCGCTGGTCTGACGCAGGCCTGCGGCACCGGCGCCTGCGCCACGGCGGTCGCGGCGATCCGGCGCGGTCTTGTCCAGAGCCCGGTGCGGGTCACTTTGCCGGGCGGCGATCTGGTGATCGCCTGGGAACCGGGCGGCTCGATCCTGATGAGCGGGCCTGCCGCCGAAAGCTTCCGCGGCACTTTCGACTGGGACGACTATTCTTGAACGCCCCGCAGATCATCAGCCTCGGCTGCCGCATGAATATCGCCGAAAGCGAGCGGATGCGCGCCATGCTGGCTGGCGAGAGCGATCTTGTGGTGGTCAATTCCTGTGCGGTGACCGCCGAGGCGCTCCGCCAGACGCGGCAGGCGATCCGCCGCGCGCGCCGCGATCACCCCACCGCACGCCTCGTGGTGACCGGCTGCGCGGCCGAGATCGACCGCGCGGAAATCGGCGCGATGTCGGAAGTTGACGGGCTTATCGCCAACGCGGCCAAACTCGATCCGCGGGCGTGGAATGTTCCCGGCGACGCCCCGCCGCTGGCCCCGACGCGCACCCGCGCTTTCGTCGCCGTTCAGAACGGCTGCGATCATACCTGCACCTTCTGCGTCATCCCGCAAGGCCGGGGCGCAAGCCGTTCGCTGACGGTGGCAGAGGTGCTGCGCGACATCGAAGCGCACTGTGCCGAAGGCGCAAGGGAAGTCGTGCTGACCGGTGTCGATCTGACCAGCTGGGGCCATGACTTGCCCGGCGCTCCGCGGCTCGGCGCGCTGGTCGAGGCGATCCTCGCGGCCTGCCCCGACCTGCCGCGCCTGCGCCTGTCCTCGGTCGACGGGATCGAGATCGATCCGCTGCTGTTCGACCTACTGGCGAACGAAGCGCGGGTGATGCCGCATCTCCACCTCTCGCTCCAGCATGGGGCCGACCTGATCCTCAAGCGCATGAAGCGGCGGCACAGCCACGCCGATGCGGTGGAACTGGTGGCGCGATTGAAGGCGCTGCGCCCCGACATCGCCGTGGGCGCTGACCTCATCGCCGGCTTCCCCACTGAGGATGAGGCGCACCATCAGGCCAACCTTTCCATTATTGACGAACTCGACATCGTCCACGCCCACATCTTCCCCTTCTCGCCCCGCCCCGGCACCCCGGCAGCGCGGATGCCGCAGCTTTCCCGAGACGTGGTAAAGGCCCGCGCTGCGAGCCTGCGCGCTCGCGCAGCGCAGCGGCGCGCAGTCTGGCTCGCCGGGCTTGTGGGCGAAACGCTGCCTGTCCTCGCCGAACGCGGCGGCACCGGCTATGCGCCGAATTACGCGCCGGTTGCGCTGCCCCACGGCATCGCCCCCGGCACTATTGTCGATGTGACCCCAAGCGCGGTCAGGGAGGGCCTGCTCGCATGAGTGAAACCAGCTGGACCCAGCGCCTGTTCGGCGGGTTCGCCAAGACCTCGGAACGGCTCGCCGCCAACCTGCCCGGAAGCGGCGGCGGGACGGCAAAACTTGACGATGCGACGCTCGACGAGGTCGAAGATGCGCTGATCCTCTCCGATCTCGGGCCGTCGGCCGCTGCCCGCATCCGCGCACGCCTGGCCGAGAAGCGCTTCGGGCTGGAGATCACCACCCGCGAGTTGAAGGAAGCAGTCGCGGAAGAGATCGCCGCGATCCTGCGCCCGGTCGCCAAGCCGCTTGAAATCACGGCCTTCCCGCGACCGCAGGTGATCCTGGTGATCGGCGTCAACGGCTCAGGCAAGACCACCACCATCGCCAAGCTCGCCCACCTGTTTCAGGAGGATGATTACGGCGTGCTGCTGGCGGCGGGCGACACCTTCCGCGCCGCGGCCATCGGCCAGCTGGCGACGTGGGCGGGCCGCATCGGGGTCGATATCGTGCGCGGGCCGGAAGGCGGCGATCCGGCGGCAATCGTGTTCGATGCCGTGAAGCAGGCCACCGACACCGGGATCGACGCGCTGATCGTCGACACCGCAGGCCGCTTGCAGAACAAGAAAGAGCTGATGGAGGAACTGGCGAAGATCCGCCGCGTCCTCGGCCGCATCAATCCCGAAGCCCCGCATGACGTGGTGCTGGTGCTCGATGCCACCAACGGCCAGAACGCGCTGTCGCAGATCGACGTGTTCAAGGAAGTCGCGGGCGTCACCGGCCTGATCATGACCAAGCTGGACGGCACGGCGCGCGGCGGGGTGCTGGTGGCAGCGGCGGAGCAATATGGCCTCCCCATCCACGCCATCGGCGTTGGCGAGAAGATGGAAGACCTGCGCCCGTTCGACCCCGATCTGGTCGCCCGCGTGATTGCCGGGGTGGCATGATGAGCGAGACCGAGGGCAAGAAAGCCGCTTCCAGCTGGCTCAACGTCGCGGTCGATTACGGCCCGCTGCTGGTGTTTCTGGCCGTCTATCGCTGGATGTCGCCTGAGGAGACCAGTCCGGGGGCAGAACTGATTGCGATCATTTATGGGACCGGCGCCTTCATGGTCGCGGCGGTGATTGCGCTGCTGGCGTCCAAATGGCTGCTGGGCAAGGTCTCCCCGATGCTGTGGTTTTCGACCGCGCTGATCGTGGGTTTCGGGGGGCTCACGATTTTCTTCGGTGATCCGACCTTCGTGCAGCTGAAGCCCACGATCATCTATGCCGGATTCGGCGTGGTGTTGCTGGGCGGGTTCTTTGCGGGCAAGGCCCTGCTCAAGATCCTGCTTGAAGCGGCTTTCGAGGGGCTTTCGGATCTGGGCTGGCGCAAGCTTTCGCGCAACTGGGGGGTGTTCTTCCTCATGCTGGCTGCGCTCAACGAAGTCCTGCGCGCGCAGCTTTCGTTCGAAAGCTGGCTGTGGGCCAAGATCTGGGTGTTCCTGCCGCTGACCTTCCTGTTCACCTTCAGCCAGATTCCGATGCTGCTGAAGCACGGCCTCAGCTTCGAGGAGCGCGACGAGCCGCTCAAGGACGAGCCGCCGACCGCCTGATATGGGCAAGGCCGGAGCGCCGCTTTCCTACTCTCCGCCGCTCCGTCAGAATGGCTTCAGCTCTTTCCGATTGTCCGGTCTGTGCGGGGAAATGCCACCCCGCCCCCAATGTCAACCTCCCGACATATGGCGGGCAGGTGATTGAATTATAGGTATAATATTGCCATCGCCAAACTTGACAGGGTGTCAAGTTTGTCAAGCGGATTGCCGGACGATCAAATCTCCACCTGGCTGCCCAGCTCCACCACGCGGTTGGTGGGCAGCTTGAAGAAGTCCATCGCGCTTGCCGAATTGCGCAGGAGCCAGGCGAAGATCTTCTCGCGCCACAGCGGCATCGCCGGTTTCTCGGACGGCAGCAGGGTCTGGCGCGAGAGGAAGAAGCTGGTGTGCATCATGTCGAAGGTGCCGCCGCAGCGCTCCATCTTCTTGAGCCCCAGCGGCACGTCGGTTTCTTCCATGAAGCCGTAATGCAGCACCGCGCGGTAGAAGCCGTCACCCAGATCGGTCATCTCGCAGCGTGTATCGGGATCCACATAGGGTACATCGGCAATCGCGATGGTGAGGATCACAACGCGTTCGTGCAGCACCTTGTTGTGCTTGATATTGTGCAACAGTGCGCTCGGCACCCCGGCGGTGCTCGATGCCATGAAGATCGCCGTGCCGGGAACGCGCAGCGCGGAATTCTTGGCCGACTTGGCGAAGATTTCGAGCGGTAGCGCACTCTCGCTCATGCGTTCGCGCATCAGCTTGCGCCCGCGCGCCCAGGTGGTGAGCAGGGTGAAGATGACGAAGCCGATGGCCAGCGGCACCCACCCGCCCTGCGGCACCTTGATGAGGTTCGCGCCGAAATAGGCGACATCGACGATCAGGAACACCGCCACCAGCGGCAGCGCCTTCCACAGCGGCCAGCGCCACAGCGCCGTCAACACCGCGGCAAGCAGCAGGGTGTCGATGAACATCGCGCCCGTCACCGCGATCCCGTAGGCGGCGGCAAGATTGCTGGACGACTGGAAGAACAGCACCAGCAGGATCACCATCACCATCAGGCCCCAGTTGATCGCCGGAATATAGATCTGCCCTGCGGCGGTCGCGCTGGTGTGATGGATCTCCATGCGCGGGATGAAGCCCAGCTGGATCGCTTGCTGGGTCAGGCTGAACGCGCCCGAGATCACCGCCTGGCTGGCGATGATCGTGGCGAGCAGCGCCAGGATGATCACCGGCACCCGCACGATATCGGGGATCATCAGGAAGAAGGGATCCTTGATCAGCGCCGCAGCCGCCTCAGGCGAGGTCTGCGACAGAACCAGCGCGCCCTGCCCCATGTAATTGAGCATCAGCGCCGGGAAGACAAAGGTCAGCCACGAAATCCCGATCGGCTTCCTCCCGAAATGCCCCATGTCGGCATAGAGCGCCTCGGCCCCGGTCACGGCCAGCACCACGCTGCCCAGCGCGATGAAGGCCACGAATCCGTCAGTGATGAAGAAATTGAGCGCGTTTGCCGGGTTGATCGTCTCGAGGATGATCGAGGGATTGGCGCTGAGGTGCATGACGCCTAGCGTCGCCAGCATGCCGAAATAGGTCAGCATGATCGGCCCGAACAGCTTGCCCACCTTCTCGGTCCCGCGCGATTGCAGCGCGAACAGGCAGACCAGAATGGCGATGGCGGTGGGGACGATCCACGGCTCGAAACCGGGGACGATATATTGCAGGCCCTCGGTGGCGGAGAGCACCGAGATCGCCGGAGTGATCATGCTGTCGCCATAGAACAGCGCGGTGGCGAACACGCCCAGCAGCACCAGCGGGGCGGTCCACCCGGCGCTGTCGGAGGCGCGGCGGATCAGCGCCAGCAGCGCGAGGCTCCCGCCCTCGCCCTTGTTGTCGGCGCGGGTGATGGTGAGGACGTATTTGACTGTCACCACCATCATCATCGACCAGAACACGAGGCTCAGCACCCCGTGGATATGCGCGGCGTCAGGGGAGATGCCCGGCGCACCGTGGTGCGAGGCAAAGGTTTCGCGGAAGGCGTAGAGCGGGCTGGTGCCGATGTCGCCAAACACAACGCCAACCGCGCCGACTGCGAGCGTCAGGGTCGAGGCGCCGTGGCCGTGGCTGTGCCCGGCGGTTTCAGCGCCAGCGGCGGGCAATGCGGAGGAGGAAGCTGACGTGCTCATGTCAATCGGATTTCCCGTATCCCCCCGGTACTGCCCATGCCGGCCTGAACGACTCAGAACCGCAAGGCGGCGCGCCTAGCACTCTGCTTTCGCACCTGCAACATCGCTGTGACAGCGGCGCTTCGCAGTTACCGGCCCTGCAACATCGGCGCGCGCGCAATCATGTCGTCAAGCCTGGCAACTTCGGCTGCCAGCCCCTCGCGCCATGGCGCATCGGGCGGGGAGTTTTCGACCAACCCTGCCCAGACATTGCGCGCCGCGACAACCTCGCCGCTTTGCAGATAGGCAAAGCCGAGGAAGTATTCCGCCCCGGGATGGGATGGATCAATTGCCTTGGCGCGGCCAAAGGCCTGCACTGCGGCAGGCGTGACAAAACCATCGGCATGGCCCACCAGCGCCATCCCCAGCGCAAGCCAGCCTTCCAGGTCGCGCGGATTGTCTCTCAGCCCTTTCTGCAACAGCGCCGCCGCGTCGGCGAACTGGCCGCGCCGGGCGAAGGCATCGGAGGTCACAAGATAATCGGCGGGCGGCGTGGTGCGCTCGAACAAGGCAGCGCGGCCTTCAACCATTGCCTCGCCTTGCTCACCGGCAGCAGCGACCGGGGGGCGCGGCGCGGAAGGCTGCGCGGGAGAGCCCTGCCAGGCATAGCCTGCAAGACCGAAAACAAGCGCCGCGCCGAACATCGTCAACCCTTCGCGCGGGAGCTTCAGCGCCAGCACCGCAAAGGCAAATGCCGTCAGCGCGAGCGCCGAAACCGCCATCCAGCCTTCGATCATGCCACATCCCCCGCGTCATCGCGACGTTTGCCCAGCCGCCGCAGCAGCACGCCCGCCACGAGCAGGATTACCAGCAAAGGCACAGCGAACAGCGGCCATGTGGTTGAGCTGACGGTGGGATTGTAGCTCACGTAATCGCCATACCGTGCGATCAACCAGGCACGAATCTGCTCCGGGCTTTCGCCAGCGAGAATGCGGCTGCGCACCTGATGGCGCATGTCGCCAGCCATCGGCGCGTCGCTGTCGGCAATCGACTGCGACTGGCACTTGAGACAGCGCAGGGTGTGCATCAGCGCCGTCGCCTCGGCCTCCAGCTTCGGATCGGAGAGCTGATTATAGGCATAGGGCGCAGGCGGCATGGTGTCCTGCGCCAGCGCGGGCAGCGCAAGCAGAGCCAGCAGCGCAGCAAGAGCAGCCCGGATCATTGCGCCTTCTCCAGTTCGGCGATCAGCTTTGCCACATCAGCTTCGCGGATATCGCCGATATGCTGATAGCGGATCACGCCATTGGCATCGATCACGAAGGTCTCCGGCACACCCGACGAGCCGATTGCAAGCTGCACCTCGGAAATGCGGTCAGAACCGATGCGGGTGTAAGGATTGCCATGGCGTTCCAGAAAGCGCGCGACATCAGCCGGGCGGTCACGAATGGCGATACCGATGATCTCGACGCCCTGTTCCTTCAGCGTCTCGAGCTGCGGAGCCTCAGCAATGCAAGGCAGGCACCAGCTTGCCCAGATGTTGAGCAGGCGGGGCTTGTCACCGATAAAATCCGCCTTCGAAGCCCCCGGCAGTCCGCCGAATGCCGGATCGAGCGCAAAGTCCGGCAAGCTCTGCCCGATCATCGCGCTTTCGACGAACTGATCCTTCTCCTGCGTCAGCATATAGCCTGCCAGCCCAGCGAAAAAGGCGAACAGGGCGAGCGGCACCCACAGAAACAAACGGTTCGACATGGCAGACCTACTCCGCCGCGGCCGGAACCGGGCCAGCGCCCAGCGCCTCAAGATCGGCGCGGCGCTCAGCCCCCTTGGCGGCGGCGTGACGGCGCCTCACATCAACCCGCACACGGCCCGCAATCGACAGAATGCCGCCAAGGGCGATCAACAGTCCGCCGTACCAGATGAAGGTCACAAACGGTTTCCACCACACCCGGATCTGCCAGCGCCCATCTTCAGCCTGCTGGCCGAGCACAGCATAAAGCTGACCGTCCCAGCGGGTCAGCAGCGCGCTTTCGCTGGTGGACTGTGGCGGCGACCAGAAATTGCGTGCCTGCGGGGTGAGGATTACCGGAGCGCCGCCATTCTCGCTGACAGCAAGCCGGGCCTCGATCGCGGTCCAGTTGGGGCCGGCCACCGGAGTCACGCTTTCCAGCGTCACTGCGAAATCACCCACCTGTTCGGTGCCGCCGGGCGCGACCGCGGCAAGGCGTTCCTGGGTGAAGGCACTTTCGCAGGCCATGCCGAACAGCGAAACCGCGACACCGAAATGGGCCAAGACCATGCCCCATGTCGCCACCGGCACGCGCCGGATGTTGCGACCGCGCAGAGGCAGGAAAGCGGCAACGCCCAAGGCCGCCGCCAGGCCCAACCCAAGCAGCGGCAGTAAGGCAAACTGGCCGAAAAAGCTCACCAGCGCGATGCTGCCGATCAGCAGCGCGGCGATCAGCGCGAGTTCAAACTGGAGCCGCGCGGGCTTGTCATCCTTCCAGCGCAGCAGCGGGCCGACCGCCATCACGAGAAACATCGGCACCGCAAAGATCGCCGATGCCGGGTTGAAATAGGGCGGGCCGACGCTGACGCGTACGTCGAAGGCCTCGGTCAGCAGCGGGTAAAGCGTGCCAAGCAGCACAATGGCAAGGATCGCCGATAGCATGACGTTGTTGAACACCAGCGCGCCTTCGCGGCTGGTGGCGGAAAACCGCTTGCCTTCGGCGACAGCGCCCGCGCGCAGAGCGAAGATCGCGAAGGCGCCCCCGATGTAGAGGCCCAGCAAGCCAAGAATGAAGGCCCCGCGCTCAGGATCGACCGCAAAGGCGTGGACGCTTGTCAGTACGCCCGAGCGGACAAGGAATGTGCCAAGCATCGACATCGAGAACGCCAGCACGCCGAGCATGATAGTCCAGGTGCGCAGCGCATCGCGCGCCGCCAGCACGCTGACCGAATGCATCAGCGCAGTCGCGGCGAGCCATGGCATCAGCGATGCGTTCTCGACCGGGTCCCAGAACCACCAGCCGCCCCAGCCAAGCTCGTAATAGGCCCAATAGGAACCCGCCGTGATGCCAAAGGTCAGCAGCACCCACGCGCCCAGCACCCATGGGCGCATGACGCGGGCAAAGGCCGGATTGACCTCACGCGTCAGCAGCGCGCCCATTGCAAGGCTGAAGGCCACGGAAAGCCCGACATAGCCGGCGTAAAGGGTGGGCGGATGGATCGCGAGGCCGATGTCCTGCAACAGCGGATTGAGGCCTGTTCCCTCCGCTGCCGGCACCGGCAACCGCTCGAACGGGTTGGAGGACAGCAGCAGGAAGGCATAGAACCCCAGCGCGACAAAGCCCTGCACCGCCAGTGTCGCGCCCATGGTGCGTTCCGGCAGGCGCTTTTCGAACCCGGCGAGCAAGCCGCCCGAGGCCGCCAGCACACCGACCCACAGCAGCATCGAGCCCTCGTGGTTGCCCCAGGTGCCGGTGAGCTTGTAGATCAGTGGCTTCATCGAGTGCGAATTGGTGGCGACCAGCTTGATCGAAAGATCGGTGATCGCGAAAGCCCACAGCAGCATCAGGAAGGCCAGCACTGCCAGCACCGCCTGCACCACCGCGGCGGGGCGGGCATAGATCGCGAGCGGATTGGGCGCGCCATCGGCGGAGCGCAGGGCAAAACCGCCCGAGACCATCTGCAACACCGCCAGCGCGGCGGCGAGCCACAGGGCGGCCAATCCGATTTCGGCAATCATTGTCTGGCCCTCACCCCGTTACGATCCTAGTTCAGCCCGACCGTGGTTTCTTCGGCGATTTTGGCTGCCTGCTGCGTGCCCATGCCTTCAAGCTCCTTGGGCACGTAATTCTCGTCATGCTTGGCGAGCAGGTTGGTGGCGACGAACACGCCGTTTTCATCAAGGCTGCCCTCGGCAATGACCCCTGAATTCTCGACGAACAGATCGGGCAAAATACCACGGTAACGCACTGTTACAGTGTCCGCAGTTTTTCCGGTGACCACAAAAGTAACAGTCACGCCGTCAGGCTCGGTCTTAATCGACCCCTCTTGAACCATGCCACCAAGCCGTACAGCCCGCCCGGCCTCAGGCGGCTTTGAAACCATTTCTTCGGGGTAATAGAAATAGCTCAACTGATTGCGAGACGCCCAAACGAAGATCAGCCCTGCTGCAATCAACGCCGCAAAGGCGATGACGACGAGGACGAGACGTTGATGCTTGGCCTTCATGCGTTTTCCTTCTCAGCGCCGCCGGGTCGCGTCACGGCGCGCCTCGGCCCGCGCCATCGCGCGCCAAGCCCACACGGCCAGCACCACGAGCGCCACGACCCCCACCCCGTAGGCGAGGATCACGAAATCCCACTGGTTCAATTCCTCGCGCATCAGGCCTGCTCCATCACCGGAACGGAGGCCGCCGCACGCGGCGCGTCATCGTCGAGCGCCTGCCGCCGCAGCCGCGCCTCGACCTGCGCTTCGGCGATCAGCGCGCGCATCCGCATCAGCACGATCCCGCCGAACAGCAGCGAGAAGCCGATCACCGCCACCAGCAGCGGCCACAGGTAGGCGGCATCTATCGCGCTCTTGCCCATGGTGATGCTGGGCGGCTGATGGAGCGAATTCCACCACACGACCGAACGGTTGATGATCGGCACATTGACTGCGCCGACGAGGCCGAAAATCGCCGCGATCTTTCCCGAACCGCCTTCCTTCTCCGTTGCCTCAGTGAGGGCAATGTAACCCGCATAGAGGAACAGCAGTACCAACATGCTCGTCAGCCGCCCGTCCCACTCCCACCAAGTGCCCCAGGTCGGGCGGCCCCAGATCGAGCCAGTGGCAAGACAGATCGCGCAGAACACCATGCCCGGCACCGCAATCGCACGGGCCGAAAGGGCGGCCAGCGGGTGCTTCCAGATCAGCAGCATGGCGCTGGAAATCGCGATCCCCGCCCAGCCCCCCATGCCAAGCCATGCGGCCGGCACGTGGATGAACAGGATGCGCACCGTTTCGCCCATCAGCCGGTCTGGCGGAACCATAAGCAGGCCCCAGGCAACCGCGCCAAGCGAAAGCACCAGCCCGCTCCAGAACAGGAGCGGCATGAGCCACTTGGCAAGCTGGAGAAAACGGGCGGGGTTGGCGTAGATGTGCATGATGTTTCGCGGTCAGCCGGGCTTGTAGCCTTACACCCGATCCCGACAAGAGAGCAAATGGCGGCTTGGCGGAATAGTTCCCGCCGCACAGTCCGCCTTTACCCGCACACGATCAGCCGCGACCGATCAGCTTCTGCGCCATCCGGTCAGCCACGACGTCTGCGGAAATGCCACTCGATTCGCTTTCCTGCCAGATCGTCTCGAGCCGTCCGGGGATTTGCGCAATCAGGGCGTCAACCTCGGCAATGTCCCCACTGCGTCCGGCGCGGCGAGCGAGATATTCGGTCGCAACCGAGATGATCCCGCCGGCGTTGATGACATAATCCGGCGCATAGAGAATGCCGCGCGCCGCAAGCGTCACGCCATGTTCGGGACGGGCGAGCTGGTTGTTCGCCCCGCCCGCCACAATCGCGCAGTCGAGCCCGGCGATACCCGCATCATCAAGAATAGCGCCCAGCGCATTGGGGCTGAACACGTCGCAGGCCGTCGTCATGATCGCATCGGAGGCGACGGCTTTTCCGCCAAGCGCATCGGCCAGCGCAGCGGCACGGCTGTCATTGATGTCGGCCAGCGTCAGTCTGGCACCGTCCTTCGCCAGCAGCCGGGCAACACCGCCGCCGACGGAGCCGGTACCCTGTACGGCGACATGGACTCCCTGAAGATTGTCCTTGCCCAGTTTGTGACGGACGGCAGCCTTGATGCCGAGGTAGATACCGTAAGCGGTGAACGGCCCGGGGTCGCCGCCCGCGCTGCCCTCGCCCGCGACCGGCAGGCCGGACACATGGGCCGTGCGCTGGGACACCGCGACCATGTCAGCCTCGGTGATGCCAACATCCTCAGCCGTGACGTATCGCCCACCCAGCCCTTCGACAGCATCGCCAAAAGCGGCCAGCAGTTCAGGCGTTTTCGTGCGCTGTTCATCGGCGAGGATCACCGCCTTGCCGCCGCCCATCGGCAGACCGGCCATGGCGTTCTTGTAGCTCATCCCGCGCGACAGGCGCAGAACATCGCGCATCGCGCCCGCCGGATCATTGTAATGCCAAAAGCGAGTACCGCCCGCTGCCGGGCCGCAATGGGTGGAATGCACCGCGATGATCGCTGTCAGCCCGCTCGTCCGGTCATGCACCAGTTGCACAAGTTCGTGTGCGTCGAAATCGGGCTCAGCCCAGAAAGCGGTCATGTCAGTCCCCTGTCCGGCGCGGAAGTGCATTCACGAAAGGGGGAAGATGGGGCGACCAACGGGGTTCGAACCCGTGACCTCCGGTACCACAAACCGGCGCTCTAACCAACTGAGCTATGATCGCCACACGCCCCTGCCCGCCTGCTACCGTTCCGGTCGCTGCGAGCCCCGCGCGAAGACGGGCGGTTTACGCAAGGAACAGGCGCGGTCAAGTGCGCTGACAAGGGAGGCGCGCCTCTTGCACAAACCCATTCCCAAGGGAAGCGAAAACTGCGCTGAGGCCGCGCTCGCGCAAGATTGTTACGCAGGGCCATTGCCAAGCCCCGATGCGCTTCTATCCTGCAAGCGCCATGAACATCACCAGCGACTCAATTGCCGCCCGTCTCGCAGCGCAGCCGGGGATGCAGCGCGTGCCTACGCAGAAGGCTTGCGTGTTCCAGCAGCGGCGATTCGTTGCGCCCGATCTCGCCGCCGATCTGGTCTCGCTGATCGAACGCGACCGCCGTCCATCGACCATCGCGGACGATAATGGCGATGCCTATTTCCGTACCAGCGAGACCTGCGATCTTGCCGCCGACCTGCCTGCGGTGAAACGGATCGAGGCGCTGCTGAGCGAAGTTTCCGGGATTGATCCGGCCTATGGCGAACCCCTTCAGGGCCAGCGGTATGCGGAGGGACAGGAATTCAAGGCCCACACCGACTACTTCACGCCGGGCGGGCGCGATTTTGATCGCTATTGCGCCCTGTCGGGCAATCGCACCTGGACGTTCATGATCTATCTCAATGACGTTGCCGCAGGCGGCGCTACCCGTTTCAAGGTGCTGGACAAGACCTTTCAGCCCGAGGCGGGAAAATTGCTCTGCTGGAACAATCGTCTGGCCGATGGCGGTGTCAATCACGCGACGCTCCATCACGGAATGAAGGTCAGGAAAGGCGTGAAATACGTGATCACCAAATGGTATCGCGAACGCGAATGGAGGGGATGATGGACGAATTTGCAGACATTGCCGAAAAGCTGCGCCAGCGGCTGGCCGAACTTACCGAGCGGGCTGATGAGATCGAGGATGATCTGCGCCAGCCGCTCGATGCGGATTTCTCGGAACAGGCGATCGATCTGGCCGATGACGAGGCGCTGGAAGGCGTCGAGGACGTGTTGCGGGCCGAGGCTGTGCAAGTGCGCGCGGCCCTCGCCCGGATCGAAAATGGCACCTATGGCACCTGTGCCAATTGCGGGGAAACGATCCCGCGCGCGCGCCTTGCTGCACGTCCGATTGCCACACGCTGCATCAAGTGCGCGGCGTGATGATCAGGGGTGGTTGAGGCTCACGCCCCGGCCACCCTGACCCCAAACGAAAAAGGCGACCCCGTCGGGCCGCCCTCCTCGTTGCGGGCCGAGGCCCGCGCAGCTTGTGACGCCGCTTACTTCTTGAGGGTAAGCCCGCCGAAACGCTTGTTGAACTGGGCCACGCGGCCGCCTTCCTGCACCTGCTGGCGACCACCAGTCCATGCGGGATGGCTCAGCGGATCGATATCGAGCGCGAGCACATCGCCTTCCTTGCCCCAGGTCGAGCGGGTCTGGAATTCAGTGCCATCGGTCATCTTGACCGTGATCATGTGGTAATCGGGGTGACCTTCGGTCTTCATGGCGGTGTCCTTTGCAGCATGGCGCCGGTTCCGACCGGCGGTGCTATGAAATGGGAAGCGCGGCCGCTAGCGGGGTTTGCCTTGAAAGGCAACCCCGCCTGCTGAGTCTTTGTGTTCCGCAACCCCTCCGGGTTGCGAAATCCTCGCTCACACGCCCTGCGGGCGGGTGCCCCGCCTTTGGCGGTTCAGCTTCGCTTCCGCTGCGGGCGGCCAGTCGGCCTTGCGGTCGCTACGCAACCGATACCGGGAGAACCCTCGGAGAAAGTGCATGGATCGGTGCCGCAGGCACCGCGAGCGCACGGCGCGAGCCGCAGGTGCCCCGCAGCAAAGCGGAGGGAACAGCACCGAGGACGCGGGCCCGGAGGAGCCCGCGCAAATCAAATACTATCCACCATCATCGCGGTGAATTCGACCTCGCAGGTGGTCTTCCCCTCGACGCTGGCCACACCCTTGAACTTGTAGACGCGAGCACGCTTCTGAGTGAACTCGACGTCGAGGTCGAGCAGGCAGCCGGGCGTCACCGGGGCGCGGAACTTGGCGTTCTCGATGCCCATGAAGATAACCAGCTTGCCTGTGCCTGCCAGCTCCATCGTCTCGATCCCGAGGATGCCCGCGGCCTGCGCCAGCGCCTCGATCTGCAGCACACCGGGCATGATCGGCGCGCCGGGAAAATGGCCCTGAAAGAACTGTTCGTTCATGCTCACGGCCTTGACCGCGTGGATCCGTTCGCCCAGCTCGATCGACCGCACCCGGTCAACCAGCAACAGCGGGTAGCGATGCGGCAAGGCCTTGAGGATCTTGACGATATCGTAATCCAGCGCCTGTGCCGGCGCGCTACCCGTGTCACTCATCGTGTCAGCTCCGTTCCTTATCAGCGTCCAACAGGCGCCGCAGGGTTACCCTGCTGCTGTTGCTGGGCGGCCTGCTGCTGCCGCGCGATCTGCGCCAGGATGGTGAGACGCTGCTGGATTTCCTGATAGATCTGGAGGCCATCACGGCTCGGCTTCCAGCCCGAAGGCGGCACGATGCCCACGGCCGGCACCTTAGCATTGAGTGCGGTGACCACCTGCTGGGTAATGTCAGCCTCGGGCGGGGCGTAGATCAGCGTATTGGGATCGATGACCATCTTGATCTGCTGCGTGTTGACCACATCCTGCAGCGCAGCGTTGAGCTGCCCGGCGATCTGTTCGACCGCAAAGATGCGGGCGCCTTCGATCTGGGCGGTCAGGCCCTGCATTTCCTGATCGAGGGTCTGCAGCTTGGGATAGTCGGCTGACTTCTGCATCGCCTCGTTTTCGGCTTCATCGACCTGCTTGTCGCCGTTCTTGTCGAACTTGGCGAGGATGGTCTGGCGCTCCTGCGCCTTGGTGCGCAGCAGTTCGGTCTGCTGAGCATAAGTGGTGGAGACCTGCTCGAACGAGGTCTGGAAAGCGTTGGTGCTGATGATCGCTCCGGTGGTGTCGACCGTGGCCATTCGGCCTTCGACCTGAGCCTGTGCGGGCAGCGCCGTCAGGGCGGCCAGCGCAAGACCGGCCGGAGCAATAAGCTGGACAAGACGTGTCATCAGAATTGAGTTCCTACGTTGAAGGTAAAGGTGCGCTCGTCATCGCCTTCCACCTTGCGGATGGTCTGAGCGAAGTCGATGCGGAAGGGACCGAAGGGCGAGTTCCAGTTGACCCCGATCCCGGCGGTGATGCGCGGGCTCGGCGAATTGCCGAGGAACAGCTCGCGGATATTGGTGCCCGGTTCGACCAGGCGGATATTGAGTGTGCCGTCAGGCTGGGCCGGATCGGTCGTGGTCGTGATGGTTCCGGGGATCTGATAAAGCGGCTCCCCGTTCTCGTTGCGGAGCGGATTGCCGGCCGGGTTGACGGTAAGAACCGGGGTCTCGACGCCCCACAGCGCCCCGACGTCGGCCCAGATCGAGGGCCTCAGCCCAAGCTCGCGCGCGCCTGATCCAAGCGGAATTTCAAGCTCGGCGCGGCCAAGGTAGTAGTTGCGTCCCCCGATCGCGTCGTCGCGCACCTGACGACGTTCGGTCAGGAAGACGATGTTGCCATTTTCATCGAGCCGCGGACGTCCGCCGTCGAGCACCGAGGTCTGTGTCAGGATGCGCGGGCCGACCCCGCGGATCGCGAAGCCGCGGAACTGCGGTTCGCCGAGGAAGAAGCGATCGGTCAGCAGCACGTCATCAACGCCAGCACCGGGACGCTCCTGCAAGGGGATGATCGTGCCGCCTTCCGCCAGAATCGAGAAGATGAAGCCCGACCGCCCAACACTCCAGAATTGCTGCGCGCGGCCACGGAAACGGGCATAGCGCACATCCCCGCCAAGACCCGCGAATTCGCCGCTAAGCGAGACGGTCTTGCCGCGAGTCGGCCGGATGCGGGAGTTGAGCGAGTTGTAGTTGAGGCTGAGACCCACAATCGAACTCAGCCGCGTGCCGATCGCATCGCACAGGAAGCGGCCGGCGCGCAGCGGATCGCACTCCCGCGTGCCATCGCCATCAAGGTCGGAAAAGAACAGGTTTTCGTCCAGCGTCACGTTTTCGTAGTTGAGCGTGTAGCTGCCAACCAGCGACATGTACTCGGTCAGCGGCACACCTGCGCGCATCGAAAAACCGGTGGTCGCCTGTTCGAAGGTCGTGTTGCGGTTATTGCCGGTGAAGTTGAAGCTGTTGAAATCCCGGCGATAAATGTCGATCCCGCCGGAAATGTTACGATCGAAGATGTAGGGATCACTCAGGCTCACCTGCGCCGATCGCGAGAACTGCGAATAGTTGACGCTAAGACCGATGGTCTGCCCGCGCCCGCGGAAATTGCGCTGGCGGATGCTGCCTGCCAGAATGAACTGTTCGATCGAGGAAAAGCCGGCCGAAAACTGCAATTCGCCAGTCGGGCGCTCTTCGACATTGGCTTCCAGAACGATCCGGTCAGGCGCGCTGCCTTCGGTCTGGGTGACTTCAAAATTCTCCTGGAAGAACGCCAGCGAATTGATGCGCGCAGTGGTGCGCAGCACGCCCAGCGAGTTGAAGGCGTCGCCCTCTGCCAGACGGAATTCGCGGCGCACGACCTTGTCCTGCGTCAGCGTATTGCCGTTGATGTCGACCCGCTCGACATAGACGCGCGGCGCTTCGCGCAGGATGAAGGTGACATTCATCTTGCGCTCGTCAGGATTGCGGTTGAAGCGCGGCTGCACGTCGGCAAAGGCATAGCCATAGCGGCCAGCCAGTTCGGTCAGCTGCTCGACGGTGTCCTCGACCGTCTTGGCATTGTAGAAATCGCCTTCCTTCATCGGCAGATTGCCGCTCATGACTTCGCTGTCGAAATCGCGCAGCTGGCTGTCGACCTTGACCTCGCCGAAATTGTAGCGCTCGCCTTCCTCCACCACGTAGGTGATGATGAAGTCCTTCTGGTCGGGCGTCAGCTCGGCAACGGCGGAAACGACGCGAAAGTCGGCATAGCCCTGCGTGAGATAGAACTGGCGCAGCTTCTGCTGGTCGAAGGCCAGACGATCGGGGTCATAGCTGGTGTTGGAGCTGAGGAAGGTGGAGAGGCGGGCCTGCTTTGTCACCATCTCGCCGCGCAGCTCGCCATCGGAGAATTTCTCGTTGCCGAGAATGTTGATCTGACGGACTTTCGACTTCGGGCCTTCCGAAATCTCGAACACGATGTCGACGCGGTTCTGCGGCAGCTGCACCATCTTGGGCTCGACCTGCGCGGCAAAGCGGCCCTGGCGCTTGTAGAGCTCGATGATCCGCGACACATCCGCGCGCACCTTGGAACGGGTGAAGATCTGGCGCGGCGCGAGCTTGATCTCGGGCAGGATCTTGTCGTTCTTGAGGCGCTGGTTGCCTTCCAGAACGATGCGGTTGATCACCGGGTTTTCGGTCACGTTGATGACGACATTGCCACCGTCATTGCGGATCGAGAAATTGGCGAAAAGTTCGGTCGCGCCGAGGTCCTTCAGTGCTTCGTCAGCACCGGCAGAAGTGTACTCCTGCCCCACCCGCAGGCGGATATAACTGAGAATGGTCGTCGGCTCGAGACGCTCTGCTCCGACCACGTTGATGGTGCGGATCACATTGCTGCGCGGCGCGGGCGCGGGCTCGGCAGCAGGCTGGGGCGCAGGCTGCGCGGTGGGCGCTGGCGCGGGCTGCTGCTGAGCGAAGGCAAGCCCAGGCATCCCGGCAAGGATCGAGCCGCAGCACAGCGCGCCCGCAAGACGAAGGGTGCGCGAAGGGCCGCGTTGGAGTGTGGGGTTGCAATTGACCGGCACCGGGCCCGTCTCGCTCATTCGGTTCATGCAGCTAAAATCCCGTTTCCAACCCTGTGCATCACAGTGCCGCGCATTGCGCACCGTGATCCCTTGTCTGCAACCTTTTGCACTCTTGCCTGCGCGGTCCCCTCCCGCAGGCCAACGCCTCTGCCCGATGTGCTCTTTTCAATCAAGCCGCGCACGCCCCGCTTCGCGACAGACGGGGCGGAATTCCCCGGCAAAGCGTGCCGGGCGCTCTGATCAGCTACCGAAAATCGGCAGCGAGACAATATCGTTCACCGTCACCACCACCATCAGCATCAGCACCAATGCAATCCCGGTGCGATAAGCCCATTCGGTCGCCTGTGGCCCCACCGGCTTCCGGCGGATCGCCTCGGCCGCGTAGAACATCAGGTGCCCACCATCGAGCGCGGGGATTGGCAAGAAGTTGATGAATGCCAAATTAAGCGAGATCAGGGCGGCAAAATGGATGAAGGCGGCGGCGCCCATGCTCATCTGCTCGCCGGAGAACTTCGCGATCTTCAGCGGCCCGCCCAGCTCCTTGACCGAACGCTCCCCGGTCAGGATCTGCTGGATGCCGGTGATCATCATGCCGGTGAAATCCCAGCTCTGCTGCACGCCAAGCGGGATCGCCTCTAGGATGCTGACATCTTCAAGCTCGTACTCGCCCCCAGCCGGGATGACCCCGATCAGCCCTTCGGTGCTGACATTGCCGAAATCGTCCCGGCGCTGGACGCGCGCAGCGGTGAGCGAGAAATCACGCTGTTCCCCCGCCCGGTCGACCGTCAAAACCATGCTGCGTCCCGGATGGAGCGCAATCGTCGTCTTCAGCTCGGTGAAATCGCGGATCGGACGGCCATCAATGGCCACCACTACATCGCCGACCTTCAGCCCCGCGGCCTCAGCCACGCTGCCTTCGGCGAAGGCGCCAATGGTGCGCGAGTCTTCCTCGCCGACGATTACCGGTTTGCCGATGACAGCGAAGAACGCGGCAAAGATCGCAATCGCCAGCACCAGATTGGTGATTGGCCCCGCCGCCACGATCAGCGCCCGCTTCCACAGCGCAGCGTGCTGGAAGCTGCCTTCCTCGACCGGGGCGCCGGCATCAGGGACGCTCGCCGGGTTCATGTCTCCCTTGAACTGGACGTAGCCCCCCAAGGGGAGCGCCGAGAGCTTCCAGCGTGTCCCGCGCCGATCAGTGAAACCGGCAATCTCCTTGCCGAAGCCGACCGAAAAAGCCTCCGCCTGAACGCCGAACCAGCGACCGACCAGATAGTGGCCAAGTTCATGCAGGGTGACGAGCGGCCCCAGCAGCAGCAGGAAGCCGATAACGTACATCCAGAAAGGGGGGCTTTCAAACAAAGGCTTTGTTCTCCAGCAGGCTTTGTGCCTGCATCCTTGCGGAATGATCGACAGCGAGCACTTCCTCGAGGCTCGCCGGGCGCGGGGCGTCGTTGCTGCGCATCAGGGTTTCTTCCACCAATGCTGCAATGCGGGTGAACCTGATCTGACCGGCGAGGAATGCGGCGACGGCGACTTCGTTCGCCGCATTGAGGATCGCAGGCGCAGAGCCTCCCGCCCGGATCGCGTCGCGCGCCAATCGCGTGGCGGGGAAACGTTCCTCGTCGGGCTGGAAAAAGGTCAGTTCGCCAATGGCTGCAAGATCAAGCGGGCTGAGCGGCGTTTCCATCCGCTGCGGCCAGGCGAGGCACGAGGCAATCGGCACGCGCATATCCGAGGGGCCAAGCTGCGCCAGCGTCGAACGGTCGCGGAATTCGACCATCGAGTGAATGACGCTCTGCGGGTGAACCACGATCCCTAGCTTCTCCAGCCCGACCGGGAACAGGTGATAGGCCTCGATATATTCGAGCCCCTTGTTCATCATCGTCGCTGAATCAACGCTGATCTTGGCGCCCATCGACCAGTTGGGGTGCGCGACCGCCTCCGCAGGCGTTGCCGCATCAAGCTGGGCCTGCGTCCAGGTGCGCAAAGGCCCACCGCTCGCGGTAAGGGTGATCGTCGCCACATCCTCGATCCGGTTGCCGGCAAGGCACTGAAAGATCGCGTTGTGTTCGGAGTCTGTCGGCAGCAGGGTCGCGCCGTGACGGGCAACGGCCTCCATCAGCACTTCGCCTGCCGAAACCAGCGCTTCCTTGTTGGCAAGCGCAATAGTGCCGCCGCGCTCGACCGCCGCCATCACCGGCGCCAGCCCCGCACAGCCGACAATCGCCGCCACGGTCATGTCCACCGGCCGCGCCGACGCCTCGACCAGCGCCGCGCGCCCGCCTGCGGCTTCGATCCCGCTGGTGCCGAGCGCCGCGCGCAGTTCCGGCAGGCAAGCCTCGTCACCGACCACGGCCAGCTTTGCACCGAATTCGATGGCCAGAGCCGCCAGTTCCGCCGCGCTGCATTGCGCCGTCAGCGCCTCGACCTGCCACGCCTCGCGATTGCGGCGCACCAGATCGAGCGTCGATGCACCAATCGATCCGGTCGCGCCGAGCAGGGTGAGCGAACGCTTCATCATCGCATCATCCCAGCAAACGCAGGCCCAAGGCAATCACAAACAGCACGAAGAACACCGCAAGGAACCCGTCAAGCCGATCAAACAACCCGCCATGGCCGGGAATGAGGGCGCCCGAATCCTTCACACCTGCGCGTCGTTTCATCCAGCTTTCGAAGAAATCGCCCGTCTGTGCGAGCACTGCGATGATCACGCCCGCGAGCAGTGCCAGTGCAAGTGTCGCCACATCATAACCCGGCGATCCAGCCGCCGGGCCGAAATCCGCAAGTTCATTGCCGATGCCCACAAGCCCCGCTGCGAGCGCCCCGCCGCCAAGCCCAGCCCAAGTCTTGGACGGGCTGATCTTCGGTGCGATCTTCGGCCCACCAATCGCGCGTCCGGCGAAATAGGCACCTGCATCGACCGCGATGATCGGGAGAATATAGCCGATCAGCACGGCAATCGGTCCATAACCCAGGCTTCGCCCGCCTACGGGCAGAAACTGCGCTCCATTGCGCAGCGCCAGCATCGCCAGCGCCGCCCCGCCGATATAGATCACGCCACCAAAGAACCACAGCGTCTCGCCCGCCCCGGAAAGGCCGAAACGGCTCACCAACCGATTCCATTCCCACAAGACGCCGAGCGCCAGAAGCGCAACAAACCCTGTCCAGAACCAGCCGCCCAGCCACAGCGCCCCGCCGGCCAGCACCAGCATGACCACCGCCGAGCCCAGCCGGATCGGCAGGTCGGACGCCGATCCCGCGCCTATTTCACCGCCCGCCATAGCGCCGCTCCCTCCGGGCAAAGTCATTAAGCGCCTGCGTCAGATGCGCCGGTTCGAAATCGGGCCACAGCGTATCGACGAACAGCATCTCGGCATAGGCCGCCTGCCACAGCAGGAAATTCGACAGGCGGATTTCCCCACTGGTGCGGATCAGCAGGTCGAGCGGCGGTAGATCATGGGTGTCGAGATGGGCTGCGATGGTCTCGATCGAGACCTCGCCTGCTGCTGCCGCCTTGGCCGCCGCGCGGGCGATCTCGTGCTGGCCGCCATAATTGAGCGCCACGGCCAGCGTCTGCTTGCCATGCGCCGTCTGTGCCAGCGCATCTTCGAGCATGGCGACGATATCGGGTGCAAGGCTTTGCCAGTCACCGATGATCTTGAGCTTGACATTGTTGGCGACGAATTCGGGCAGGTCGGATTTGATGAACCGGCGCATCAGGTTCATCAGATCATCGACTTCATCCTCGGATCGCTTCCAGTTCTCGGAGGAGAAAGCGTAAAGCGTGAGGCATTCCAGCCCGGTCGGCTCAAGGCTGCGCACCAGCCGCCGCACCGCCTCGACCCCGCGCTGATGGCCGACTGCGCGCGGCAGTCCGCGCTTCTTGGCCCAGCGGCCATTGCCGTCCATGATGATGGCGACATGTCTGGCGCGCGACTGGTCCAAGCCTGTTCCCACTCTCCTGCCCGCCTTACTGCGTCAGGATTTCCTGCTTCTTCTTGGCCACAGCTTCATCGACGTCCTTTACATTGGCGTCGGTCAGCTTCTGCACCTCGTCTTCGGCGCGCTTGCGGTCATCCTCGGAGATGTCCTTCTTCTTCTCGTCGGTCTTGAGGCTTTCCATCGCATCGCGCCGCACGTTGCGGATCGCGATCTTGCCCTTTTCGCCATACTGGTCGGCCAGCTTGGCCAGCTCCTTGCGGCGCTCCTGCGTCAGATCGGGGATCGGCAGACGCAGGGTCTGGCCGTCAATGATCGGATTGAGGCCGAGGTTGGCATGAGCAATGCCCTTTTCGACCGCGATCAGGTTCGACTTGTCCCACACCTGCACCGACAGCATCCGGGGTTCAGGCGCGGAGACCGTGGCGACCTGATTGAGCGGCATCATCGCGCCGTAAACCTCGACCACCACGGGATCGAGCAGGCTTGCATTCGCGCGCCCGGTGCGCAGGCCCTGAAGATCGCTCTTCAAGGATTCCACCGCGCCCTTCATCCGGCGCTCGACATCGGCCTTGTCATATTGCGGCATGGCTGGGTTCCTTTTGCTCTTAGCTGTCCTGGACGATAGTCTGGACGCCCTCGCCTGCCAGCACGCGGGCAAGGTTGCCTTTCTCGCGGATCGAGAAGACCACGATCGGAATCTTGTTGTCGCGGCACAGCGCCACGGCCGAGGCGTCCATCACCTTCAGATTGTCGGCGAGGACCTTGTCGTAAGTCACGGTTTCGAAACGGGTTGCTGCGGGGTTCTTCTTGGGATCGCTGTCATAGACGCCATCGACGCTGGTGCCCTTCAGGAGCGCATCGCAGCGCATTTCCGCAGCCCTGAGCGCAGCGCCGCTATCCGTGGTGAAATAGGGCGCGCCGACACCGGCGGCGAAGATAACCACGCGGCCCTTTTCCAGATGGCGCTCTGCGCGGCGGCGGATCACCGGCTCGCACACCTTGTCCATCTCGATCGCGGATTGCACGCGGGTCTGCACGCCGAGCTGTTCCAGCGCGTTCTGCATGGCGAGCGCATTCATCACGGTCGCCAGCATCCCCATGTAATCGGCCTGCGCCCGGTCCATCCCCTTGGCCGCCCCCGCCATGCCGCGGAAGATGTTGCCGCCGCCGATGACGAGGCAGATTTCGAGGCCGGTTTCCTTGGCCGCCTTCACCTCTTTCGCCAACTCTGCGACGAATTCGGGATCGATCCCGAACTGCTGCCCTCCCATAAGCACTTCGCCCGAGAGTTTCAGGAGGACGCGCTTGATTGTCGGCAGGGACATGGGGGTGTGATGCTCCGGGTGGAATCTGGCTGCGCCGCACTTAACCGGCAAAGCGGCAATGCGCAAAGGGTAAGCTGGCAGCGGTCAAGGAAACGGCCGCCGCAGCATGGGAGCTGCGACGGCCGCTGGATTGTCGTGAAGCAGGATCAGCCCTTGACGGCCGCCGCCACTTCCGCGGCGAAATCGACTTCTTCCTTCTCGATGCCTTCGCCAAGCTGATAGCGCACATAGTCGACCAGCTTGATCGACTTGCCTGCGTCCTTGGCGGTCTTGGCGATGTATTCTTCCACCGTCGCCTTGCCATCCTTGACGAAAATCTGGCTGAGCAGCGCGTTTTCCTTGGCGAACTTCTTGACCGCGCCTTCGACCATCTTGGCCTGCACATCGGCAGGCTTGCCGCTTTCGGCAGCCTTTTCGGCGGCGATCTTGCGCTCGCGCTCGATCACTTCAGCGTCGAGACCATCTGCGTCCAGCGCCTGCGGGAACATCGCCGCCGCGTGCTGGGCGATGTCCTTGCCCAGAGCCGCGAGCGTGTCCGCATCAGCATCCGATTCCAGCGCGACCAGCACGCCGATCTTGCCGAGGCCCTCAGCGGCGGCGTTGTGGATGTAGGCAACCACGGCGCCCTGAGACACCGAAACCGCCTTGATGCGGCGGATCTGCTGGTTTTCACCGATCGTGGCGACGTTGTCGGTCAGCTTCTCGCCCACGGTGCCGCCATCGGGATAGGCAGCAGCCTTGAGCGCTTCGACATCGGTGGTGCCGAGCGCAAGCGCAACAGCGGTCGTCTTGGTGACGAAGTCCTGGAACTTGTCGTTCTTGGCGACGAAGTCGGTCTCAGAGTTGATCTCGACAGCAACGCCGCGGGTGCCTTCGACCAAAACGCCGACGAGGCCTTCGGCCGCGGTGCGGCTCGACTTCTTCTGGGCGGTGGCGAGGCCCTTGGCGCGCAGTGCGTCAACCGCGGCTTCGATGTCGCCACCCGCTTCGGTCAGCGCCTTCTTGGCGTCCATCATGCCAGCGCCCGTGCGCTCGCGCAGCTTCTTCACATCGGCGACAGAAATATCGGCCATGAGAAATTCCTTTGTGTGTGTTGTCAGGCGCCCGGCCCTGCCAACCGGGGACGGAGCAATGCCGGGCGCGCTAGAGGGGGATTGTGACGGGTGATTGACGGCTTGGGTCAATCACCCGTGCAAAGATCAGGCTTCGGCGTCTTCAGCGGCCGGTTCGTCAGCGACGACAGCTTCGGCCGGGGGTTCGGCCATCGCGCCGAAGTCGCTCGACACGTCGGCCTGGAACTTGCCCTTGCCGGCCAGCGCGGCTTCGCCAATCGCCTGACAGTAGAGGCGCACGGCGCGGCTCGCATCGTCATTGCCCGGAACCGGGAAAGCGATGCCGTTGGGGTCGACGTTGGTGTCGAGAATGCCGATCACCGGAATGCCGAGGACGTTGGCTTCCTTGATCGCCAGGTCTTCCTTGTTGGCGTCGATCACGAACATCACGTCCGGAATCCCGCCCATGTCGCGGATCCCGCCAAGCGACAGTTCCAGCTTCTCGCGCTCACGGGTAAGCTGGAGGACTTCCTTCTTGGTGAAGCCCGAGGTGTCGCCCGAAAGCATTTCCTCGAGGCTCTTCAAGCGGCGGATCGAACCCGAAATCGTCTTCCAGTTGGTGAGCATCCCGCCCAGCCAGCGATGGTTGACGAAGTGCTGGCCCGACATGCGCGCAGCTTCAGCGATCGGCTCCTGCGCCTGACGCTTGGTGCCGACGAACAGCACCTTGCCGCCCGAACGCACGGTCTGCTCGACGAAGTCGAGCGCGCGCGCGAACAGCGGCACGGTCTGCGACAGGTCGATGATGTGAACGCCGTTGCGCGCGCCGAAGATGTACGGCTTCATGCGCGGGTTCCAGCGGTGAGTCTGGTGGCCGAAGTGAGCGCCGGCCTCGATCAATTGCTGCATGGTGACGACAGGTGCCGCCATAGGTAATTCCTTTCCGGTTGTTCCTCTGGAAGGCTGGAACCGCGCGGGCGGAGATCCCGCCTACGGCACCGGTATGTGCGCCTTCCATGCGAATTTGCCCCTCAGCGACGAACCTCATGCCCGTGCCGGAGCGAGCGCGCCCTTAGCGGCACCGCGCGGGGAAATCCAGCCCCCTTTGCGCAGGCCTTGCGAAAATTCGTCGCGATGGCGTGCGGAAAGGCGCTTGACAGATTGGAACATGTAGGGAACAAGGCGCGAGAACAAAGAACGAACGGACATTCAGGGGACACGTCATGATCGCAATCGCCATCGCATTTCTGACCGCCATCGCCGGGGCTGTCGCGGTGCTCGTCATTGCCGATTGCCTGCTGAAGGCACAGGTCGCCTATGGCAGGCTGATGGAGGAGCAGGCACTGCTGCGCGCCGGTTTTACGGTGCAGGTCGAACCGCAAGAAATGCGCCTGCGCGCCGCCCCGCGTCGGACTATGGCTGAACGTCGCCGGGGTCAGATGCGGCCGCTGTCGCTTCAAGCCTGCGCCGCTGCTTGATTCGCCCGTACTTGATCAGTCCCCAGGGCATCAGCGCCAGATAGACCGCGCTGATCGCCGTGAGCGTCCACCACGGCTCAAGCAGCAGGGCAGCAAAGGCGAGAGCCACAAAAGCGATAAGCCCCAACCGGATCGAACGGCGCGGGCGCAGCGAGGCCCAACTGAGCGTTGCCATGTTCGAAATCATCAGCGCCGCAATCAGGGTTAGCCACAGGGCCATAACCACCGGACTACGGAACAGCTCCATGCCGGTCTCATGCCACAGGTATAACGGGGTGAAGGCCAGCCCTGCACCAACCGGCGCCGGAACACCAGTGAGAAATCCGGCGGACTTGTGCGGCTGATCCTCGGTATCGATGCGCGCGTTGAAGCGCGCCAGCCTGAGCGCGCAGCAGATCGCAAAGGCCAGCGCGGCAAACCAGCCGAAACTCGGCCACTCCTTGAGCGACCACATGAACAGGATCAGCGCGGGCGCCACGCCGAAGGACAGCGAATCGGCCAGCGAGTCGAGCTCCGCGCCGAAGCGCGACTGAGCGTTGAGCAGCCGCGCAATTCGCCCGTCGATCCCGTCGAGCACGCCTGCCAGCACCACCAGCCCAATAGCGAAGGTCCACTGCCCTTCGATTGCAAAGCGGATGCCGGTCAGCCCAGAACACAGCGCCGCCGCCGTGATCGCATTGGGCAACATCGCCCGGAGCGTCAGCCCGCCTGCAATTGTCCCCCGCGCCCCGCGCACACCCGCCTCGCTGTCTTCCTCGTCCTCGGCTGCCTTGGGGCCAAGCCGGGCCGGAAAGAAACGCGCTCCGGGAAGCTTGCGCGCACCGCGCGGGCGACCATTATGTGTGCGAGGCGTACGGCTCACTGGGCAATACCTTCAATCAGTGCGCGCTGGCCGATTTCAGCAAGCACCGTCTCGCCCGCGATCACCGTCTGCCCGATCATGACCGCCGCATCAGTCCCCGCCGGCAGATAGACATCGACCCGGCTACCAAAGCGGATCAGGCCTACCCTCTGCCCCTTGGCGAGAATATCACCCGGCTTGACGAACGGTACGATCCGCCGCGCCACCAACCCGGCGATCTGGGTAAACCCGATCTTCAGCCCATCGCTGCGTTCGACCAGAATATGCTGACGCTCATTCTCCTCGCTCGCCTTGTCGAGCTCGGCGCTGATGAAACGACCGGGAATATAGACCACCCGCCGCACCGTTCCGCCCACCGGCGTGCGGTTGATGTGGACATCGAACACACTCATGAAGATCGAAATCCGTGTGACCGGCCCGGACGGCAAACCGCCATGGCCCGATCCATCCTCGATCTGCAGTTCCAGCGGCGGCTCGACCTCGGCGATCATCGTCACCAGCCCGTCAGCCGGGGATATGATCGCGCTGTCGCTTTGCGGCACCACACGTTCGGGATCGCGGAAGAAGGCCATGATCCCGACCGCGAGCATCATCAGCGGCCAGCCGAGGATCTCCCAGCCGATCACGAGGAAGAACAGACTTGCTGCAGCCGCGATCAGCCCGAACTTGCGCCCTTCCGGATGAACCGCGGGCCAGCTCCAATCGGCCTCGCCACGGCCCTTGTTGTCGAGGATTTCGCCTGCCATCGCTCAGCTTCTAGGGATGCCCGCGCATGCCTGCAAGGCGGCGCGCCCGTTCAGGCAACCTTGCGCACGAATACGGTGCCGGCGGAGTAGCCCGCGCCGAAAGAACAGATGAGGCCGGTATCGCCCGCCGCCAGATCGTCGGAATGCTGGTGGAAGGCGATGATCGAACCGGCGCTGGAGGTATTGCCATAGGTGTCGAGCACGGTCGGGCTTTCGTCCTCGTTCGCCTCGTGGCCCAGAACCTTATGCGCGATCAACCGGTTCATCCCGGCATTAGCCTGATGCAGCCACAAGCGGCGCAGACTGTCCGGCGCAATCCCGAGCCGCGCGGCCTCGTCGCAGATCATCTGTGCCACCATCGGCACCACTTCCTTGAACACCTTGCGCCCTTCCTGGACGAACAGCTTGTCCGCCTTGCCTTCGCCTTCCGGTGCGGCGCGATTGAGGAAGCCGAAATTGTTGCGGATATTGTTGGAGAACACCGTCTTCAGCTTGGTGCCGAGGATTTCCCAATGCTGCGCGGCGGCGATCGCGGCGTCCTCGACCAGCACCGCGGTCGCCACGTCGCCGAAGATGAAGTGGCTGTCGCGATCACGCCAATTGAGGTGGCCCGAGGTGATTTCAGGGCTGACCACCAGCACCGACCGGGCATTGCCCGCACGGATGTAATCGGCCGCTGTCTGGATCCCGAAGGTCGCAGAGGAACAGGCAACGTTCATGTCGAAACCGAAGCCTTCGATGCCGAGCGCCTGCTGGATTTCAATCGCCATCGCCGGATAGGCGCGCTGCATGTTCGAAGCCGCGCACAGCACGGCATCGACATCTTCCGGCTTGCGGCCTGCGCGCTCCAGCGCCTGTCTGGCGGCAGCAACGCCGATTTCGGCCATCACCGACAATTCATCGTTCGCGCGTTCCGGCAGGCGCGGGCACATCACATCGGGATCGAGGATCGCCGCCTTGCTCATCACGTGGCGCGCCTTGATCCCGCTCGCCTTCTCGATGAATTCGACGGAAGAATAGGCCAGCGGCTCGGCATCGGGATGCGCGGCATTGTGGCGGTCAACGAAAGCGTTGAAGCTGGCGACCAGCTCTTCGTTGGTGATGCTCTCGGTCGGGGTGAACAGCCCGGTGGCAGAAATGACGGGGCGGCCGGTCAGGGGGGCGGTCATGGGGACTTGCATTTCCTGCATGAAACTTGTTGCGACGGTCGCGGGCCTTACTGCCCGACCCTGCTCGCCGCAAGTCCCGCTGCCGCGCCTGCCCCGGCGCCTGCCCCGGCGCCTGCCGGGTCCAGCACCTCATGCAGCAGCGGATTGGGAAATGTGCGCGCGATGGTCACGGCGCTGAATTGCTCGGTGATGTCAGGCAGCTGGAACAATTCGTAAAGCGTGCCGTTGGCCAGCTCGTCGCGCACCACGATCGGCGGGATCACCGCCACCCCCGCATCGGAGCGGGCAAGCAGGCGCAGCATCGCCATGTCGTCAGCCTCGGCAGCGATGCGCGGGACAATACCCATGCGCTCGATCAGCGCATCGAACCCGGCGCGCAGAGCGGTTTCGGGTGTCGGCAGGATCAACGGGGCAGTGGTGAGCAAACGCGCCAGGCCCTGCCCCGCAAGTGCCAGACGCGAACGCGCGCCGACAAGGCTGACCGGTTGTTCGTCGATCCGTCGCACCAGATAGGGGCTGGCAGCATCGCGCGCCGGGATCTGGTTGGTGAGCAGCACGTCGATGGTCAGCGCCTCGAGCGCGCGCAGCAGGCTTGCCTGGGTGCCGGACCGCAGCACCACCTCGACATCGTCGCGGCCCAGCAGCGGCGCGAGGAACTGCATCTGGAAATTGCGCGACAAGGTCGCCAGCGCGCCGATGCGCAGCACCTTGCGCTGGCCGCCGACAGCGCGGAAAGTGGCGGTGAGCTGTTCGGAGGCGCTGAATATCTGATCGGCGTAATCGAGCGCGATCCGCCCCGCCTCGGTCAGCACCAGATTGCGCCCGCGCCGCTCGAACAGATCATGACCGAGATCGGTTTCCAGCGCCTTGATCTGGGTGGAGACGGCGCTCTGCGAGATATTGAGCGCCTTGGCCGCCGCCGTCAGTGTCCCTTCGCGCGCGGTGGCGCGGAACAGGCGCAGATGGTGGAGATTGAGCGTCGACATCGGCGTTTTCCGGCAAAATTGTTCGGTTTGGAAGAACGTTTCGCTCCAAAATATGTATTTTCTTTAATTTCGTCCACCCCCTATCCGGCAAAGCGTCACACATCCTCTCGCTGCCGGAGTCCCTCCATGTCCGTCGCTCTGACCATGCTTGCCCCGCTGGCCCTGCTGCCGGTAATCCTGTTCGCGCTCGCACAGCCCGGCAAGCGCCCCGGCAAACTGCCGCACCTGTCCGAGGGTGCAGCCTTCATCGCCTTTGCGCTCGCGCTGGCCGGCCTTGTCCAGACCGCCCTTGCCTCCTCCCCGGGTCTTGTTCTGCTGGACGGCGCCTTCGCCATCTCCCTTCGCAGCGATCTGGTCAGCGCCAGCGTTGCCAGCCTCGTCGGCTTCATCGGCTGGATCGTGATGCGCTACAGCCGCACCTATATCGATGGCGAGGCGCGCGAGGGCGCATTCCACGGCTTGATGCTGACCACGCTCGCAGCGGTTCTGGTGTTCGCCCAGGCGGGCACGCTGGCAACCATGATCCTCGCCGCAATCGCGGTCGGCCTGACCTTGAAGCGCCTGCTGCTGTTCTATCCCGACCGGCCCGAGGCGCAGCGCGCCGCCACCAAGTTCGCGATTGTCTGGCACACCGGCGACATGATGCTGGTGATCGCCGCAGGCTTGCTGTTCGCCCGCTTCGGCACGCTTGATCTCGCCGCTCTGGCAACTGCCGCGCCTTCCGGCCTCGGCCTTGTCGGCACGCTTGGCGTGGCTGCGATCGTGACCGCCGCCGCGCTCAAGACCGCAGCCTTCCCGCTGCACGGCTGGCTGACCGAGGTGATGGAGGCCCCCACCCCCGTCTCTGCCCTGCTCCACGCCGGGATCATCAATTCGGGCGGCGTGCTGCTGATCGCCGCCGCGCCGCTGGTGCAGGCCAGCACAGGAGCGATGGCCGCGCTTGTCCTGATCGGCGGGCTGACCGCGCTGTTCGGCGCAGCCGTGATGCTCACCCAGAGCGCGATCAAGACCGCGCTGGCCTGGTCGACGGTATCGCAGATGGGCTTCATGCTGCTGCAGTGCGGGCTTGGCCTTTGGACACTCGCGCTGCTGCACATCGTCGCACACTCGCTCTACAAGGCCCACGCCTTCCTCTCCTCGGGGAACGCGGTGGCCGAAGTCGCCAGCATCCGCCGCCCCGGCCCGGTTGCCGCGCCCAGCATTGCCGCGGTGCTCAAGAGCTTCACGCTGGCCCTCGCCATCTTCGCTGCCATCGCCGCCGCCTTCACCGCTGCCTTCGGCCCCAAGTCGCCGCAGGCGCTGGCACTCGGTGCGATCCTGATCTTCGGGGTGGCCTACCTCGTCGCGCAGGGTCTTGCCGGACGCGCGCCTGCCGCACTCACCACCCGCACCATCACCGCTGCCATCGCTGCTGCGGTGGGTTACTTCAGCTTCCAATCGATCGCGCAGGCCATCTGGGGGCCGCTGCTCCCTGCAGCCCCGATGCCGACCGATCTGGAATGGGCGCTGCTGGTGCTGGCGGTCGCAAGTTTCGGCCTGGTTGCCTTTGCACAGGCGCTGTTCCCGCTGTGGGCGCACCACCCCGCCACCGCCGGGTTCCGGGTGCATCTGGCCAACGGCCTTTATCTCAACGCCCTGCTCGACCGCGCGATCGGTGGCTTCCGCACCACCGGCACCACCACCCTTCGCTGACAATTCGCTCTTTCGGAGACATCGCCATGCTGATGAACCACGCAGACATCGCCCCGGCCCGCTTTTCAGCGGTGCTCGACGCTGCCGAAGCCGCCGCGCGCGCCATTCCCCCGGCCTTCCCGCTTGATGCGACCGTGGCAGTCAACCCCTTCCTCGGCCAGACCGAAGAAGACCTCGCCACCGCCGCTGCCCGCCTCGCCCGCGTTGCAGGTGTGCGCGTCACCCGCAAGGGCGCCGATTATGCCGCAGCCATCACCGAAGGCCGGATCAGCGCCGATGATCTGGCCGATGCGCTTGCAGCCTGCAGCTCGCCGCTCAAGCCCGGCAACACGCTGGCGCTGCGCGAAGTGGCCGAACAGCTCGGCGATGACCCTGCCCCGCAGGCACTGCCGACCGTCGCCGACCTTGCCGCAGAGGCGACCGGGATCGACTGGCCCGCGCTGATCGACAAGTGCATCGGCCTGTGGGCCGCCGGCCAGTTCGACCGCGGACAGGCGCTGTGGTCGCCCGCCCCCGGCTCCGACACCTTTGCCGCATGGCGCGCGTGGGCGATGCATGATCTGACCCCTGAAATCGCAGGCCTCGACGGCTTCTGCGCGCATGTTGCCAGCGCGCCGGACACGGCCGAGCGTGCGATCCTGTCAGCCGCCGAAACGCTCGGCATCTCCGATGCGGCCGCACCCACCGCCTTCCACCGCCTGACCATGAGCCTTGGCGGCTGGGCGCAGCACGCGCGCTGGCTGCTGTGGCAGGCCGAACTGGCGGGCAACACCGATCGCACTCTGATCGATCTGCTCGCGATCCGCCTGATCTGGGACGAGGCGCTGCTGGTGCAGACCCCCGCGATTGCAGGCCAGTGGGCTCAATCTGTCGCCGCCCACGCTGCACCGGTTGCTGCGAGCGCGCAGGACGTCGCGCTCGCCATCCTCCAGGACGCTGCCGATCGTGGCCACCAGCGCCGCCTTGCCGCCGCTCTGGCGAAAGACATTGAAGGCACCGCGCCTGCAGCCGATGCACGCCCCTTCCTTCAGGCCGCCTTCTGCATCGACGTGCGTTCCGAAGTCTTCCGCCGCGCGCTCGAAGGGATCGACAACTCGATCGCAACCATCGGTTTTGCAGGCTTTTTCGGCCTGCCGCTGGCCCACCACGCGCATGGATCGGACATCCTTGAAGCGCGGCTGCCGGTGCTGCTCAACCCCGGCGTGAACACCACCAGTGCGGGCGATCCGGCGAAAGATCAGGCCACCCGCATCAACGCCCGCACGGCGCGGGCTTGGGGCCGGTTCCGGCAAGCGGCGGTCAGCTCCTTCGCCTTTGTCGAGGCGATGGGGCCGGTCTATGCGGTCAAGCTGGTCAAGTCGGCGCTCGGCTTTGCGCCCAAGGCCAAGGCTGAACCCGCTCCGGAAGTGATCGGTGGGATGAGCGCCGAGGCCAAGGCCGATACCGGCGCAGCCGTGCTCAAGGCGATGAGCCTGAAGCAGGATCACGGGGCAATCGTGCTGCTGCTGGGTCACGGCGGGAATGTCACCAACAACCCGCATGAAAGCGCCTATCACTGCGGCGCCTGCGGTGGTTACACCGGCGAGGTTTCGGCGCGGCTGCTGGCGATCCTGCTCAATGATCCCGAAACCCGCGCCGGTCTGGCGACACGCGGCGTTGAGGTTCCGGCCGACACGCTGTTTGTGGCGGGCCTGCACGACACCACCACGGATGCGATCACCATCTATGACGATGGCCTGCCTGCCGAGCGCGAGGGCGATATTGCCAAGGTGCGCGGATGGCTGGCACAGGCGGCGAAGGTGGCCCGGGCCGAACGGGCGCTGCGTATCCCCGGTGCCAGCGGCGCCAGCATCCCGGCGCGCGCGCAGAACTGGGCCGAAATCCGCCCAGAATGGGGTCTGGCCGGATGCGCTGCCTTCATCGCCGCACCGCGCACTGCAACCGCGGGCCGCGACCTTGGCGGCAGGGCGTTCCTGCATTCCTATGACTGGCAGGCGGATGCCGGCTTCGGTACGCTCGAACTCATCATCACTGCACCAGTGGTGGTGGCAAGCTGGATTTCGCTGCAATATTTCGGATCGAGCGTCGCGCCCGAGATGTTCGGCGGCGGGAACAAGCTGATCCACAATGTGGTCGGCGGAATCGGGGTAATCGAGGGCAATGGTGGCCGCCTGCGCGCTGGCCTGCCATGGCAGGCGGTGCATGATGGCGATGCGCTCCAGCACGAACCGCTGCGCCTTTCGGTGATGATCGAGGCTCCGCGCGAGGAAATGCTCAAGATCCTTGAAAAGCATCCCTCGGTGCGGGCGCTGTTCGACAATGGCTGGCTGCATCTGTTTGCGCTGAAGGATGGCAAGGTCGACGCGCGCTACGTGCCGGGTCTGGCCTGGGCCGATCAGCCTGCACAGCAACTGGCCGCCTGATCGGGAAGAGCCTGCAAGGGTCGTAAAGGGTCGCAACCGCGCGCCCGCCCGTCCTCGCTGCTTCGGTGGCAAGGGCGGGCGGGCGCTGCGCGTTTTCGCGGGCCTCCAGCACGCCTCTGGTGGACGCCTGCCCCCTGCTTGCTCCGTTTTGACCCTAGTCAGACCCCCTCCAGCACGCCCTAGCGGCCAGTGTTTCACGTGAAACCGGCGGGAGCAGGAAGGAAAGTGGTGGCAGGGCTTGAATCGAACCGGAAAAATAACGCTTTGATATCAATTCTGTTCTTGGAACAAAGGCAGGTCTTCCCCCACACTCTCCCCCACATTTAAGTTCATTTAACGGTGGTTCGGTTCAGCGTTTTGTCCATAAAGCTGAATAAATGCGCGGTTCGCGGAGCGCCTGAGTGCAACATAATGGCGCGCTCTGACACTGTCCAATTGCGAGTTCGCGGCCTAGTCAGTTTAATGCCCGATGCCGCTCAACCAGCCTATGCAAGCTGGCTGTCGTGATGCGCGTTGCCTTGCCGATCTTGACGGCTTCGAGTTCACCACTGGAGATCAGCTCATAGAGCTTTGTCCGCCCGACGCCGATCATGCGGGCAGCGTCATTGACCCTAACACAGATCGGCTCAACCGATTGCGGAGCACTCATTCCGCCGGTTCCTCTTCACAATAATGAGCCGGATCGGCGATCCAGCGGTTGATGGCTGACTCATGCCAGCCTGCACCGTGCACGCTAATCTTCACCTGTGACGGGAAAGTCCCCTCTGCGATCTTGCGATAGATGGTGGAGCGAGAGAGACCTGTGCGGTCAAGCACGGTCTTCAGTCGGATGATGCGTTCGGTATTGGACATTGGGCGTTCTCACTTTGACATTGGCAGCCCCTCTACGGAACATAATGAGAACTTTTCTAAAGGGCGCAAGGGTCAGATTCAGTTGGGATTCGGGCAATTCGTCAACGATTTGAATGATTTGAACCGTCTATGGACGGTCCGAGACCATTACGGACATGCCGCTTCTTTGCCCTTAGTTCTGAGAATTTTTTCGCTCGACGCGATCTTGCGGTTGGCACGCGCGAATTTGCGACGGCAGCGATGGATTTCCGCGCCATCTTTGCCGGATTTCGCGCACGACTCGAAACGCCTCTGGAGAACGCACAGTCCGACCCCAGCTAGCTAACTTGAGGACATCATTGACGTAGGAATAGTCGGATAGCGCTGACATCGCTATTTCGGCAAAATGCTCAAGGACATGAACTTCAAGGGGACCTGGCGGGACTATCAAGCCCGCATCCTTGAAGAGATGGACGAGCATTTTGATGATGGAAGACTGCATGTAGTTGCCGCCCCTGGGGCGGGGAAGACGGTCCTGGGTCTGGAGATCGTACGTCGTATCGGAAGGCCGACGCTGGTATTTGCCCCGACAATCGCCATCCGCGAGCAGTGGGCACACCGCCTTTGCCCGCTGTTTCTCGACACGCCGCCGAGAACGGAGGCAATCTCCCGCGATCTGGCAGACTTCCAGGAACTGACTCTGGCGACTTACCAGTCGCTCGATAGCTTGCGGCGCGGCGAGGAACTCGATGCGCTGATTGATAAGCTGAATGGTCGAGGACCGCTGACGCTGGTTCTGGACGAAGCCCATCATCTGCGCCGGGAGTGGTGGAAATGCCTCAACGAGCTGGCCAACCGGCTAGAGGATGTCCGTCTGGTCGCGCTGACTGCAACACCCCCTTACGATGCCAGCTTCGCCGAATGGTCTCGCTACGAGGAACTGTGCGGGCCGATAGACCTCGAAATCGGCATTCCCGAACTGGTGCGCAATGGCGATCTCTGTCCTCATCAGGATCACCTCATCCTGTCGGAACCGACCGAAGATGCTCTGGCGCTGCTCGATAGAAGGCGGGCGGCCATCGGTTCGCTGCATATGGAATTGCGCCAAGACGACGGGTTGCTGGACTGGCTGGCAGAACACCCCTGGCTGACGGATTCCGAAGCGCATGTCGAAGAGATCCTCGAAGCGCCCGAGATGCTATCGGCAACGCTCGTTCTGCTGGTATCAGCTGGACGTGAGCTGCCACGCCCTCCGCTCAGACTGCTGGGCGTGTCGGCGCGTAATGTACCGCAGCCATCGCTTTTCTGGCTCGAACGCTTTCTTGACGGCGTGATATCGCAGCATACGGCCTCATTTCCGCTCGATCCGGCGCGGCTCAAGTGCCTGCGCGATCAACTGAATCGTCATGGCCTGATCGAAGGTGGTCGCGTTCGGCTGCAGCACACACGTTCAGTCTTCAAACTGATGACTTCCAGCCTCGGGAAGCTGGATTCCATAGTGGACATCGCGAATGCCGAACAGGATGCGCTGGACGGCGATTTGCGCATGGTCGTGTTGTCCGATCATATTCGCGCTGGCGAGCTGCCAAACCGTCCGGATGCAGAGTTCAAGCCTGCCAAGCTCGGCGTGGTGCCGATTTTCGAGAAGCTTAGACGATCAGGCATCGCCGATGAATATCTCGGGGTTCTGACAGGCAGCCTGGTCATACTTCCCAGGCGTGCTCTGTCGGAGCTGCCCCGCGTTGCCGAGGAGCTGCGCCTCGATCCCGGCAGCTTTCGAGCAGGCGATTTGTCCGGCTGCCCAGACCATGTGCGTATCGAATGCAGGACCGGTGGCACTGCTGAACTGGTCCGCCTCGTCACGGCCTTGTTCACACACGGCTATATTCGCTTACTCGTTGGCACGCAGTCGCTGCTCGGCGAGGGATGGGATGCGCCAGCGCTCAACAGCCTGGTGCTTGCGAGCAATACGGCTTCTTTCATGCTGTCCAACCAGATGCGCGGACGAGCAATCCGGATCGATCCGGCCAGGCCCGACAAGGTAGCCAACATCTGGCATCTGGCGACAGTCGATCCGGAGGATCGCGAAAGCTGGGACGCGGTCGTCTCAACTTTCAACTGGGGCTTTCTCAACGATGGAGGCGCACCTGGGTTGTCTGACATTGAAGTGGTCGCTCGCCGCTTCAAGGCGTTCGAAGGGATTTCCAATGGAGCGTCCACCCTCATCGAAGACGGTGTTGCCCGCCTGGGCCTCGATCCTTCCAAACCGGCAGCATTCGCGAACCTCAAGACATTTGCAGCAGCAGCAGACCGCTCCACCATTGCAGAGCGCTGGAAGGTGTCGCTCGGTGAAGGGGCCGAGCGGGCGCAGGTGCGCGAAACCGCGACTCCCCTTTACGCACCGCGCGCTTTAAGCTGGTTCGATACCCTGCAGGCCCTAGGGTGGAGCGCGGCGGGTAGCGGAGCCTTTGCAGCAGCCAACGAACTGCGGGGGCTGGCATCCTACGAAGGAATTGGGGTCATCGCGATGGGGCTTGCCGGTGTTGCCACGCTCGCGAGCCTGCCCCGTCTGGCAAAGGCCGGGAAGCTCGTTTGGCGCAACGGTACTTTGGAGGGCAGTCTGGAATCGGTGACCCGTGTTGTCTTGAGGTCGCTGGTCGATGCCGACGTCATTAGCGGGCGCGAAGTGGATACCGCTCACGTCGAAATTCGCACTAGCCTCGACGGGCGAAAGGATATCGTCCTGACCGGCGTGAGCCGGGCCGCCGAACGGCAGGTCATGCAGGCAATCGCAGAAATTCTCGGGCCGGTGCAGAACCCACGATACCTGCTGGTGCGCAATTCATGGCTCGGCCTGAAAAAGCGGGTCGATTACCACGCCGTCCCCGCTGCGCTGGGCGCTCGCAAGGAAAATGCCGAAGGATTTGCCGAACTCTGGCGCGGGCGTGTTGGCTCTTCCACGCTCGTGTTCACACGGTCTGCTGACGGCAGACGAACTTTGTTGCGAGCAAGGACATCCTCGTTTGCAGCAGGGTTTCAGCGGATGGTGGATCGGCGCTCGGTCTGGCTGTGATTGGGCCGATAAGCAACTGGTCCGATTTTTGGGTGATTTCTACGAAGGCTGCCAGTCAGCTTGTGGCGCGAGGACCCGGTCGAATGTCCACCAGTTATAGGACTGGACAGCGATTGATCCCGAGCAAACATCGAACGTGTTTGCATCCGTTATTCTATCAAAGAGGCGGATGAGGCTATGCCGTGTATTCCTGCGTCCCGACCAGTTCGATCCAGCGTGCACCCGAAGCGGCCATTCCATCAGTCACCACATTGTCCTGCGTTGCGAACAAGACCGTGTTGGCTCCGGCCACGCCCAGCGATGTTATGTAACGCACCCCATCGACCCCGCCGCCCGTAAACCCGTAATCGCGGAAAAACTCGGTCAGGATTTGTGTCGGGATGTAATCCACATTCACCCGGTTATTTTGCGGGACCGGCTCTGCCATGACCGCGGTGAGCTGGTGCAGGAATGAAAGCCCTTGTAGCTCTTCGCGCGTAGCTTCGGAAAAGAAACCGGGAACCGGGGGCAGGTTGGCCAGATCGATGAGCCGTATCTCGCGCAGCGTGCGAAACTCGCCAATGGTCGCGCGGAGCGCCCTAATCTCCAATGCAGCGAGTTGCACTGTTTCGGCCCCATAGAACATCGGAATGCCCGGTGGGTTCATCCGATTGGATTGTAGCGCCGCCTCGACTGGTGGCGGCCCCAGCTCAAGCGGCGTGGTCCAAGGCTCGCCCTCGTGCGGACGCGCTCTGAACAGCGGGTAGCCGACAGGAATGGTCTGTACGAGGTTCATCGCCTCAATGAGAGCCGTCACTTCATGCAAAAACTGGATGACCGAGCGCTCGTCCGGATGGTACGATTCTGGTTCGCCCAGATTGTGAAAGAAGAAGCGTCTCACGCCTTTGGTGGCCGTGCAAAACTGGTCCCAGCTGCTCAGCAGGCTCTGATCGATTTCCAGCGACAGCCAGTCGTAATCGCACCACGCATCATCACCGATATGCCACGCCAAATCGTTCCGCAGCCGCTCTTCATTTTTGGAAGTCAGTGGAAGACCGATGGACTCGTACAGGCAATCGAATGTGTCGACGTGCCACGCCATATAGCCGCCTTCCCGACCATCGTATGGAAGCTGATCAACCGCGCGCCCATAAAAAGTCGACATGCGCTCGCCGATAAATTCCGCGATTTCGTCAAACGGGGCGATAAATTCTCGGTCTGTCTCGCAATAGGTGCATTCGCCTGAGGTTTCATAAGCCTCGATGCGCTCCGTGAGTTCGATGTCATCGAAACATTCGCTGCAGACCGTCGCATCCGAGGAATTGTCGGGCGGATAGCACTCGGGATCGACCCCGCTCATGGACGCGACCTTCTGGCCCCGGCATTGAGTCCATGGGTCGCAACCGCCACTAGGGGACCAAACCGGTCTTCAAACTCCGGCCACAAGAGATCATAGAGGGCATCAAGCTGATCTTGCAGAGCATTTGCGTGCCGCACAAAATCCTTTTGCATCCAGACCAACCCTTCCCTGAACGAGATATCGAGATTGATTGGTCGCCCGTAATAATCGAACCCCGTCATGCCATTACCTCTATCGGTGAATGACGAGGCCAGTTTGAAGGTGACATCATCGTCGGTGAATGAGCGTTCCAAACCATGATGGATGCGCATATTGCGCTCGTCCCGAATCGATTGTTGCGCATCGAGCATGGCTCTCAGATGGCTCGATATGGCATCAGGAAGCCCAGCACGTTTCAACCGCGAATATGTGCAGTTACGGTCAGCGAGTCCTGCTTCGAGCACCTGATTGATGAGCAGAAGCGCGCAGTCGATCACCGACACATAGCGAATGATGAACAAATCCGCCGTGACGGTCAGCCATTCATAACGCGTGATCGGAAGCTTCTTAAAGTCGTCCGGGAAAGGTTCAGGCCAGAGCATGTTCCCGGCCAGGTTTAGTGACTCGACCCGGCGAGTTAGGGATTCGACCCTGCTAACCGTATCCACCACATATTTACAGTCCGGGTACTTGGCCAAATCATCATACGAATCAAAGTTCATGCTGACGATACCGAGATCGTACAGGCGCCCTATGAAGCTATGATTGTCCGACGATACGATAAAGCGCTTCAAGAACCGTGTCTGGCGGCGCTTCGGCTTTTCGTCGGTCCAATGTGCCGATGCCGCTTTCCTACTCATTGAGGCAAAGCACGATGAGTTCGGCAAAGGTGTCCCAAATGGCGGTCAAGTGATCAGGCGATGGCGCAAGCCGCGACGAGTGGACATACTTATTAAGCGTATCGACCGAGATGATCGCATCAATCGTGCGTGCCTTGCGGATCACTTCGAGATAGCGCTTATCGATCTTGGCCTTCTGGTGAAGGTTCTCCGCGCTGGAAATGATTTTCTTGGCCAATGCATCGTGCTCGAAAGCGGTCGTCAGCTTAGCTCTCACCAGATAGTTATCGACCGATTGTTCGAGCAGCACCCTGCAGAGCACCGCAATCGCATTGGGGTGATGTTCCAATTCCAATGCAAATTGCAGTTCCTCCCAAATTGCCCTTTGCCGCTGCAAACGCCCTGCCCACGCAACGCCATAATCTTCCTGCGGTATAAGGTGAGTACGGCGTTCGGGCTTCTTTGCCTTTGGCTTCGGCAGCGGTTTGGCTTGGGTCTTCTTGCTCTTCTTGGAAGGCTCAATCGCATCGGCTGCGGTGGGAAGAACACCCTCACCTTCAAGTTGGTCCAAATACGCCGATTTGCGCTCGACATCCCATACATCATCGAGCGTGATCTTCTTGTCGGCGAGGTCTTTCGCAATGCGGGCAAGAGCCGCTAGCGAAGCATCTTCCTTGCGGATGAACTGAAACTTGCCCTTGTTGCAGGAGATGCCGACCCGGTTGCGGAAGGCCTCGGCCGAAAGCAAGCGGTTGAGGTTGGTGCGCGGAATTTTCTTGCGGCCCGGAAGCATCTTGGCTTCGCGCAACCTTTCTTCGATCTCGTCGGCAACATTCAGACCGCCGCCCTTACCTGTCAGATTGACGAAGGTGGTCTTCATGCGACCGTCCCAATTCGCCTGACCGACACCGCCCTGACTTCCGGTATGCCGACGGAAGAGAATCTCGTCGATCCTGTCCCGGTCGGTTTCGACCCGGCACATTATGGCGGTGGGGATCGTTCCGTTCCATTTGCCGTGAAGGTCGGAGAAGAACTTTTGTAGTTCGATGGACGGTGCACGCCTGGGCTTTGATATCAGCTTAAGGCATGTCGTGCGCCGGTTGCCATCGTAGACAACGAACTTGCCATCGCTCGGGTAAACCAACGGCGGCTCATAGATCCCACCCGTCGACGCAATGTCGCGCGCCAGCTTTTTCATCTGCGCGCCGTGATTGGAAAACAGCCAAGCAATCGCCGCCGTTTCATTTTCCAGTTCGCCATGCCGGTCATTGGCTTGGTTCACGTCAAGTTTGTCTAATGCGATGGTCCTGTAGGTCATTATTACCTCTCGCACTGAATTTAGTCGTTGCTACCTTCGCAGAGCAATGTGAATGACCTGTATATCCTCATAATTCCACGTGGGCACCGCGCCCCTTCACTGATCAGGCTGAGTTCTCCGCCTCGAACGCCCGCTTTCCCTTGCGCCGGAACAGCACCAGCGCCTGCGCGCCATCCGGCCCGCGCAGCTTGGCGGCAACGGTGAGAAACGCGCCGTAGAGCGCCGCGCGATCATCGTCGGTCAGTTCGACCAGATCGGCCTTGGCGACGAGGCCGCCCAGTTCGATCAGTTGCCGGGTCCGTTCGCGTCGTTTGACCTGCCATTCGCGCATGTCGGTTCGTGCCTTTGCCGCCTCAAGCCGATGCCGCGCCGCCACCGAGCGGGAGAGTGCCTTCCGGCTGCTGGCCAGGTCCGCTCGAAGCGTTGCTCCCTTTGCCCTGAAAGAAAGCCGCGCCGCGCTTGCGCCAGCCCTCCCCTGTCGCCTTGTCGGTGTTGGCGGCAGCATCGAGCAGCGCGCCTGCAAGGGTTTCAGCGTCGAGCGCGTCGGCTCCGGTTGCCGTGACCAGCGCACCGAGGTCGTGCACGCGGCGTTCCTTCAACTGCTTTGCCTTGTCAGCAAGGGCCTTCAGTTCCGAATCAAAATCGCGGGGTTTGCGCATGGGACATCTCCATCGTTGGTGTGATGGAGCCATGATAATCGGTGAGCTTTCCCAATGCAGTAAGGTCGCCGGGACAGTGTGATACCGCCTAGTCCCGATCAGGATTTTATCATGAGAGGGCGCGCTTATACGTCGTGCCGACGTGGCGTTTGCGGTGTAACTGGATTGCCGTCATGGCAATCTTTCACTTCAGCGCAAAGGTCATCGGAAGGTCGAGCGGACGCAGCGCCGTTGCGGCAGCGGCCTATCGTGCTGGTGAGCGGCTGCACGATGAACGCATCGACCGCGATCATGATTTCACCAACAAGGCAGGCGTCCTTCATTCCGAAGTGATGTTGCCCAAAGGCGCGCCCGACGCCTTCACCGACCGGGCCACTTTGTGGAACGCGGTCGAAGCTGCGGAGAAGCGTAAGGATGCGCAGCTTGCCCGCGAGGTCGAGTTCGCCTTGCCGCGGGAGTTGTCGAAGAAGGACAACGTCAAGCTGGCGCGCGAGTTCGTGAAAGCCGAGTTCGTCGACGCTGGCCCGTTTGGGGGCATGATTGCCGATCTCAACGTCCATTGGGATATTGGCGAAGACGGCAAAGCCAAGCCGCACGCGCATGTCATGCTCACGATGCGCGAAGTGTCCAAAGACGGCTTTGGCGCAAAGGTCCGCGACTGGAACAAGACCGCGCTGATCGAACAATGGCGCGAGCGCTGGGCCGACCATGTCAACCGCGCCTTGGCGGAACGCGACATCGATGCGCGAATCGATCACCGCAGCCTGGAAGCGCAGGGCATTGCGCTTGAACCGCAGGACAAGATCGGCCCCGCTGCCTCTCGCATTGGCGGTCGCGGCCTTGAGGCCGAGCGGATCGAGGAACACCGCGCCATCGCGCAGCGCAATGGCGAGCGGATCATCGCCAATCCCGCTCTGGCGCTGGACGCAATCACGCACAGCCAAGCCACGTTCACCAAGCGCGATCTTGCCGCATTTGTTCACCGCCACAGCGATGGCAAGGAGCAGTTCGACGCAGCCTACAATGCGGTGCGCAGTTCCTCCGAATTGGTCGCCTTGGGCAAGGATGGTCACGGGCAGGATCGCTTCACTTCGCGGGCGATGATCGAGACCGAACAGCGCCTGCATCGTGCCGCAGACGCATTGCCGCAGCGCACCAAACACACCGTCAGTGTTGTGCAGCGGGACGCCGCTTTTGCCAGCGCGGTGAAGCGCGGCCTGGTCCTATCCGGCGAGCAGAAAACTGCCTTCGAGCATGTCACCAACAGCAAGGGTCTTGCCGTGGTCGTCGGCTATGCCGGAACCGGCAAAAGCGCGATGCTGGGCGTGGCGCGCGAGGCATGGGAAAGCGCGGGCTATACCGTGCGCGGCGCTGCCCTCTCCGGCATCGCCGCCGAGGGTCTGGAAAACGGCTCCGGCATCGCATCGCGCACCATCGCCAGCCTTGAGCATCAGTGGGGCAAAGGACGCGAGCAACTCACCGCCAAGGATGTGCTCGTGATCGACGAAGCAGGCATGATCGGCACGCGCCAGATGGAGCGCGTGCTCTCCCGTGCCGCCAAGGCCGGAGCGAAGGTTGTCCTGGTCGGCGACCAGCAGCAGCTTCAGGCCATCGAAGCAGGCGCGGCGTTCCGCGCAATCCACGAGCGCCACGGCGGCGTCGAGATCAGCGAAGTTCGCCGCCAGCTTTCGGCATGGCAGCAGGACGCGACCCGGCACCTCGCCACGGGCCGAACCGGCGATGCGATCCGCACCTATGAAGAACGCGACATGGTCCATGTCGCCGACACGCGAGAGGATGCACGAACGACGCTGATTGAGCGCTGGAATGAGGAGCGGCAAGCCAGCCCTGGCGGCAGCCGAATCATCCTCACCCACACCAATGACGAGGTGCGCGAGCTGAACCACATGGCGCGCGAGAAGATGCGTGCGGCTGGAGCACTGGGTGCCGATGCCACGATCAAGGTGGCGCGTGGCGAGCGCCAGTTTGCGTCAGGCGACCGCATCATCTTCCTGCGCAACGAACGCGGGCTTAGGGTGAAGAACGGGACACTCGGGACGGTCGCGAAAGCCAGCGCACAGGATATGGCCGTGCGCACCGACGATGGCCGCGAAGTTGCCTTCGACACCAAGGACTATGGCCACATCGATCATGGATACGCGGCCACGATCCATAAGGCGCAGGGCATGACGGTGGACCGTACCCATGTGCTCGCCACACCGGGCATGGATAGCCATTCCGCCTATGTCGCCATGTCGCGCCACCGCGAAGGGCTGGCGCTGCATTATGGCCGCGATGACTTCGCCGGCCAGTCCAAACTTGTCCGCACGCTCAGCCGCGAGCGCGGGAAGGATATGGCGGGCGACTACAAGCCCGAGCAGGCTTTCGCCGAATTGCGCGGCATCAGCTTCCACGAGCGCATAATCGAGATGGTTCGGCAGGTGCCGGAGAAGGCCAAATCGATCTTCGGAAACTTCCGCCCACAGGCCCGCCAGCTTGAGCCACTTCCGGTGCAGTCGAACACGCAGAACGAGCAGCGCCGCGCGGTCGAACGCTACGCTCGCGCGCTAGGCGACATCGGCACGATGCAGGTCCAAGGCTTGCCTGTCCTCCCGCACCAGAAGGACGCACTGGAGAAAGCAGGAAAGGCGCTCGACGCGATGCGCCCCCATGCCGCCACCGATCTCGCCAAGGCACTGGATCGGCGGCCTGAGCTGATTGCAGACGCCGCTGGCGGGCGCAGCCAAGAGGCCATGCGCGCGATGCAGCACGAAGCCACCGTGCGCACCGATCCGGCGCTGCGATCCGAGCGCTTTGTCAGGGACTGGCAGGGGCTGAGTGCCGCACGCAAGCAGCTTGAGCAGCAGGGTGACCGCGCAGGCGCTGCCCGTGTGTCGGCCAAGCTGACCGAACTGGCGAAGGGGCTTGAACGCGATCCGCAGGTCGAAGGCCTGCTGCGCGGCAAAACCCGCGAACTCGGCATCGATCCCAAGCCCGAACACAGCATCGCCAATGAACTGACAGCAACCCTCGCTCGCGAGCGCACCCGCGCTTTCGACATGGGCATTTAGGAGAAACGACATGGAAGACGATCACATCGAAGAAGTGCAACTGGACCTCGAAGTCGAGGAACCAGCCGCGCCGCAGCCGGAACCTGAACTGGACGCAGCGGAAGAGTCCGATCCGGCGACGGAGGCCTTCGCCCGCCTCGAAGGCGAAATGGCGATGGTGCGCCATACCGTCCAGAACATGGCCAGGGAACGGACTGACATCGTGATCCCGGACTACACCGCCACGCTCGGCCAGATGGCCGATCAGCTGGCACAGGCCTCCAAGACGCTGACCGCAATCGGCAACAAGCCCGCCATCGAGCTGACGCCGGAAGACATCGCGGTTCAGATCAAGCGCGCCTCGCTCGACATGCTACACGATGCCAGCGACCTGTTCCGGCACGGACGCAAGGACCTGGACATTGCAACCGGACGTCTCGCCGCACTTGTAGGGCGTGTCCGCACCGAGGCCGAGCAGAAGCGTCAGACCTGGCGCATTGCAGGCGTGGGGTTGGCCGCAGGTATCCTGCTCTGGTCAATCCTTCCCGGCACCATCGCCCGCGCCATGCCTGAGAGCTGGCAGTGGCCCGAATGGATGGCGCGAAAGGCCGTTGGCGAACCGACCATCGTGGAGGCCGGAATTCGGTTGATCCAGTCACAGAATCCCGAAGCATGGGAAGAGCTGGCGAAGGCGCAGCACATCCTCAGCGCAAACCGCGAAGAATTGGACCGATGCACCGAAAAGGCGCGGAAGGACGAAAAGACGGTCAGTTGTTCTATCGAGATATCGCCCTGAAGGGTCTGGTTCACCATTTGAAATGCGCTGCCTGCGACTCGGTTTACTACCCAGCTGCGGTGACTGAATTCTGATCCGCTGACCACTTGCTCTCGACGCGGCCAGATGCAAGCAATGCATCATGATAGAATTGAAAACTATTTCGAACGCGACCCCTCTCCCGGCAACGCCCGAGGGTTGGTTCGACTATGGCTACGCTGCGCTGGCCGATGGACGGTTAGCACTGATTCGCACCCGCAAAGATGTCCATACCGAACACATGCGCTGGTGGGAGGCCGTCAATGGCGGCAATCACTCGCGAAAATATCCGAATGTCTGGGATGGTGACATGCGCCTTTCGGTCTTCGATGGCATTGCCGAGACCGATGTGACAATCATGCCATCGGGCGCTCACCCAGTTGTTGACCGTATGTCTAGCGGCCATTGGCTGGTTGCTGACTCGCGTGCGCAAGAAGGCGAGAAAAACGGGCGCATCTATACGGATGACGGACGGATTGAGCGCGAGATAGTCCTCGGCGATGGAATTGAAAATCTGCTGTGCTCCCCAGACGGCACAATCTGGGTTGGATATTTTGACGAGGGGGTTTTCGGAGGTCCAAACAAAGATGGAAGCTGGCCTGTATCGTCTGGAGGCATCGTACAGTTTGATGCGCTCGGCACCCCGCTTTGGTCGTTTAATGATGAAGTTGGCGATACCCACTCGATTGCTGATTCATATGCAATGACGCTCGCCGGAACCGATCTATGGGCCTGCTACTACACTGACTTTCCCATCGTTCGCATCAGCAGCGGTAAGGCGGTGTTTTGGTCGAACAGCATTGCCGGAGCAAAAGCTGTCGCGGTGAAGGATGAGTTTGTGATGCTCGCCGGTGGCTACGCCGAAGACGCTAACCGTATCACACTCGTAAAGCTTGATGGCGAAAACAGCCACGAGCTTGGCCGACTACAGTATCCGAAAGGTGCGCCCGGTACTGCGGGTCTACTTCAGGGGCGTGGGAGCAGCATACACATTGTCAGCAATGGGGTTTGGTTCAAGGTGCCGATCTACAAGGCGGCGGAGGCGATCGGTCATAGGCGCAGCCAATGATCGTTCGGATGTCTCCGTTTTAAAATCGGCTATTACCAATCGTTCGCAAACCACCCAATCGCAACCGTAAGTCTGGGGGACGCTCGAAAGCTGAGGATCAAGGGTGCAGCCATCCAGAATTCTTCAAACACTATGGCCCTCTGTCACACCTGAGTTATTGGAAACCGCCACGCCGTTGCAATAGCTCCCCCACGCCTCCATCAGCTTCACGCGCGCGCCAGGATTCTCGGGCGTGCCAAGATAGGTGGTGCGGCGATAAGCAGCCTGCACCGCATCAGGCGTTTTGTGCGCCAGCGCCGCTTCGACAACCGCATTGGGGAAGCCTTCGTTTGCCGCCCAATCAGTAAAGCTGGAGCGGAAGCCGTGAACGTGGAAAGGCTCCTGCATGTCGCGCATAACTTTGAGCAGGGTCATGTTGGACATCGCCTTACCGGTCATGCCAGGAAAGACCACTTCGGCTCCCTCCATCTGCATTGCATCGGCCTTCACGAGCACCGCCAGAGCCGCTTCTGAAAGTGGCACGATGTGCGCCCTGCTGCGCTTCATGTGTTCGGCTGGGATCGTCCAGAGGCGCTGATCCAGATCGAATTCGTCCCATTTCGCAAGGCGGACCTCCTGCGACCGAACGCCAGTCAGAATGAGAAGGTCCAGCGCAAGACGCGAATAGGATGGCTTGCGCCGCAGCGCAGTCAGGAATGGAGGAACGGCCACGTATGGCATCGCCTTGCGGTTGGCCGGTTTCTTGACCTGTCGCGGCAGCCCTCGCCCTGCTTTGAGGCTGCTATTGCCTGATGGAGCTTCCGTAGAGCGCCAGCCCTTTGCATGGGAGTAGTCGAGCACCGCGCAAATCCGGTTGCGGACCTGGCGGGCTGTTTCCGGAATTTCCTGCCAGATCGGCGTGAGCACCCCGATGATGTCGGCAGCGGTGATCCCGCCGGTCGTCATATCGCCCAGTTTCGGGAACGCGTAGTTTTCCAGACTGGCCAGCCACTGGCGACCATAGACATCACTCTTCCAGCCTGCCTCGTTCTCGGAGTGATATTGGGTGGCGGCTTCGCGGAAGGTTATCTTGGCCGCTTCCTCGTCCTTGCGCTCCGTCAGCACGTCGCGCTTCTCGACCTTTACGGCCTTGCGGAGTTCCGCCGCTTTGGCGCGCGCTTCGGCCAACGTGACCAGCTTCGGACTGCCCAGCCCGATATCCTGACGTTTGCCATCGCGCTGGATTCGCAGGAGCCAATAAGCTCCCCCTCTTTTGTCGACTCTGAGGACCAGTCCGTCGCCATCCTGATAGGTGCCCGGATTCGCCAAAGCGGCCTTGACCGCAACAGCCGTGAGTTTGCCCATCGGTTACTCCCACATCTTTGCCGCCATTGTGGGAGAACCCAAGTGTGGGAGGATATCATTTTACTCCCACACCTCTCCCACACTACGCTCCGGCTGCAAGCAAACAGAAGCGGTCGAGTGCGGACGATGTAGAGCAGAATACCCTTGGTTTTCTGCGATTTCTAGGGCTTTTCGGGGATGTGCTGAGAAAGGGTGGTGGTGGACAGGGCTGGATTCGAACCAGCGTACGCTTGCGCGGGCAGATTTACAGTCTGCTGCCTTTAACCACTCGGCCACCTGTCCACACAGTCCCCTGCCATGAGGGGGGCGATCCTGAGCGTCTGACGCCCTGAAAATGCGCGAGTCCGTTGCCGGACCCGCCGCCGAGAGGCGCCCCTTTGGCGAAGCACTGCTTGCCTGTCAATGCCCCTGCTGGCAGGGGGCGCGTTTGGAAAGCCTCAGCCGGGAAACAACATGAGTAAAGGTGAACGAAAGCGTGCCCTGAGGGGTCGTGCAGGACGCATGAAGGGCGGACGCGGATCGGGCCGGGCGTCAAGCGGGCAAGTGCGCCTGTGGGGCCGCCATGCGGTCGAGGCGGCGCTGAAGAACCCCGAACGCCAGCACCGCAAGCTGTGGGCGACGCCCGAGGGGATCGAGAGCCTCGACGGCGAACTGCCCGCAAACTTCCCGATTGAACACGCACAGCCGGTCGATCTTGCACGTTTGGTGGCAAAAGATGCTCCACATCAAGGACTTGTCCTCGAGTGCGCGCCACTGGAGGACGTCTTTCTGGACGAGGTTGCCCTGGGCGAGGCGGATCGCCCCATCGTCGTGCTCGACCAGGTAACCGACCCGCACAATGTCGGGGCGATCCTGCGCTCGGCAGCGGCCTTTGGCGCAGCGGCGATCGTGACGCAGGATCGCCACGCCCCGCCTGAAGGCGGCGTGCTGGCCAAGGCGGCGTCTGGTGCGCTAGAAACGGTGCCGTGGGTGCGTGTGGTCAACCTCGCCCGCGCGCTGGAGGAGCTGGCTGAAGCCGGTTACTGGCGGATCGGCCTTGCCGGAGAGGCGGAAGCGGTACTCGCCGACGTCATGCCGACCGGCCCTGTTGCCATTGTGCTGGGGGCAGAGGGCGAAGGAATGCGTCACAATATCGCCGCGCATTGCGATGTGCTGGCGCGGCTGCCGATCTCTTCCGCGATCGAAAGCCTCAATGTCTCGAACGCTGGAGCGATTGCACTTTATGCGGTCGCAACACGCGCGTAGAACACCTCCGAGGGAGGGAATTGCCATGACAAAATTGACCACGGTCCGCCTGCGCGCTGCTGCCGTTCTTGCCGGGCTGGCGCTCGTCCTGTCGGGCTGCTTCATGTCGCCAGGCAAGTTTACATCCGAAATGGTGCTGACCGGTCCGGACAGTTTCACATTCAGTTACGATGGCGAAATCTTCTTCCTTGGCCTCAGCAAACTCGCCCAGATGGACAATGCGGAAGAGAGCTTTACCCCTTCCACCTGCTACGATGACGAGACCTTCGAAGAGCGCGACTGCACAAAGGCGGAGCTCGACGAACAGCGCGCCGACTGGGATGCGGGCGCCGCCGATCGGGCTGCCGAAGCCAAGAAGAAGGCCAAGCAGATGGCCGCGATGATGGGTGGGATCGACCCCTCCGATCCCAAGGCTGCCGAGGAACTCGTCAAGCTGCTCCAGCGCCAGAAAGGCTGGGAGCGGGTGGTTCACAAGGGCGACGGACTGTTCCACGTCAGCTTCCGCGTCAAAGGAACGCTGGGGCACGATTTCATGTTCCCGCTGATCGAGGGCTTTCCCGCCACCAACCCGTTTGTGCAGACCTTTGGGCGCAAGAACGGACAGCTGCGGATCAATGCGCCGGGCTTCACCGCCCAAGGATCGGACAATGCGATGTCGGGGATGATGGGCGGTCTGGGTGCGATCGCCGGGATGGGCCCGGGCGCAACGGACGGTGAGGCGGTGCCAGGCTTGCCCCAGCTCGACGGCACTTTCACGATCCGCACAGCGCAAGGTATGCGGATCCTGGCCAACAATACCGACGATGGGCCGGAGGCGACCACGACAGGCGAGGCGCTCTCCTGGCGCATTACTCCGCGCACGGCGCAGTTCCCGACCGCCCTGATCGCTGCTGCCCCCTGACAGCGGGCAGCGCAGTCTGACCATCAAAAACCCCGCCAGCCTTGCGGCTAGCGGGGTTTCTGGTGTCAGATTAGCAGCCCATCAGGCGCTGATCAGTTGACTGCATCCTTGAGCCCCTTGCCAGCCTTGAACTTGGGCTGGTTCGACGCCTTGATCTTCATCGGTTCCCCGGTGCGCGGATTGCGGCCGGTGGACGCCTTGCGCTTGGCAACCGAAAAGGTGCCAAAGCCCACAAGCCGCACCTCGTCCCCACTCGAAAGCGCCTTGGTGATGGCATCGAAAACGCTTTCTACTGCGTTCGAGGCGTCATTCTTGGACAGACCGCTGGCATCGGCCACGGCGCTGATAAGGTCGTTCTTATTCATATTGGACCCCCTCGCTTCAGGATATCGTTGTATCGGTGTGAATCGCGCTCAACCAAAGGCGAGAGATTGAAACCTTTTTGCAAGAACTGTCAAAGCCAAATAGCCCTAGACAATATGCCCTGCGCCAAGGGGGGCGATTTCCGTGCCTGGCAAGGCCAGATGCGGAACTGCCCCAATCGTCTCCCGATTTGGATGCGACCCTGCCGCGAATCACGGCAAGTGGCGGCGTTCTAGCGCCTCAATGTGCGGTTGGCACCTCTGCACCGCCAGGATTTGTTCCCGAAACGGAGCCACCTGGCTGGCTTGCGAGATCATCAGCCTCGCTCCATTCGATCGCTTCGAGCGGAGCGGTCAAGGCATGCGCCAGGACTTCATCCACGTGAGACACCGGGATGATCTCCAGCCCCTGTTTGGCGTTGGCGGGAATCTCGGCGAGATCCTTGACGTTTTCCTCGGGGATGAGAACGGTCTTGATGCCACCGCGCAGGGCCGCGAGCAGCTTTTCCTTGAGGCCGCCGATCGCCAGCACGCGCCCCCTCAGAGTCACTTCGCCGGTCATCGCCACATCGGGACGCACCGCGATACCGGTAAGGGTGGAGACGATCGAGGTTACCATACCTATCCCCGCGCTCGGCCCGTCCTTGGGCACCGCGCCTTCGGGCAGGTGAATGTGGACGTTCTTGCGGTTGAAGACGCTCGGCTTGATGCCATAGGCCGGCGCCCGCGCCTTGACGAAGCTGAACGCTGCCGCGACGCTTTCGTTCATCACTTGCCCAAGCTTGCCGGTGGTCTTGATCTCGCCCTTGCCCGGCGTGGTGACGCTTTCGATGGTGAGGAGTTCACCGCCGACAGACGTCCACGCTAGCCCCGTCACCGCGCCGACCTGCGGTTCCTCTTCCGAAACGCCGTGCTTGAACTTGCGCACGCCGGAGAAGTCGCTGAGATTGTCGGGCGTGATCGTGACGCTGTCAGTCTTCTTCTCGAGGATCTGGCGCAGGGACTTACGGCACAGCTTGGCGATCTCGCGCTCGAGCGTGCGCACCCCGGCCTCGCGGGTGTAATAGCGGATAAGGTCCCGCAAGCCCTCCTCGGTCAGCGCAAACTCGTCCGGCTTAAGCCCGTGGGCCTTGACCTGCTTTTCGATCAGATGGCGCTGGGCGATCTCGACCTTTTCATCCTCGGTGTATCCCTCCAGCCGGATGATCTCCATCCGGTCAAGCAGCGGCTGCGGCAAGTTGAGGCTGTTCGCGGTGCACACGAACATGATGTCCGAAAGGTCGAGATCCAGCTCCAGATAGTGGTCCTGGAACTTGGCGTTCTGTTCTGGGTCGAGCACCTCCAGCAGCGCCGAGGCCGGATCGCCGCGGAAGTCCTGACCCAGCTTGTCGATCTCGTCGAGCAGGAACAGCGGGTTCGACGTTCCCGCCTTCTTGAGGTTGGCAACGATCTTGCCCGGCATCGAGCCGATATAGGTGCGCCGGTGCCCGCGGATCTCCGCCTCGTCACGCACCCCGCCCAGCGACTGGCGCACGAATTCGCGCCCTGTCGCCTTGGCAATCGACTTGCCTAGCGAGGTCTTGCCCACGCCCGGCGGTCCGACGAGGCACAGGATCGGCCCCTTCAACTTGTTGGTGCGCGCCTGCACTGCGAGGTATTCGATAATCCGGTCCTTAACCTTCTCCAGCGCGTAATGATCCGCGTCGAGGATCTCCTGCGCCTTGGCGATGTCCTTCTTCAGCTTCGACTTCTTGCCCCACGGCAACCCGAGCAACACGTCGAGATAGTTGCGGATCACCGTCGCCTCGGCGCTCATTGGCTGCATTGAACGCAGCTTCTTGAGTTCGGCTTGCGCCTTGGCCTTGGCCTCCTTGGACAGCTTGGTCTTCTCGATCTTCTCGGTGAGTTCGGCAATCTCGTTGCCTTCGCCGTCATCGCCGCCGCCCAGTTCCGATTGGATCGCCTTCAGCTGTTCGTTGAGGTAATATTCGCGCTGGGTCTTCTCCATCTGGCGCTTCACACGCCCGCGGATACGGCGTTCGACCTGCAAGACCGACAGTTCGCCTTCCATGAAGGCCATCACCAGTTCGAGACGCTTCAAGGGATTGCTCTCTGTCAGCAGGCCCTGCTTGTCGGAAACCTTCGCGCTGATCGCCGCTGCAATGGTGTCGGCAAGCTGGCCGGCATCATCAACCTCGGAAAGGTCGACTGCAGCGTCCTCGCCCATCTTCTTGTTCAGCTTCACATATTCGCCGAACTGCTCGGTTACCTGACGCATCAGGGCGGTGACTTCGCTTCCCGCAACCGTCTCAGGCTCCATCACGGTGACTTCGGCCAGCAGATGAGAGCCGACATTCTCCAGCGCGGAGAGTTTCGCGCGGTTCTTGCCTTCGACCAGCACGCGCACGGTCCCATCGGGCAGCTTCAGCAGTTGCAGCACCTGCGCGATCACGCCGACATCATAGAGGTCTTCGCCCTCCGGGTCGTCGCATCCGGGGTCAAGCTGGGCGAGCAGGACGATGTCCTTGGAGGCGTCCATCGCCGCTTCGAGAGCCGCCACCGACTTGTCGCGCCCGACAAACAGGGGGACGACCATGCCGGGGAAAACGACAATGTCGCGCAGGGGGAGGAGAGGGTAAGTCTGGGTCATGCGGTAGATATGGGAAGGCCTTGCCGCTCCCGCAATGGCAGCATGAGGCTAAGCTGTGGACGCCCAACGGGCGCTAGCCTGCCCTCAGCCCAAGGCCCGGCAGATCGAGCCGAGACGGACTTGCCAATCACTGCCAAGGATCATCTATGACAGTGCATGCTACGCGCGCTCTCGAAGGCGTTATCCCATTCCAGGCAGGTTGAATCCCGGCGGGAGGCCCATCGAGCCCTGCATCTCACGCATCTGTTGTTCGGACACGCGGTCGGCCCGATCGCGGGCGTCGTTGAAGGCAGCAGCGACGAGGTCTTCGACGATCTGCTTTTCTTCGGGCTTCATCAGGCTGTCGTCGATGCTCACGCCGAGAATGCGGCCCTTGGCGCTGGCACGAACCTTTACCAGCCCCCCGCCTGCCGTGCCTTCAACCTCGATCGAGTCGAGCTTCACCTGCATCTCGTTCATCTGCTTCTGGATGGTCTCGGCGGCCTTCTGGGCGGCGGCCATCATCTCTTCCATCGACTTCATCGCGGGGTACTCCTCAATTCCAGGGTGGGCTGCCGCCGGCAGCAGCGCGGGGTTCGGTGCCGATCAATTCCGCATCGGGGAAGGCCTCAAACGCAGCCTTCACCAGCGGATCGGAGCGAATGCGCGCGTCTTGCGCAGCAGCCGCGGCTTCGGCCGCTTCGCGCAAACTGGGCTGGGCATCGCCGCTTCCGCGCTCAACCTGCCAGCGCTTGCCGGTGACCTTGAACAGCGCCTCTCGGATGTCAGGCGCCGGGTCGTCCGGAAAGCTGTCTGCCTGCTGGTAGACAAGGCGTTCGGGCGCAAGCGTGATCACCCGCACCCGATCACGCATGATCTGGGCGACGCGCAACTGGCCCGAGGCATCAACCTGATCGACCAGCGCGGCCCAATCCTGCGCCGCCGGGGAGGTGGCCACAGGCGCAGCAGCAGGCGCAGTCCCCTCGCCCGCGGGAGCCGCTGCAATGCCGCGCGCCGCAAGTTCCTCGATCCGTTTCACCAGCTTGCCCGGATCGGGCATCTGCGCGGCGTGCAGGATGCGCAGCAGAGCCATTTGCAAAGACACCAGCGGATCAGGGCCGGTGCGAACCTCATCATGCCCCTTGATCAGCAATTGCCAGAGGCGATGCAGTTCCGACGGTGCAAGGCGCGCGGCAAAATCGGCGAGCGCGGCACGTTCCTCTTCGGCCGGGGCGTCAGGCTCGGCGCCCGAGACCTGCGCCAGCGTCACCCGGTGCGTGAGGTCCATCAGCGCGCGCATCAAGGCCAAAGGCTCGACACCGAGCGCATATTGTTCATCAACGGCGGCCAGCAAGGCCCTGGCATCGCCTGCCAAAAGATGCCCGAGCAACTTGCGCTGCGCGCTCTTGTCGGCAAGGCCCAGCATGTCACGCACGCGGGTCGCAGCAACTTTGCCCTCGCCATCCAGGTCGGCATGGGCGATTGCCTGATCGAGGATAGACAGGCCATCCCGCACCGATCCTTCGGCAGCTGCGGCGATGATGCTGAGCGCCTCGGGCTCTGCCTCCACCCCTTCAAGACGGCAAACGTGGGCAAAATGTTCGGCCAGCATCGCAGCGGGGATGCGCCGCAAGTCGAAACGCTGGGTGCGGCTCAATACCGTTACGGGCAGCTTGTCGACTTCGGTGGTCGCGAACAGGAACTTCACGTGCGGCGGGGGTTCCTCCAGCGTCTTGAGCAGCCCGTTGAAGGCTGCCTTCGACAACATGTGAACTTCGTCGATGATGTAGATCTTGAATCGTGCCGAAACCGCCGCGTAGCGCACCGCCTCGATGATCTCCCGGATATCGTCGATCCCCGTATTCGAAGCCGCATCCATTTCGATCACGTCGATATGGCGCCCTTCCGCAATCGCGGTGCAAGGCTCGCACACCCCGCAGGGATCGATTGTCGGCCCGCCCTGCCCGTCCGGCCCGACGCAGTTCAGCGCCTTGGCGATCAGCCGCGCGGTCGAGGTCTTGCCCACCCCGCGCACCCCGGTCATAAGGAAGGCGTGCGCCAGCCGGTCGCGCGCGATGGCATTGGCGAGGGTGCGCACCATCGCTTCCTGCCCGATCAACTCGGAAAAGGTCTGCGGCCGGTATTTGCGGGCGAGGACACGGTAGGGCTGGCTCGCGGCGACAGGCGCGCGCGGCGACGCGGCGGCCTGCTCTGTGCCGGACGGCGATGCAGGATTGGGCGCGGGATCGCCGAACAGGGCGTTCTGTCCCGCCGCCTCAAGCTCGGCAGCGGTCGGCCCGGTTTCTTCCTCGGGCAGTTCGGGATCGGAATCACTCATGGCGCAAGGCTAGGCGCTCAGGCCCGGTTTGTCATGATGCACATGCCAGCGATGTCGGTGAAAAAGGAGCCGAGCGACCCGCCGCAATCCACCTGGGCTGCTGCCTTCCGGCCCTGACCCGGTGAGCAGACGCAAACGTCCACCCGACTCCCGGCCGACGATATGGCGGGGTTGGTAACGGATTTCAAGCCAGCATTGCCGAGGGACATCGGCCCGCAGGGCTGCAATGGCGGAGTCGAAGCCAAAGACGCAGACGCGCAAAGCACACCAGAAGGCTCGCCTAGCAGAGATGCAACCTCGGATGGTGCTGCGAAAAGAAATCAGCGAAAATTGTCGGCGTAGGCCTGCAGCTTGAGCCGCTTGGGCGGAGTCAGGTGAACGCGCGCTGGAATGCCATATTTTGCGGCATAGGCCTTGGCCGCGTCCTTCGACGGGAAAGTCAGGCGCACCTGCGACTGGGTGTCGCCCGTGCCCGTCCAGCCCATCAGCGGATCGGCAAAGCGCGCCTGTGACTGCTCGAATTCGAGCACCCATTCATCGGTATGGGCTTTGCCCGACTGCATCGCGTGCTTGGTCTTCTGATAGATACGTGCGCTCATGGGCCGTCCCTTAAATCACGAATCGCTGCGGTTGAAGGCGTTTTTGGTCTTCATGCTCGGCTTTTCCGTCCATGGCTGATCGGGCCAGCGATGCTTGGGATAACGGCCCTTCATGTCTTTCACTACATCGCGCCAACTGCCGCGCCAGAAGCCGGGCAGATCGCGGGTCGACTGGACCGGACGACCCGCCGGACTGGTGAGCTTCAGCAGCAGCGGCGTAGCGCCAACCATCGGGTGGGTGTCGAGGCCAAAGACCCCCTGCACCCGCACCTCGACGCTGGGAGCATCATCGCCCGCATAGTCAATCGCGTGGCGCGTATCAGCGGGCGAAGTGAAGTGCGTGGGCGCAGCCTTGTCGAGCGCCTGTCGCTGGCTCCAGTCGAGCAAGCCCAACGCGGCTTCGGCAAAGCGGTGCGGCGGCAGGTCAAGGTCGCGCCGCCCGGCGAGCAGCGGTGCGAGCCAATCGGCGGCCCGCTCTCGCAAAGCCTCGGACGACAGCGCTTCAACCCCGGCAAAGCGGGCGCGGGCGAGAAAGCCTTGGGGCAGGATTTCCCCCAGCCGCTCCAACACCTTGTCCACAAGGATATCCACAGAGACTGCGGGGTCGGGCGCAGGCTCCGGCACGCTTGCCAGCACGATCGCGCCAAGCTTACGTTCGCGCCGCGCTTCGATCCGGCCTTTATCATTGTTCCAGCGGGTTATGACGCGCTCTTGCAGTTCCTTGGTAAACAAAGCAGCGATCCGCTCCGGCGCGAGTTCCACGCCTGCGGTGATGCGCGCGCCCTTGGCCTGCCCTTGCGCATCGCCGATCACGATCCATTCGGCGCGCGCCAGCGGTGAGGCCGGATCGAGCAGGTAACCCCGCCCACCCGCGCTGATCCAGTGCTCGCCCGAAGAGTCGCGGCGGCGGGCGACGAAATCGGGGCGGGCGAGCGCGAGCGCCTCGGCCGCATGGATGGCAGGGGTTGCACCGATCACACCCGCCAGCCTGGCCGCCTGTGCCGCCCAACCTTGCGCAATCCGCCCCGCAGCAACCGCTCGCGGGGAATGATCAGCGCGCCAGCGAGCAAGGCGCTGAGCGAGGTCCTCGCCGCGCCCGCCCAGTCCGCGTTCCTGCATGAGCATCACCAGCCGCGCGGCACCCTCGCCGCACTCTGCCCGCGCGCCGTGGAGCACGGCAGCCGCCTGATCGGGCGCCATCGGCAGGCTTGCAATCGCCTCACCCAGCGGCGTGATCCGCCCGGCTTCGTCAATTGCACCCAGAGCTTCCAGTGCTGCGCGCGCCGCTGCCACAGAAGCATCGGGCGGCGGATCGAGCCAGGGGAGCGCAGCAGGATTGGCGGTACCCCATTTCGCCAGCCGCAACAGCAAGGGCGCGAGATCGGCCTGCAAGATTTCAGCGGGGGTGAATTCCGGGCGACCCGCGTGCCCCGCCTCCTCCCACAGGCGATAGGCAACCCCCGGCCCCTGCCGCGCCGCACGGCCCGCGCGCTGGGCTGCCGAGGCCTGCGACGCGCGGCGGGTGACGAGGTGCGTGGTGCCTGCGGCCCGGTCGAATTCCGCGAGCCGTGCCAGGCCGGAATCGACCACCACGCTCACGCCATCCAGCGTCAAGGACGTTTCGGCAATCGCCGTCGCCAGCACGATCCGGCGGCGATTGTCAGGGTCGCGGCGGATTGCGGCGCGCTGGGCGGCGGGCTCGATCTGACCGTGGAGCGGGTGGATCGGCGCATTGGGCAGGCGCGTTTCAAGCGTCTCCCGCACGCGCTCAATCTCCCGAACGCCGGGCAGGAAGGCAAGAATGTCGCCCGCCTCATCGCGCCATGCGGTCAACACGGCGGCAGCCATGCGGTCCTCAATCGCCTGCGAGGCATCGCCGCCAAGCCATTTGATTGTCAGCGGAAAGCTGCGTCCCTCGCTCTCGATTACGGATGCGCCCTCGCCGAGCAGCCGGGCGAAGCGCGCGCCATCGATGGTGGCCGACATCACCAGCACCCGCAGATCCTCGCGCAGCACAGCGCGCGTTTCGAGCGCCAGTGCAAGACCCAGATCGCTGTCCAATGCGCGTTCGTGCGCCTCGTCAAACAGCAACGCGGAGACGCCAGGCAATTCCGGATCATCCACCAGCCGGTTCACAAGGATGGCCTCAGTGACAACGAGGATGCGGGTTTTGGCCGACACCTTGCTGTCGAGCCGGGTCATGTACCCCACGGTCTCGCCCGGTTTCTCGCCGAGCAGTTCGGCCATGCGCTCCGCCGCCGCTCGGGCGGCGACGCGGCGGGGCGAGGTGAGGATAATCTGGCCGCTGCACCACGGCTGCCTGAGCAGATCGGGCGCAACCGCTGTGGTCTTGCCCGCACCCGGCGGTGCAATCAGCACCCCCGCGCCGTGGTCCATGAGTGCCGCGCGGATATCGGGGAGAACAGCCGTAATGGGAAGGTCGGGGTTCATCGCCCCGGCCGTTAGCCTGATCAATGCCCGCGCGCGACCGCGAATTGCGCCGCTTCGGCCATCGCCTGCCGCGCCTTGCCGTCGGGGAAGATCGAGATGGCGTCGATCGCCCGATGCGCAAAATAGCGCGCCCGTTCACGGGTATCATCAAGCGCATTGTGCTTTTCGATCAGCGCAATCGCATGAGCGAGGTCTTGATCCGAAGTGCGATGGCCAATGATCGCGTCCTTCCAGAACTTGCGTTCCTCATCATTGCCGCGCGCGAAGGCGAGAATCACCGGCAAGGTCATCTTGCCCTCACGGAAGTCATCACCCCGCGCCTTGCCCATTTCGGCGGCATCGGAGTCGTAATCGATAGCATCGTCGACCAGCTGGAAGGCCACGCCGAGATTGCGGCCATAGGCTTCGAGCGCGTGTTCCTGTTCTTCCGAACATTCGGCTACCACCGCGCTGATCTGGCTGGCGGCAGCAAACAGGGCGGCGGTCTTGGCACCGATGATGTGGAGGTACTGCTCCTCACTGGTGGCGATCTGGCGCTGGGCCGAGAGCTGCGACACTTCGCCTTCCGCTATTACTGCACTGGCGCGAGAAAGGATCGAGAGCACCTTAAGCGATCCATCCTCGGTCATCAGTTCGAAAGCGCGAGAAAACAGAAAATCGCCGACCAGCACGGTGGCCGGATTGCCGAAGATGATATTGGCCGCCGCCTTGCCCCGCCTCAGCTCACTGCCGTCCACGACATCATCATGCAACAGCGTTGCGGTATGAATGAATTCAACGGCCGCCGCGAGCTTGTGATGGCGCGTACCCTTGTAGCCGACCAGCTCCGCCCCGGCGAGTGTCAGCATGGGGCGCAGCCGCTTGCCCCCGCCCGAAATCAAGTGACCGGCCAGGCGCGGAATCAAGGGGATCTCGCTCTGCATCCGGTCAAGGATAACGGCGTTGACGGAGTTCATGCCCGCGGCTGTCAGCGACAGCATCGGATCGAGTGTCGGCGCCTTGCGCGGCAGTGGGACGATATCGGCACTCATGTCGGGTTGGCATTAGGGCGGGCTCGGCGTGCTTGGCAAGCGCAGATTTGCTGCTAGTTTCGCGCGCCATGCCGCAAGATCCGCAACTCTCCCGCGCACCCGATCCGGTGCTCGCCGCGTTCCGCAAGAGCATCGACAATATCGATGCCGCACTCATTCATATGCTCGCCGAGCGGTTCAGGATCACGCAGGCTGTGGGTGAATACAAGGCAAAGGCAACCTTGCCTCCGGCCGATCCCGACCGCGAGGCGCGCCAGATTGCGCGGTTGAGGAAGCTGTCGGAAGAGGCCGATCTCGACCCCGAATTCTCCGAAAAATTCCTGCGCTTCATCATCGACGAGGTGATCCGTCACCACGAGCGGGCGCAAGGCGGCTAAAGCAGTTCAGCGCTGCTCGCCTGCGACCGCGGAGATTGGCGGTGCCGGTGCCGGTGCCGGTGCCGGTGCCGGTGGGGTTGGCATTGCATTGCGCCGCGCCTCAAGCAATTCCCCTCTTTGCCGCAAAATGCGAGCTTGGTTGCGTGTCAGGCGGTGCATCTCGCCATCGCCCAAAAGGACATGGCGCCCTTCCCCCGGATAGGCCAGCGGAGTGCCGAGGCACGTCGCATCCCGGCCGAACTCGACATCACATTGCGGGCCAATCCCGCGCCGATCGATAACGGGTGGCGCATGGGGATTGCTGAATACTGTTCGCTGGCCCTCTAGCCCGTCGCCTGCGGCACAGCCGGCCAGCAGCGTGCTTGCCAGCAGAAAGCTAAGACGGCTGCGTGCCATGGCGATGATACTCCGATGTCCTTGACCTGTGTCGTCTGGCAGCGGTGAATCGCAGCTGAATTGATCGGCAGGACAGATAGGACGACACCGGCAGGATCAATCGCTCGTGGGATCTTCGGTTCGGGTTTGAGGATCGGCGACAGGTGCGTCGAAATCGGGCGCATCAGAGGGCGAAGGCGCGGTTTGCGGCGCTGCGAGGGCCCGGCCCTCCGGATGTCCGGCACGACGTTGACGCCACGCCTCCATCACTTCGCGGCGCTCTGCTGGTGGCAGTTGCCGCAAAGCTTCGCGGCGCGTCTCAGGCGACATGGTGCGCAGCCGTTCGATCTGCTCGTGCCGCTCACGCGGCAGGACGTTACCTCGCCGGGAAGGTACGATGTCCTCGCGGGTCAAAGCCTCGCCGTTTTCGACCCTGCGCTGCAACGCCTCGCGCCGCAGGCGGATGCGTTCTTCATTGCGCGCTTCACGCTCGGCCTCGGCCTGTTCGATCCGTTCGCGCAGACGGGCCTTTTGCTCGGCATCGGGAACAGGCAGGCCAGCGGCATTGCGTCGCTCGATCGCCTTGTCGATCCGCTGATCGATGGTTCCTTGGCGCTCAGCACGTCGTCGGCTACGCACCTCGTCGATCCGGCGAAAAGCCTCGGCCAGTTCTTCAGGCGTATCGATAGGCCCCTCGATCTTCACTGGGGTCAGCGACGATGCCGTTGCTGCCACGGCGGTCTCGCGTTTCGCAGGCGCAGCGGCGGCAGCCGGCGCCGTTTCACTAGTGATGTTTGCCCACACCATCCGGGCAAACGGAACCGGCAGGCCCGCCCGTTCCAGAACTCCGGTCGCAGCAGCAGCTGTGGCGAGTGCGGTGAAGCTGGCTGCGGCGATGGCAAGGCGGCGTCCGGTGCGCCAACCGCGCCCTGAGAGGTCGCGGCGCGATGGGGGCAGCGCAGGCGCACGGGCCTCGGCAGCAGCCACCACCCGATCGGCAAACCCCGCGCTTAACTGCGGCACCGGATAATTATCCAGCACATGCGCCAGCGGACTGTCAGGGAGGATCGGATCACCGTTCATGCCAGGTCTCCTTCCATGCCTGCCGCATAAGCCTTGCGCAGTGCAGCGCGCGCGCGCAGCAGCAGCGATTCGAACGCCTTTATGTTCATGTCGAGCGCTTCGGCTGCGGCGGCATTGGACAATTCCTCGTAATAGGTCAGCACGATCGCCGCGCGTTGACGTTCGGGCAGCGCAGCAATCAGGGCGCGGGCGGATTGTTCGCGCTCCTCCGCCTCGATCAGGGCATCGGCGAGCGGCGCTTCATCTTCTTCCTCAGGCACCGAACCATGCGCCAGCCGCCGCGCACGGCGCAGCCGATCAATGGCAAGATTGGTGACCACCCGCTGAAGCCACCCCCCCAGCCGCAAGGCACGCGCCGCCTGACTTCCCAGCGGATGCCGCGCCGCCAGCCTAGGGGCATAGTCCCACAGTCGCAGCAAGGCCTCCTGCACTATGTCCTCGGCCTCATGAGCATCGCCAGTCATGCGATAGGCAACACGGTGGAGCGCAGCTGCATGTGCCGCAATCACTTCACGCAGCGCCGCTGCATCGCGCGCTGCGAGCCGTGCCGTCATTGCCGCATCATCGACCGTCAGAGCCGAACTGCTGGCAAGGGCGGATGGCTCGCTGCGCGCGTTCATTTCATTCCACAAATGGCCCTGTTTGCAGTGAGGCCACGAATGACCTCTTGCCACCTCAACGCACAACGGCGGCAAACCCTTCGCACACCGCCTGATCGTCAATCTGCGCGCGGCAAACGTAGCTCGACCAACAGTCCGCCAAGATCCTCGCTCGTTCCCAACGTGACCGAACCGCCGTAGATTTCCGCCACATCGCGTACAATCGCAAGGCCAAGGCCGGTACCGGGCTTGTCGGTATCGAGCCTCACGCCGCGATCGAAGATGCGGATGCGCTCAGCTTCGGGGATGCCCGCGCCGTCATCCTCGATCCAGATCAGGCACATCTTCGGGTCTCGCGGTGCCATGTCGTCGTCAGGGTCGATAGTGACGAACACGCTCCCCCCCGTACTTGGCCGCGTTTTCGATCAGATTGCCGAGCAGTTCGTCAAGATCCTGTCGCTCTATCGCGACATTGGCGCTGCGGCTGCCAGCAATGTCGAGCCGGCCCTCAGGATAGAGCCGCTCGACCGCGCGGCGCACTGCCTCGGCACTGTCGCGGACATTGCTGCGCGCATGGCCTACCGCCCGGCGTCCGACAGCGCGGGCGCGGGCGAGATGGTGGTCGACATGGCGCTGCATAGTGCGGGTCTCACGCATTACCGCTTCGCCAAGATCGGGCGCGCGAGCAGTGGCGGCGTTGGTCAACACGGTCAGCGGAGTCTTGAGGGCATGGGCGAGATTGCCCGCATGGCGCCGGGCTTCCTCCGCCTGCCGTTCCGAATGTTCCAGCAGAGCGTTCAGCTCGTCAACGAGTGGTTGCACCTCCAGCGGGAGCGGATCGTTGATGCGGTTCGCGCCCGTGCTGCGCAGGCTCTGGATCGCCGCGCGCACGCGCCGGAGGGGCGACAAGCCATAATGGATCTGCAACAGAGCCATGATCAGGAGGCCGAGGCCCAGCACGACAAAGCTCCAGATCAGAATCATCCGCACCCGGCCAATCTGCATATCCATCTGCTCGGTCGCGCTTGCGACAGCAAAGGTCCAGCGGGTGTCCGATCCCGGCAACATCACGGTACGTTCGGCAATCCGCAAGGGCTCGCCGCCGAACTGATCGGAGTTGTAGAAATGGGAATCGCTGTCGAACTTGTCACCATCACCAACGGCCCCGCGCAGCGTCAGTGTTCGGTCCCACAGGCTGCGCGATGGCAGAGGCTCATAGCTCCCCCCGCTGATCTGCCAGTAAAGCCCGCTGCCGGGTTCCAGAAACCGCTGATCGCCGAGTGTGCGATAGAAATAGATTTCGCCGCTTGCGTCGATTTCGGCTGACGAAATCATTGCGGTAAGAATGTAGTCGAGCTGTTCGTCGAAATTGCTTTCGACCTGTGCAGTCAACGTACGCTCGAGCGCAATGCCTCCACCCAGCAGAAGAACGAAAATCCACCCAGCTGCGATAAGCCCCATGCGCCGGGCGAGGCTTGCGCGCGGCTGCCCGTGCGGCGCGGTCAGGGCAAGCGCAGCAGCTTCGCCCTCACCCGGCACCACCGCCCCGGTGAGGGGCGTATGGCCCTCCGGCTCCGGCGCCTTGGCCGCGTCCTCAGGCGCGCGGTGCGTCGGCGGGGTCGTCGAGGCTGTAACCGAGGCCACGGATCGTCGTAATCACGTCTGCGCCGAGCTTCTTGCGGATGCGGGTGACGAAGACTTCGATGGTGTTGGAATCCCGGTCGAAGTCCTGATCATAGATATGCTCGATCAGTTCGGTGCGGCTCACCACCTTGCCCTTGTGGTGCATGAGATAGGAGAGGAGTTTGTATTCCTGCGCCGTCAGCTTGACCGGCTCGCCCGCGAGCGTGACCCGGCCCGAACGCGTATCCAGTCTCACATCCCCCGCGGTGAGTTCGGATGAGGTATTCCCCGATGCGCGGCGGATCAACGCCCGCAGGCGGGCGATGAGCTCCTCGGTCTGGAACGGCTTTGCAAGGTAATCGTCGGCGCCTGCATCGAGCCCTGCGACCTTGTCCGACCAGCTGTCGCGCGCGGTCAGCACCAGCACCGGAAAAGTGCGCCCTTCGCGCCGCCACATGCCAAGCACGGTCAGCCCGTCGATCTCCGGCAAGCCGAGGTCAAGGATCACGGCGTCATAATCCTCGGTCGAGCCCATGAAATGCCCGTCTTCGCCGTCTACAGAAAGGTCGACAGCATAGCCCTGACCTTCCAGCGTCGATTTCAGCTGTGCGCCAAGGGTCGGTTCGTCTTCGACGATCAGAATGCGCATGATCCACCATTATCCTGCAATACAATGGGCCGGTTGGTGCGCCTTTGGAGGTGCGGCGTCAAGCAAAGCGCGCTGCCCAAGGGCATGGCTTTCCCCCGTTGATCACACACTTGGCTTACCCTCATGGCCGGGTTCCGGTCAGCGCGACCGGCCGATGATCCGCCCGGTTCGGGCATCAACATCGACATATGTCACACGGCCATCCTTGATGAACTTGAGCCGATAGGCACGTGCAGTCGAATCATAGGCGGGGCCGAGATATTCGCTACCCTGCATTTGCGGCAGAATACGCCGCTCTATCTCGCGCAGCTTGAGCTGCGTACCAGCCTCCGCCTCGCGCCGCGCCTCGCCCTGATCGCCCCGCCCCTGATCCTGCGCGGCGGCAGCAGGCACGGCGACAGACGACAGCGCAATGGCTGCGATACTGGCGGAGATAAAGGCGACAATCGGCTTCATGATGCAGTCATGCCTAGGGTGGCTCCATTGAACAAGCCGTGAATGAGGGGCAACCTATGGCCGCTATGCTGATGGCGCTGCGCGGGACGATTTTCTTCACTCGGCCCCTTAGCGGCGGCGGGCTTGTGAGGCGGGCTTGCAAGGCCTAGGGGCGCCTCTCATGGCACAGCCCCCTATCTTTTCGTTCGAAGGCCTCGCTCTGCAACAGGGCGGACGCTGGCTGTTCGGCGGCCCGACCCCAACCAGCGGCGCGGCGCCCATCGATCTCCACGTCCTGCCTGGCGACCGGCTAGCGCTGATCGGGCGCAACGGTGCCGGCAAGACGACACTGCTTCGGCTCATCACCGGAAAGATCGAAGCGGATCGCGGGACCCGCCGGATCAAGCCGGGCACGAGGATCGTGTTCCTCGAACAGGAACCTGATTTCACGCCCTTTTCCACCCTGATGGAGTTCGCCACCGGCGGTGAGGATGCCCCCGCCGCGCACGAAGTGGAGGCCATTGCCGGCCAGCTGGGTATCGACATGAGCCGCCCCGCCGCGACCGCCAGCGGGGGCGAGAAACGCCGCGCCGCGATTGCCCGCGCGCTGGCGCAGGAGCCCGATCTGCTGCTGCTCGACGAGCCGACCAACCACCTGGACCTGGGCGCGATCGACTGGCTGGAGGACTGGCTGAGCCGTTACCGCGGGGCCTTCATCACCATTTCCCACGACCGCACCTTCCTGACCCGGCTGACCCGCGCGACCCTGTGGCTCGATCGCGGGACCCTGCGGCGCAAGGAGGTGGGCTTCGGCGGCTATGAGGCGTGGGAAGAACAAGTCTATGCCGAAGAAGCCCGTGCGGCCGAACGGCTTGATGCCAAACTGAAGATCGAGGCCCACTGGCTCGAACGCGGGGTCACGGCGAGGCGCAAGCGCAACCAGGGTCGGCTGGAGAAACTCCACCAGATGCGCGCTGTCCGGGCGGCGATGATCTCCGGCGCTGGAACGGCCAAGCTGAAACTCGCCAATGACGATGATTTCAAGTCCAAGTCGGTCATCGTCGCGGAAGGCATTTCCAAGACCTACGCGGACCGTCCGATCATCAAGCCCTTTACGCTGCGGATCCAGAACGGCGACCGCATCGGGATCGTCGGCGCGAACGGCGCGGGCAAGACCACCCTTCTGAAATTGCTTACGAAAGAGCTTGAACCCGACACCGGAACCGTGACCCACGCCCGCACGCTTTCCGGGGTGATGATCGACCAGCAGAGAAAGCTGCTCGAACCGGGTGCCACGGTGCGTCAGATCCTTGCCCAGGGCGGGGACTGGATCGACGTTCGGGGGGTGCGCAAGCACGTTCAGGCCTATCTCAAGGATTTCCTGTTCGACCCCGGTCTGGTCGACACCAAAGTCGGCATCCTATCGGGCGGAGAACGTTCGCGCCTGCTGCTCGCCCGCGAATTTGCCCGTACCGCGAACCTGCTGGTGCTGGACGAGCCCACCAATGATCTCGACCTTGAAACCCTTGATCTTCTTCAGGAAGTTATAGCCGATTTCGACGGCACCGTGTTGATCGTCAGCCACGATCGCGATTTTCTCGATCGCACGGTAACGATCACGTTGGGGCTCGATGGATCGGGAAAGGTGGATATTGTCGCCGGTGGCTATGCCGACTGGGAAGCCCGCCGCAAAGCGCCACCAACACCGGGCAAAGGGGGCGCAAGCGGGGGTCAAGCCCGGCCTAACCCCGCGCAAGACCGGGCTGAAAAGCCGGCGCCTGCAAAGCCTTCAGCCTCCAACAAGCTGTCCTACAAGGACCAGCGCGATTACGAGATCCTGCCCAAGCGGATCGAGGAACTCGAAGCGGCCATCGCCAAGGGCGAGGCGCTGCTGAGCGATCCTGATCTCTATGCAAAAGACCCGCAAAGGTTCGCCACGATCAGCGCCGGGATCGCCAATGCGCGGGCGGAAAAGGATGCGGCCGAGGAACGCTGGCTGATGCTGGCCGAGATGGTCGAGGGATAAATATCCCTGCAATATAATGCATTTTTCACGATCTTCATGCGATCCAGGGCGGGATGGCAAGGGAGGCCCGAATCGTGACGGCGAATATCAAGGCAGTTCTCGGCATCATTCTTTTCGCCGTCTGGGGCCCCTACCTGCTCTATGTCTGGATGATGCCCGGCGCCGTTCCCGGGTGGGTGACCGCACCGGGCATGCGCCGCGCCTTGATGCTGAGCCGCGAATTTGAACCGACGGTGTTCACGCTGGGGTTCGGCCTCACCTTCACCGCTTTGGTGTTCGTCGGGATCTACCGGTTGGCAACGGGCCAGATCCCTGACCAGCAGGGATAGGCTGCCCGCCATCAGGTGATGCGGTAGAACTCCGCCACCCGTTCGAGCGCGATCTTCAGCACCAGCTTGCCGCTGCGGGTCGGCCATCCCAGCGCCTTTTCCGCCTCAGGCAGCCCTTCGCCCGCGCAGACCACGCGCCACAAGATATCCTCCAGCCCGCCCCCCGCCGCACGGATCGCGCCGTCGAACCGCTGGCGCGCGGCGATCTGCTTCTCGCTCGGTGAGAACCCGCGCTCGCCTGTGGTCTTCACCCGCACCGGATCCCAGCGCATGGTGATATTGGCCGAGAGCTGCGCACGCTCGTAATCGCTCCGCAGCGCCTCGCCGGCATCATACAACCGCTCGGAAAGATGCCCGCGCGCGTGGAGCCAGGCGAGCGGACTTTCCGCAAGGTTGACCGTGACGCTGCGGCGCGGTCTCTCCCCGCCCTTGATCGCCCCCCGACGCGGGCCTTCAGGGGTGAGTTCGCGTTCGATCAACTGGCGTTTCATGGCTTTTCCTCCGCTTGATGAGCGCGGCAGACTTGCCAAGACCGCACATCTGTAGGAAAGGAAAAACCAATCCGGTTAATTTGGAAGCGTTTCTCTATGCCTATCGCGTCGCTACTTGAGGGTGTTCTTGCCGGCCTATCGGTTCAGCTGCGCTGTGCTTCGCTACCGCTACTTGAGGGCGTTCTTGCTGCCCTATCGCTTCGCTACTTGAGGGCGTGACATGACCAACCGCATCCGTGACATCCGCAAGGCCAAGGGGCTGACGCTGGCCGATCTCGCCGCCGCGTGCCATCCGCCCACCACCGCTCAGACCATCGGGCGGCTGGAGACCGGGATGCGCCAGCTTTCGCTCACCTGGATGAACCGCATCGCTGCCGCGCTTGAGGTCGAGCCAGCAAGCCTGATGCGTGCCGAGACGTCTGCGGCTGCGCAGATCGTCGCGGAACTCGCCGCTGCAGGGGCGCAGGCCCTTACCTCCCCGCGCGAGGCGCTGATGCCAAGCGAACTGCACACGGCCGATGGGCCTGCTCCAATGGTGCTGGCCGTCAGCGAGAGCGTGGGCGAATACCGCCCCGGTGACCTGATCTGGCTGCGGCCGCTTGATCCCGAGGACGCCGCCAGCGCGATCAACCGGGATTGCCTGCTGCCCCGACCCGGCGGGCGCTTTGCCTTCGGGCGGCTGATCGACCGGCGCGGCAGCCTTGTCGGCCTTTTGCCGCCGGGTGCTGGCCAGAAACAGGTGGTGGTCGACAATCCGGCATGGATCGCGGTGGCCTTCATGCTGGTCAGGGCGCTTTAATCCCCGCGCGTTAGAGGTGCTGTCCGTGAAGCACGTGCTTGCCATTTCGACGCTCTATCCCAACCCGGTGAACCCGCGGTTCGGCACCTTTGTCGCGCGGTCACTGGAGGCACTGGCAAAGCGCGGCGACTGGCGGGTAACGCTGATCAATCCCATCGGACTGCCCCCACTGGCGCTGGGGCGCTACCGTCCGCTCGCCGATCTACCGGAGGTGGCTGGGGAAGGCGGCGTCACCATCCATCGCCCGCGCTTCACCCTGATCCCGCGCATCGGCGCGCGGCGCAACGCCGCCGCCATTGCGCGCGTGGTGCTGCCGCTCGTCCGGCGCATTCATGCAGAAGCGCCGATTGACGTGCTCGACGCGCAGTTTTTCTTTCCCGATGGCCCGGCGGCGGCGATCATCGCGGGGGAGATGGGCCTGCCGCTGTCGATCAAGGCACGCGGGAGCGATATCACCTTCTGGGGGGGCAGGATTTCGCAAAGGCGCAGATGCTGGATGCGGCGCGCACAGCCACAGGCCTGCTGGCGGTGAGCCGCGATCTGGCCATGCAGATGGCCGCGATGGGCATGGATGAAGACAAGATCACGCTGCATTACACCGGTCTGGATCGCGACCGATTCCGGCCGCTTGAACACACGCAATTGCGCCGCCAGCTGGCAGGCGAGCTGGGTTTTGCCATGCCCGACAATGCCCCGCTGCTGGCCTGTGTCGGCGCGCTGATCGAGCGCAAGGGACAGGCCATCGCCATCCGGGCGCTCAAGGAGATCCCCGGCGCGCGGCTGGTGCTGATCGGCAAGGGCGAGGACGAGAGCACCTTGCGCGCGCTGGCAGCCAGCGAGGGGCTTGAGAGCCGCGTGTTCTTCGCCGGATCGCTCGATCATGATGTCATGCCGCTGATCCTTTCGGCGGCAGATGTGATGGTGCTTCCCACCGCGAACGAAGGGCTGGCCAATGCCTGGGTCGAAGCGCTGGCCTGCGGGACACCGGTGGTGACCTGCGACGTCGGCGGCGCGCGCGAGCTGATTTCCTGCGACACGGCGGGACGGCTGGTGGAACGCAACCCGCAAGCCGTGGCTGCCGGGGTCAATGCGGTGCTCAATGCCTCGCCCCCGCGCGAAGCCGTCGCCGCGCTGACGGAAGCCTTTAGCTGGGACGCGAATGCTGCGTCGCTCGCCGCGCATTATGAGGCTTTGCTGGCCGGCTGACGCCGACACAGCCCTACCGCCCCGCCCCCCGGCAGACTACGCTTCCCCGCGCGCGATCTTTTCCTGACGATCCAGCGCGGTCTCGGTCGGCACAAAGCTGTCCGATGTCACACCCATCCAGATCAGCAGTGGGCCTGCCATGTAGATCGACGAATAGGTGCCGATGAACAGGCCCGCCGTGATCGCCGCAACCATGCCGAACAGGCTTGGCGGGCCGAAGATCAGGAGCGGGATGAGCGCCACGAACAGCGTCAGCGAGGTCATCACCGTGCGCGCCAGCGTCTCGTTCACCGAAAGGTCGAGCAGCTCGGCCAGCGGCATCTTGCGATACTTCTTCAGGTTTTCGCGGATGCGGTCATAGACGACGATCGTGTCGTTGAGGGAATAGCCGATGATCGCCAGGATCGCCGCAACGATCTGCAGGCTGAACTCCCATTGCGTCAAGGCGAACAGGCCCAGCGTGACCGACACGTCATGCACCAGCGCAAACATCGCGCCGACGCCGAACTGCCATTCGAACCGTACCCAGATGTAGATCGACACGGCCGCCATCGCCGCCAGCAGCGCCAGAATCGCCTGATTGCGGAACTCGCCCGCGACCTTGCCCGATACCGTGTCGTTGCCGTCCGTGCGGGCATCGGGATATTGCTTGGCGATGGTTGCGATAACCTTGGCCCCGATCGCGGTTGCAGCGCCGGGGGTGTCCTCCACCCCTTCGGGCAGAGGCACGCGGATCGAGACCTGATTGGGTGCGCCGAATTCCTGCACCACCGGCTCGCCATAGCCGAGGCCGCCGACCAGTTCGCGCAGGCCCGGAATGGGTGCCTGTTCGCGTTCCTCGAAGGTCATGCGCACTTCCTGACCACCGGCGAAATCGACCCCGAAGTTGAGGCCGTTCACCAGCACCGCAGCCCAGCTGCCGACAATCAGCACAATGCTGAGCACGAAGAACGGCACCCTGAGCTTCAGGAATTTGATGTTGGTGTTATCCGGGACGAGTTTGAGCAGTTTCATCGTCTCGTTCCTCTCAGATGGTGATATCGGCGGGGCGGTTGCGGCGCAGCCACCCGGCGACGAACATGCGGGTCAGGGTGACGCCGGTAAAGACCGAGGTGATGATGCCGATGATCAGCACCACCGCGAAGCCCTTGACCGGCCCTGAACCGAAGGCGAACAGCGCCAGACCGGAAATGACGTTGGTGAGGTTGGCGTCCCAGATCGCGCGGCTGGCTTCCTTGTAGCCGGTCTCGACCGCAGCGATGACCTTGCGCCCCCTCGCCCGCTCCTCGCGGATACGCTCGTTGATCAGCACGTTGGCATCAACCGCCGCGCCGATGGTGATGACAAAGCCTGCGATCCCCGGCAGGGTCAGCGTAAACCCGCCAAGCGCCATGATCCCCAGCAGCATCAGCACGTTGAGCACCAGCGCAGCGGTCGCATAGACGCCAAAGCGGCCATAGGAGGCGACCATAAGCGCAATTACCGCAAGGCTGCCGATACCCATGGCGAGCAAGCCCTTGCGGATCGAATCCGCGCCCAGATCCGGGCCGACAGTCCGTTCCTCGACCACCGCCAGCGGCACCGGCAGCGCGCCCGAACGCAGCGAAATCGCCAGGTTGTTGGCGCTTTCTGCGGTGAAGCTGCCGGAAATGCGGGCCTGTCCACCCAGAATCGGTTCGTTGATATTGGGCGCCGACAGCACCTGACCATCGAGGATGATGGCGAACGGCTTGCCCACGTTCTCGGTCGTCAGCTTGGCAAACTTGGTACCGCCCTGCGCATCGAAGGTGATGTTGACGATGTTCTGACCGGTCTGCGGATCGACGCTGGCCTGCGCTCCGGTGAGGCTGTCACCACGGATCCCGCCAAGGCGGCGCACCGCCTCGAACCCGCCTGATTGCGGCGTGCCGGGCGCATAGGGATAGATCTCGCTGCCCGCAGGCGCGATCCCGGCCTGCACGTTTTCGGGCAAGGCGTTGAGATCGACCAGCTTGAATTCGAGCTGCGCGGTCTGGCCGAGCAGATCGCGCAGCGCATCGGGATCTTCAAGCCCCGGCACCTGCACCACGATGCGGGTATCGCCCTGCCGGATGATCGTCGGCTCGCGGGTGCCGAGTTCGTCGATCCGGCGGCGCACGACCTCGGTGGCGCTGACCATGGCATCATCGATCGCCTGATCAACCCCGGCATCGGTCTGCGTGAGCACGATCCGCTGTCCGTCGACCACCGCCAGATCCCATTCGCGGGTCACGGTCGCGCCCTGCATCACCGGCTCGATCAGCCCGCGCGCCCGGTCGATATCGCCGGCATCGTTGAGCATGAAGGAGAGCTGCCCGTTCGCGGTCGACACATCGCCGATGCGGATGCGCGGCTTGGCATTGCGCATCAACTGGCGGACGGTTTCTTCCATGTTCGTCAGCCGCTGAACGCGCACGTCATCAGCCTTGGCCTCAAGGAGCAGGTGCGAACCGCCGGCAAGGTCAAGCCCGAGGTTGACCTGCGGATTGGGCAAGGCGGCAGGCCAGTCCAGCCCCGAAACATTGAACAGCGACGGCAGCGACAGCACGGCGAAGGCCAGTGTCACTCCCCAGAGCCAGAGCTTTTTCCAAAGCGGGAATTCGAGCATTGCGTCAGGGTCTCACACGCGAGGAACCAGAGTGCGGTTGGCCGGGAGCGAACCGGATCAATCGTTGGCAGGCGTGCCGCCCGGCGGGATGATGTCGCCCAGCGTGGCCTTGATCGCCTTGACCCGGACATTGGTCCCCAGTTCCAGATCGACATAGGTCTCGTCGACCTTGACGACCTTGCCGACCAGCCCGCCCGCGGTGACGACCTGATCGCCCTTCTTGACGGCAGCGATCTTTTGCTGGTGTTCTTTCTGCCGCTTCATCTGCGGACGGATGATCAGGAACCAGAAGATTGCGATCATGCCGACGATGGGCAGGAAACCAGTCCAAGACGGAGGCGATGCGGCGGCACCAGCCCCGGCGGCGAGAAGGTCGATTGTCATGCGATAAGGCCCGTCAGATCCCGTGAGATAATGCCGGGGCGTTGCCCCGTTGCGTTCAAGTGGGCGCGCCTAGCAGCAATGCAAGTGAGCCGCAATCATGGCGCGGAAATGCGTTGTGAACCGGCCACACCAGACTTTGCATGAAAGCGGCTTGCAACCCCCGTCCCTCCCCCCTATAGGCCCCGCTCCACTGGTGACGGGACGTAGCGCAGCCTGGTAGCGCATCACACTGGGGGTGTGGGGGTCGGAGGTTCGAATCCTCTCGTCCCGACCAGTGGACAAAGGGCCTGAATGGCACTTTTCGAACACCTTCCGGACATTTTCGATGAGGTAGCGCGCGCAGGGCGAAGCCGGACGGCTGTGCGCGACCGGCTTATGCGTTCAACCAGTCCGCCGTGAGCTTGCCCCTTTGCCCTTCCGGCGCAAGGCACGCGCGAAGGGCCTCGAGCAAGAGCGGCAGGCCTTGCGTAAAGGCATAGGGCGGATTGACGAAGAACAGCCCCGCGCCGTTGAAGGTGCCGGGCTGATCCGTGTCGTAGAGCCAATGCTCCACATTCAGGAATTTCGGGATACCCGTCTGGCGCAACTTGCTCTTCCACCGCTCATGCGCTGCGCGGTCTTTCAGCGGATACCAGATCACCGTCACGCCATGCGCCCATTTGCGATGCGCGGCGGAAAGGGTTGCGGTGATCCGCGTGCGTTCATCAGTCTGCTCGTAGGGCGGGTCGACCACCACCAGCCCGCGCGGGGTGCGAGTGGGCAGCATCGCCAGCCACAGCTCATAGGCATCGCGCTGATGCACGGCGGCGGACGTCCCGCGCATCGCGCTGCGCAGGGCGTTAATGTCTTCGGGATGCTTTTCGTTGAGGATCAGGACGTCCTGCTCGCGCAGCAACTGTGCCAGAATGCGCGGGCTTCCCGGATAGAGGCGCGGCTCTTTCCCCTCATTCACTGCCAGCACCGCGGCGCGGTAGTCGTCCAGCAGCGGGTTCGTATCGGCAAAGGTGCGCAACACGCCCTGCGTTGCTTCACCGGTGCGCCGGGCCTCCTCGCCGCCAAGATCATACAGCCCGCAGCCGGCATGGGTATCGACCAGCGTCAGCGCGGAAGGCTTCAACTGCAAGGCCCTCACAAGCGCAATCAGCAGCGCATGCTTGACCACATCGGCGCTGTTGCCGGCATGAAAGGAATGACGATAATTCATGCGGATAACTCTATAAACTGTCCCGGCATGACCCCTGCCAAAGTCCAGTCGCCGATCGACCAGCGCACCAGCCGCAAGGTGGGAAGCCCTACCGCGGCCGTCATCCGGCGCACCTGCCGGTTGCGCCCTTCTCGGATCGTGAGTTTGAGCCAGCTGTCAGGCACGGACTTGCGCACGCGGATCGGCGGATCGCGCGGCCACAGGGCTGGTTCGTCAATGCGCGATGCCTCAGCCGGCAGGGTCATGCCATCCTTCAGCCGCACGCCCTTGCGCAAGGCCTCCAGCTGCGCCTCCTGCGGATCGCCTTCGACCTGCACGAAATAGGTCTTGGGCAGCTTGAAACGCGGATCGGCAATGCGCGCTTGCAGCCGCCCATCATCAGTCAGCAGCAGCAGCCCCTCGCTGTCACGGTCAAGCCGCCCGGCGGGGTAGACGCCCTTCATCGTGATGAAATCCGACAAGGTAGCCCGCTCCGTGGGCGATCCACGGTCGGTGAATTGCGACAATACGCCGAAGGGCTTGTTGAACAGGAGCAGCCGAGCCATGCCGCGTCCATATCGCCGGAATGCAGCCATGTCTCCAGCCCCGTTCCGCGGCCAGACAGGCTGAACCTCATGGCTCAGGACAGGGCTGAATTCCGGGATTCCCTTGCGGCACGTTTGCGCAGGATCGTCACTAGCCTTGCGTGATTGCGGGCATCAAGGGAGTAGTGTCCGATCACGAGGACGGCGATCAATATGAAGGCGGCCGGGACAAGTGTCATGACCGCCTTTAGGTCGGCAAGTGTCGCCGCCGATTGTTCGACATTGGGGCGATAACCGATCAGGTCGAGCAACATTCCGGCAAGCGCAACGGCAAGACCATAGCTCGCCTTTTGCGCAAAACTCATGATGCCGAAGGTTGGAGATTCGACCCGCAGGCCGCTTCGCACCTCGCCATATTCAACCGTGTCGGGCAGCGCCGACCAGAAGCTGAGATAGCCAGCCGCCGCTCCCGTTCCCACCAAGGCTACCAGGCCTACCACGACCCAGACCGTCTCGAACGGATTGAGAAACAGCAGCACTGAGCCAGTGATCGAGCAGATGGCCCCGACACGCCAGACGAAACGTTTCGAGGTGTGCAACGTGAGCACAGCCCATAGCGGCGTGGCGATGAGGATGATCAGCGAATTGGCTGCAAACGCCATGCCCACCGCTGCCTCATCACCGAGCGTATACTTGAAGTAATAGACGAGCGTCTTGCTGCTGATGACCCCGCCAAGCGTGGCACACATCGTCGCCGCGAGCACGATCAGGAACGGCCTGTTGTGCCGCAGCACCCCAAGCGCTTGTCGCAAGGATACCGTCATAGCCTGTCGCGGCCGCGCGCGGCCTTCGTTGATGCGGCAACTGACTGTCAGCAGGAATGGCAGCGAAAGCACCCCGTAAAGAGTTGCAGTGAGGAAGAACCCTCTGGCCGCATCGCCCTGCCCGAAGAAGGACACCAGTTTGAGGGTGGAATATCCGACAAACGCGCTGCCGATGGTCGCCAGCGAAATCCGCCAGGCTGACAAGGCATTCCTGACACGCGAGGAATCGGTCATGCTCGATGCAAGTGCGCTGTAGGGGATATTCGCGATCGTGTAGGCTGTGCGAAACAGGATCTGCACGGCCAGCGCGTAGGCGATCAACGCAATGCCATCGAGCCCCGGATCATGAAACAGCAGCATCATGGAAAGACATAGCGGCACTGCCCCGGCCGCGATGAAAGGGCGATAACTTCCCCAGCGCGTGCGGGTTCGCTGGGCGATGATCCCCATGACCGGATCGGTGACCGCATCCCACAGCATCGCGAGCAGAAATACCAGACCGGCAGCAGTCGCCGGGATCCCAAGGACATCGGTGTAATAGTACAAAATGTACAGGCTGACGGTGGTCCAATAGAGATTAAAGCCCAGATCGCCGCTGCCATAAGCCGCAGCCTGCCATTGATCGACCCGCTCCAGCGGTGCCTTGATGGCCACTGATGCCGCACTCTCCCCCGCTTCCGGCTGCTTCATCCGGCAAACACCAGGGCAACTTCGGGATCGTCGAAAAGATCAAGCTGGGCATCGAAAGGGTGAAGGCTTGCAATCCGGAATTCAGCCGCGCTGGGGCCGAAGAACGTCCTGAATTCGACAGGCAGCTTCGACGCTCTCGGCTTTGCGGACTGCACCGCGCCGTTTTCATGCACCAACGTCAATTCCGAAGGCCGCGAGATGATGGATCCGAAAGGTCTCCAAAGGCCGTCGGCATTGGTCTTGCGGCGGTAAGAAATATGATAGGCGCGCGGCCAGTCGCGTTGGTCTTCATTGGTTACGCCGAGCCGGAACGTGACATAGGAATTGATCGCCGCGCACGCATCATGCTCGAAATCGCGCGAAGACCATGTCTTGCCATAGTACAATTCGGCCAGATGGTTGTCAGGCCAGTGCTGTGCCGGCTGCAATAGCCGCGTTAGCGACCGGAAACCGCCGACATTGAGCCCTGCGAGCATGATCGCCTGACGGAAGCGGCCAAAATTCTTGGCAAAGGCGCTGCGTTCAAAATCCATCAGGGCGATCGGATCTGCATCAAGAGCTCCGAAAAAGCCGAAGAACGAGTTCTCGTGCTTGGGCATCCCTTCCGCAAGCCACTTGTAGACCGTTTTGAGGCTGCGTGGATCGACGCCCTGCGCGCGGTCACTCCGGCGCGCCTTCCACTCATCGACGAAGTTTTCGATGCCACCGAACTGCTCGTTGAAGAGAAAGCGCACCTGAACCGTGTCGACAAAAAAACGCACGACAGCCCCCTAGTTTCTTCGTCCTGTTCTTCACCAGATTCAAGTCACGGGCAACTGGTGCCATTCTCGGTTTTTTAGACAAAAGCGAGAAATGCGCCGTTTCCTCCAAGTTATCCCTGACATGTCGACTCGTTTCAGGTCGTCAAGGGATGGAGGAATCATTGCTGCTGCCAATGCGCTGGGCTGGGTCGTGTCCCCGGCCGTGGTGTAGGTTCTGAGGGTTAGCGCTGCTGGCTGGCTGCGCGCTTTCGATATAGCGCTGTAGCAGCCAGCCAGCAGCGCGGGTGGTCACCGCAGTTTTCGGATAGGTTTGGGTTGCGAAGCTCGAACCTGGAGAACCACGATGACCGATTCCTTGATGCACTTGCGCGCGCTGGTCGAGAAGGCCCCCGACGCGGATATTTTGCGCGACATGATCTCGTTTGCCGCCGGGCGGTTGATGGAGATGGAGGTTGGCGGGCTGACAGGCGCTGGCCACGGTGAGAAGTCCGCTGATCGGCTTGTCCAGCGCAACGGCTATCGCGAACGCGACTGGCAGACGCGCGCTGGCACGGTAGAGCTGCGCATCCCCAAGCTTCGCAAAGGCAGTTACTTCCCCGGCTTCCTCGAGCCACGCCGGATGGCCGAACGGGCGCTGACGGCGGTGATCCAGGAAGCCTATGTGCACGGTATCTCGACCCGCTCGGTCGATGATCTGGTCAAGGCGCTGGGCATGGATGGCATTTCGAAGAGCCAGGTCAGCCGCCTGTGCGAAGAGCTCGACGAGAAGGTGAACGCCTTCCTTGATCGCCCGATCGAGGGCGACTGGCCCTACCTTTGGATCGACGCCACCTATGTCAAAGTCCGTCAGAATGGCCGGATCGTATCGGTTGCGGTTATCATCGCGGTCGGCGTCAACAGCGATGGACGCCGCGAGGTGCTGGGCATGGATATCGGGCCGTCGGAGGCCGAACCCTTCTGGACTGCGTTCCTGCGCAAACTGACGCGCCGAGGGCTGCGCGGGGTGAAGCTGGTAATCTCCGATGCGCACGAAGGCATCAAGGCGGCTGTCTCCAAGCTGCTGTGTGCTACATGGCAACGCTGCCGTGTCCACTTCATGCGCAATGCGCTGGCCCATGCCGGAAAGAGCGGTCGGCGCGTCGTGTCCGCGTTCATCGGCACCGCCTTCGCACAGGAAACGCCCGAGGCGGCCAGTCAGCAATGGCGCTCCGTTGCCGACCAGATGCGCCCAAAACTGCCAAAGCTCGCCGCTTTGATGGACGATGCCGAGCCTGACGTGCTGGCCTACATGACGTTCCCAAAGGAGCATCGGGCCAAGTTACACAGCACGAATCCCATCGAACGTTTAAACGGCGAAATCAAACGCCGCACCGAAGTCGTCGGGATCTTCCCCAACGAGGGCGCGATCAACCGCCTGATCGGCGCGATCCTCATGGAACAATCCGACGAATGGGCTGTCCAGCGGGCACGCTACATGACACTTGAAACCATGGCGCCAGTCAGCGACAATCCCATCGTCATGCTGTCAGCTGTGCCTGGCGCATGACCGGCTCAAACCGATGCCGAAATCGGCGGTAGCCCAGATAAGCTACACCACGCCGTGGGACACGATCCTGGGCTGCCGTGCGCGCCATGCCGACCTCTCATCACGCTATCGCAATATGTCACCAATGTAAGTCCGCACCAATCCAGGCGTTGCAAGGACGCGCAGCATGAGATTGTAAAATAATGAAAAAGCTCATAAAAATTTAATAAATACAACAAAGTAATCATTCTTAGGGGATATTCCGATGGACGCCATCAAGAAGTACGTTGCCGCAGGGCCATCTTTTGTAATTCTCTACCTCCTACTGATGTTTCCGACCTACGTGCTTCCTTATTTCGGATCGAACTCAGCTGTGGTGAATGCCGGTCTGGCGGCCGCGGATGCCATGGCTGGCGGCGGGAACGGTCTGAACATCCTGATGTTTGTGCATCTGGCCTGCCTGGGTGGACTGGTGCTCATCAGCTGGCTGCGCGGCGCCGTCGTCGATAAGGGCTGGCTGGTCATCTTCCCAATTCTTGCCGCTGTTTTCGATATGGTACCGGGCCTCAACTGGATCCCGCTTATCCCCACTGGGATGCATCTTGCTGCAATCATCGTCGGCGTCTCGTCGAAGAGCGTCACGCAGTAGCCTCGCCCACATCGAGACCATCTGGGCCGCAGTCACCGCCGAAGCAGAAGGAAATGCATGATGAAGTGGGGACTCGGCCTTGGATGTCTCGTGGCGGGCATGCTCAGCGCCGCTCCAGCGTCAGCAAACACCGATCAGTTACTGCAAGTCACGGATATTGTCCCGAATGGTCGGGAGGGGCAATTCCTGCACGGGACCTATCCGTCCTGGGGCGACCGCACGCATGCCGGGGTGGACATTCCTGCACCGTGCAAGACCTCGACCGTGCTGGCATGGCGCGACGGTATCGTCATCGACGTCATCGACAGCAAGAAGGATCCCAACTTCAAGAGCCTCGGTTACATGGTCATCATCGATCATGGGGACGTGGACTTGCTCGGGAAGCGAACCTTTTCCTCGTATTTCCATCTCAACGATGCGCCCAAACGTGCAGACGGGCGCAAGCTCGCAATCAATGAAAGGGTGGGAAAGGCCGAGCAGATCGGCCTTGTCGGTGAAACCGGCGCCGCGCAGGGCTGTCACCTGCACTTCGAACTTCGCCATTTTCCGAGCCGTTTCAGTCCCGATTGGCTGAACATCTACGGTTCGGGTGACAGGCGCTCATCCGCCGAGTTTCTGCGCGACTGGACCGATCCCTTCCGCAAGACTGCGCCGCCACGGCAAGGCGGCATCGCAAAAGACACGGGGCCTGAAGGTCCCACTGTGAGCGTGCGGGTGACGTCGGCGGCAAGAGAGCGTAACAAGCCGTCGACTACCGGCTCGACAATCTTGCGGACATTGCCTGCCGGAACCGTCATCGAAGGCACCTGGGTGACCGGTACCGACGGGGAAAGCCGTTGGCTCAGAACCGGCAGAAATGGTTTCGTATGGGACGGCAACCTGTCGCAGGAACGCGCTCCGGTGCAGGTCGTGGCCGAAGCGCCGGTCAGGGCGGGCTTCCTGCGGGTCCACGAGCTATCCGCGACACCCGTCAAGGGAACCTTGAGTTTCGATGAGCCGCTCAAGTTGCTGTCGGACACTCCGCAGTGCAACAAGGCCCAAAAATCACTCGTGAAAAAGCTCTCCAAGCCGGACGCCGCCTGTGTAGGGGCGATAACGACAGCCGGTTTCGACGGGATTTTTTCGCAGAACTGGCTGATGTCGGAAGCTGCACCGGGGCCGTATCAGTTTATCTGGCGAAGCGTTCCGGCTGGCGACATCGCGGCCGTTACGGGCGGTGCAGTATCTGCCTTCGAGGACCTGGCCGGCAACCTTGTAATTGTGTCATCTGAAGCGCGGGATCGCACCAAGTCTGCCAACCTGCCCTATGTCCTGTACAAGATTGAAGGTGGCCGACTGGTGGCCAAGACGACACGCAATTTCGCCAAGGGTGACGCTCCTTCAGACCGTAACCGGCGCGATTTCTTGGCTGCCGTCGAAAAGGCGCGGGCGGACCGTGCAGCAGAGCAGCAACGCCGCGAGCAAGCCCGGCTCGCAGCGCAGGCCAATGCTGCGGCAGCTCCGGCGCGGCCGACCTCGACAAGATCGACAAGCACGCAAAGCAACAATCCCAATTGCCAATTCGCCCGGTGGTCGGGGGTCATCGAAAACGTCGGCGACATGTTCCTTTGCGATGAGGCCCGAGCGATCGAGTTCTTTGCATCGGGCGCGCAAGTGTTGTTTCGGCCATCGAGCATTGCTTTCAATGGCGGAAAATATGTCGCCACCATGAAGGTCACCGCCTCGGACGTCAGACGCTCGAACGAACGGATGCAGCGAAACTTCAACTGGAATGACTGGATGAATGTGACGCAGAACATCGCTTCTCCCACGACCGTTGTCTGTCATTTTGCGAGGCCGGCGATCCGTAGCGGAGAGCAGCGCGTGGTGACGGCGACCCTTGAAAGCTACAATCGCGGCCGGGTCGTGCTGAACTGTTCATAGGCACGATGTGATACGGCGTGGGTTTGGCAAGCGATTGCGCGCCGTGATTGCGCGGGCTAGGCTGGGGGTCTGACGTCATTCTCGAAAGCCCGCCTTGTCATGAGCCGCTGGCGTCTCAACGCCCCGATCGACGATATTCGCGAGGCTTTGCTGGCCTCCCCGGCTTTGCCTCAGCACTTTGCTATCGCCACGCTAATTGCGGTCGACGGGTCTGCGCCGCGCGATGTCGGGTCGCAGATGCTGATCACCGACACCGCACACTGGGGCTTCCTGTCAGGTGGCTGCATCGAGGATGATGTCGCCCGCCACGCCCGTATGGCAATGGCAAAGGGTGCGCCGCGCCTGCTGCGCTATGGCGAAGGAAGTCCGTGGATCGACATTCGCCTCGCCTGCGGATCGGGAATCACGGTGCTGGTGGAGCCCGTCATGGCCGATGAACCCGCCGTGTCTGCCCTGCTCGATGCGTGGCACGCGCGCCGCGCGGTGCTGTTGTGGAGCGATGGCACGACCCGCCACGCCGAAGCCGCTGGCGAAACGCCCCCTCAAGATCAATGGGACGGAGCACGCTACTCCCGCCTGTACACGCCGCCCCTGCGGCTGGTGATCATCGGAGAGGACGGCGCAGCGCTGACTGCCGTGACACTGGCACGCGAACTGGGCTGGAAAGCGGTGCTTGTCACTCCCGGTGGGCCGGATGTCGCGCCTTTCCCCGGCATCGCCTATCACCGTGGCGATGTTACGGACGCGCTGGCAGAAATCGGGATCGACCGCTGGACCGCTATCGCGGTGCTCTCGCACGACCGCGAAGATGACGAACGCGGTCTTGCCGCAGCCCTCGGGAGCGAGGCCTTCTATGTCGGAGCGATCGGTGCGCGGGCGCGGCTGGAAGGCCGGCTTGTGCGGCTGCGCGGCCATGGTGTGCGCGAGGCTAATCTGACGCGGCTGCGCGCCCCGATCGGGCTTTACGGGTTCGGCAAGGCTCCGCGCGATGTCGCACTTTCGCTGATCGCCGAGGTCTCACAGGCGTTCCACGCTGCAATGGCGGCTGCGAGGTCGTCCGGTGTGTCGATGTCGAGCAGCACGCCCCTGTCGGCGTTATCGCAATAGGCCACGTCGCTGCGGCCTTTGAGCATGGCGGCCGCGCCTTCATCGCCGATCAGCCCGGCGAGGTCGGCAAAGGCCACGCGGGCAAAGGCGACCGGATGGCCGGGCTTGCCCTCGAACCTGGGGCGCGCGGCGTAGCCTGCCGTTTCAGCCGCTGCCACCAAGGGGCGGCATAACCCAACCGGCACCATCGGCATATCGCCGAGGAACACGCAGACCCCTATTGCCTCGGGCGCCAGCGCCGCAACCCCGGCCCTCAGGCTTGCGGCCATGCCCTCGGCCCAGTCGGGGGCGTGGCTTATGGACACATCGACACCCGCAAGCGCGCGTCTGATCGATGCATCTCCGGCCCCGGTGATGGCGATCACCTCGGCAAATCCTGCGCCAAGAACACGGTCCGCCACCCGGCGGATTACCGGCGCGCCGGCGAGGTCCGCGAGCAACTTGCCCCCGCCCCCCTCGCTGCCGAAGCGTCGCCCTGCCCCACCGGCAAGGATCAGCGCCGACCAGCCTTCCAGCGTCAAGCCTTGACCCCTAAGCCTTGGCCTGTGTCAGCACCGGCAGGTTGCGGATACGCTTGCCCGTCACCGCCGCAATCGCATTGGCGAGCGCGGGCGAGGCAGGCGGCAGGCCGGGTTCACCGATGCCGCCGGTCTTGGCCCCGCTTTCGATGAAATGCACATCAACCACCGGCGGCGCGTCAGCGAGCTTGAGGATCGGGTAATCGGTGAAATTGCTCTCCACCACCGCGCCACCTTCGATCGTGACCTGCTCGCCGAGCGCGGACGAAAGCCCCATGATGAGGCCGCCCGCAATCTGCGCTTCGGCGTTGACGGGGCTCACCGTCGTGCCGCAATCGACCACTGCAAAGGCCTTGAGCACCTTGGGTGAGCCATCATCCTTGATGCTCACCTCGACGACTTCGGCAACGATGGTGCCGAAACTTTCGACGATGGCAATGCCGCGCCCCACACCATCAGGCAGAGGCGAGCCCCAACCGGACCGCTTGGCCACTTCATCGAGCACTGTCACATGGCGGGAGCCTTCCGGCAGGTGCTTGCGCCGGAACTGGTAAGGATCCTCCCCGGCTGTTGCCGCAAGTTCATCCATGAAGCTTTCGGTGTAGAAGCCCAATTGCGTGGCGTTGACCGAGCGCCACGGCCCGTCGATCTGGTTCGACTGATAGGCAAAATGGCGGCGGGAGGTGGCCGGGATCGCATAGATGAACGGAACTTCACCCTCTGCATTGCCGCTCTGGGCGTAGTCGATCCGCAGCGCGGTAATCTGCCCGTCCTTAATCGCGGCTTTGAGGCCAGCTGATGATTGCGGACGATAGGTGCCGTGACCCACCTCCTCCTCGCGGCTCCAGATCAGCTTGACGGGGTATGGCACCTGCTTGGCCACCAGCGCGACCTGATCGATGATTTCGACCAGATCGGGGAAACGCCGCCCAAACCCGCCGCCCATGATCATCGGATTGAAGATCACGTCATCGACATCCAGCCCGGCAGCCTTCGCCGCCTTGGTGCGGGTACTGAGCGGGTCTTGCAGACCTCCCCACAGATGGAGCTGGCCTTCCTTGAAATGGCCGGTCAGTGCAAAGGGCTCCATCATTGCATGGTGCAGGAAGGGCACGCGGTATTCGGCCTCGACGACCTTGGCGCCAGCCGCCCCGAACGCCGCCTCGACATCGCCCTCGCCGCCTTCATTGTCGGGCTTTTCGGCGGTCTGGCGCAGCTTGGCCTGGGCCGCATAGATCGCTGCGGTCGATACCCCGCCGTTGCCACCATCGGAGAATTTCGGTGAAAGCGCCTGCAGACCCTTGAGCGCAGGCCAGTAGCCCTTGCCGATCACCACCACCGCATCAGGCAGCTTCACGACCTTTTCAACGCCCTTTACGGCGAGCGCTGGGGCCTCATCCACACTTTCCAGCGTGCCGCCCCGCACTGGAGCTGCGGCAATGGTGGCCACCCGCATGTCGGGCAAGGCGAAGTCGATCCCATAGACGGCGCTGCCATCGACCTTGGCCGGAATGTCGCGCCGGGCAACAGGCTTGCCGATGAGCTTCCACTGGTCGCGGGTCTTGAGCACCGGATCGCTTTCCAGCGAGCGTCCGGCCGCGCCTGCCGCGAGTTCACCATAACGCAGCGACTTGCCCGACGTGGCATGCGTGACGACACTTTCGGCAGTCGTGAGTTCGTTGGCCGGAACACCGAGCCGGTCAGCCGCTTCGGCGACCAGCGCCGTACGCACCGCCGCGCCGGTCTTGCGCATCCCGACTTCGCCGGTGAAGCGCACTGCCGACGATCCGCCGGTAATCTGCAAGGGCATCGAGCGTGCCATCATGCCGACGATTGCATCAGGCACGAGCCCGGCCATGCTCTCGCCGACCATCTCGGGCAGGAAGCCCTTGGCCAACGCGGCATTGGCAAAGGCAAGGTCGGCAGGAGCCTGTTCGATCGTGACCTTGTCCCATGCCGCATCGAGTTCGTCCGCAAGCATCGCGGCAAGCGCCGTGTGCGAACCCTGACCCATGTCGATATGCGGCGAATAGACCGTTACCGTGTCATCCTCGGCAATCTTCATCCAGGTGAGGAAGGCGTGTTCGCCCGGCCCTTGGGTCAGGGCCTTGGCCTTGGACTTCGCATCGCGGTCGATCCACCACACGCCAAACACGCCGCCGCCCACCAGCAAGGCGGAACCGGCGAGGAAAATGCGGCGCTTGAGCCCCTTCTTCCTGGGCTTGGCCTCAGGTGCCTGGGTTTCCGGCAGGTCAAGATCGGGGGCGGGATTGTCTGCCATCATGCCTCTCCCGTCTGGGCCGCGGCCCGGCCTGTTGCGGCAAGGATCGCCTGGCGGATGCGCGGATAGGTACCGCAGCGACAGATATTGGTCATCGCCTCGTCGATCTGCTCATCAGAAGGCGTACCGACCTTTTCGATCAGTGCCACCGCGGCCATGATCTGGCCTGACTGGCAATAGCCGCATTGCGGCACTTGCGCGTCTATCCACGCCTGCTGAACCCGGTGAAGCGTGCCGTCGGCACCCTTGAGGCCTTCGATCGTGGTCACCCCCTTGCCCGCAACCTCGCCCACCGGGAGACTGCACGAGCGAGTGATGGCACCGTCGACATGCACCGAGCACGCCCCGCAGGCCGCGACGCCGCATCCGAATTTGGTGCCGGTCATGCCCAGATCGTCACGCAGCACCCACAGGAGCGGCGTGTCGGCTTCGGCCTCGACGCTGACCGGCTTGCCGTTTACGGAAAATGCGATTGCCACAGACGGCTCCCCCGCTGGTTGAAACGCGTCCTCCATAGCAACCGATCGGCGCATTCGCCATGGGCAAGACGCCCCCCTCGCAATTCCGCAAGGCAGCGACCAAACCCGTTGGTCGAAGCCGGTTGCCGATTGGGCGATGGGAAGCGCGATTGCCTATCGACAATGCCTTGCAAGTGCAGGCAAAGGCGCTCCATGGTTCGCCTGTCCGCATCCTCGACCGCGCTGCTGGTCCCGCCTCTGCTTGCGCTAAGCATGGGTTGCTGGGCGGCAGGTGCCGCCGCGCAGGACAGCATCGCCACGCCCGACGGTACCGGATCGGAACGCAGCGCCGCGGTGCAGGCCGCAACCACCCGCAGCACATTCACGCCTGAAGATTTTGCGCGCTTTGCGCCGCGCAATGCGCTGGACATGGCGCAGCAGGTTCCAGGCTTTGCCATCAGGCAGGGCGACAATGCGCGCGGGCTGGGACAGGCCGATACCAATGTGTTGATCAACGGACGGCGCATCTCGGGCAAATCCAATGGCCCGGTGCAGGCCCTGCGGCGCATCCCGGTGGGCGATGTGATGCGGCTCGAACTGGTTGACGGGGCCAGCCTCGATATCGGCGGACTGACCGGGCAGGTGCTCAACGTCGTCACCCGATCAAGCGGACAGGTCGGCGGGCAATTCCGCTATTCGCCCGAATTCCGCAGCTTCGGCACACCCGCCCGCCTGCTGAACGGGCAGGTCGCGCTGGCTGGCGGCGGGACGAAGAACGAATGGACGCTGGCCCTGCGCAATGATTCCAACCGGCGCGGCAATGAAGGGCCGGAGCAGGTCTTCGACGGCACGGGCGCATTGGTCGCAGAGCGTGACGAACAGGCCAATTTCAACTCTGACCGTCTCAGCCTGTCGGGCTCCTTCACACGCTCGGCTGACAACGGCAATGTGCTCAACCTGACCGGCGAGACTCAGGGCTTCTTCTTCCGCGAGACGGAGGTTTCGCGTCAGAATGCCCCCGGCGCGCCGGTCGAACGGCAGCGCGACCTCAGCCGGTCGGAGGACGAATTCAATTTCGAACTCGGCGCGGATTATCAATTCGCGCTCGGGCCGGGGCGGCTCAAGCTGATTGCCTATCATCGCTACGAAGACAGCCCCTTCACCAATGCGGTGGTGACAACTTTTGCCGATGGCACCGCGCCCCAAGGCTCGCTGTTCGTGCAGGATGCTGACGAGGCGGAAACCATCCTGCGGTCGGAATACACCTTCGGAGCCGTCGGCGGGAACATCGTCGCGGCAGTGGAAGGCGTTCGCAATTTCCTCGAGATCAATTCCTCCCTCGCCGTGCGGGACGGTGCCGGGGTGCTGCAACCGGTCGAGCTGCCCGGTGCCAGCGACCGGGTCGATGAAGACCGGCTGGATGCCGGGCTCACCTTCAGCCGCGCGCTGGCGAACAACCTGCAATTGCAACTGTCGGGCGGCGCGGAATATTCGCGCATCAGTCAGGCCGGGCCGCAGGGCCTGACCCGCAGTTTCTGGCGCCCGAAGGGGTTTGCCTCGCTCGACTGGAAGGTGAGCCCCGCGCTCAATCTCGCGGGCCGCGTCGAACGGGTCGTCGGCCAGCTCAACTTCTTCGATTTCATCGCCTCGGTCGATCTCGATCAGGATCGCACCGATGTGACCAATGCCAATCTCGTGCCGGAACAAAGCTGGGTTTACGAGCTGGAGGCGAGTTGGCGGCTGGGCGCGCTCGGCAATCTCAACGTCAGCGGCTTCGTCGAGGACTTTACCGATGTCGTCGATCAGATTCCGATTGCAGGCGGTGGGCAGGCACCGGGCAACCTGCCCTCCGCACGGTTCTACGGCATAAGCAGCAACGCCACGCTGCTGTCCGACCGGCTCGGGTGGAAAGGCACCCGGCTTGATCTCGCGCTGGCATGGACTCAAAGCGAGGTGCGCGACCCTCTGCTGGGCAACCTGCGCGAAGTTTCGGGCAATGACCTGCTCGACGTCTCGCTCAACCTCCGGCACGATGTGCCGGGCACCGCATGGGCGTTTGGCGGCGACGGGAACTGGGAGAAAAACGCGCGCGGCGTTCGACTGGACGAGGTCTTTCTGAATCAGCCCAGCTTTGCCTTCCTGTCGGCCTTCGTCGAAAACAAGGATGTCGCCGGCATGACCCTGCGTGCGCGGGTCGGCAACCTGCTGTCGCAACGCGATCGGTTCGAACGCACTGTCTTCACCGACCGCGCAGCGGGCCTCGCCGCCTTCTCCGAACGGCGAGACCGGCGCTTCGGCACGATCTTCAGCTTCGATGTCGAGGGCTCGTTCTGAGGCTTGCAGCACCCGATGCTGCTTCGTAAGCGGGGGGTGAGAGGATCGTATCATGTCCAACCCTGCCCTTCCCAAAATGCGTTCATGGCTGTTTGCCCCCGGCGACAGCGAAAAGAAGATGGGCAAAGCGATTGACGGATCGGCTGATATCGCACTGCTCGATCTGGAGGATTCGGTCGCGCCCGAAAAGAAACCCTCAGCGCGACAGATGGTGGCCGACACGATCGCTGCTTCGGACAACCGCGCCCGGCTCTGGGTGCGGATCAACCCGGTTTCCACCTCTGACTGTATCGCCGATCTTGTCGCGGTGATCCCCGCGCAGCCCGGCGGGGTGTTTCTGCCCAAGGCGGAAGGGGCGGCGGACCTAACCCGCCTGCACCACTATCTGACCGCGCTCGAGGCCGCGAACGGCATCCCGCCGGGGCGCACGCTGATTGCCGCGCTCGTCACCGAGACTGCGGCGGCGATGTTCCGCACCGGCGACTATGCGGGGGACTATCCGGGGCGCGAACGGCTGGTGGCGATGAGCTGGGGGGCAGAGGATCTGTCCTCGGCCTTGGGCGCGCGTGAGCAGCGCGGGCCGGATGGCGAATATTCCCACACCTATGAAATGGCCCGCAGCCTGTGCCTGATCGGCGCTTCGGCAGCAGGGGTAGCGGCGATCGAGACCGTGCAGCCGGAATTCCGCGATCTGGAAGCGCTGGAGACGCGAGCCCGACGCGTGCGCGCGCAGGGGTTCCGCGGAATGCTGGCAATCCACCCCGCGCAGGTTGATCCGATCAACGCGGCCTTCACCCCGAGCGCCGCGGAACTGGCCCATGCCAGAGCGGTGGTGCAGGCCTTTGACGACCACCCTGGTGCAGGCGTGGTGGCACTGGACGGGGCGATGCTCGACCGGCCTCATCTGGCGCTGGCGCAGCGGCTGCTCGCCGAAGCGGGCGATGTATAGGTTAAATCATTTTCCTACTGTAACCGATTTGGTCATTTTCAGCGCGACTCACGCAATCAGGAGCGCGCGCCATGTCCCTCATCGACGCCCTAATCGGCCCCCTCGCCTCGATCATCGACAAGATCATCCCCGACAAGGAAGCCCGCGCCAAGGCGAAGCTCGAACTGATCGCGCTCGAAGGCACCCAGGAAATGAAGATGATTGAGGCGCAGCTTCAGGCGATCGTCGCCGAGGCCAACTCCGCCGACCCCTGGACCAGCCGCGCCCGCCCGAGCTTCCTATACGTGATGTATGTGCTGCTGCTCGCAGCGCTGCCGATGGGGGTGCTGAGCGCCTTCCATCCCGTGGCTGCGAGGGACATTGCGGCGGGGATGAATGCCTATCTGAATGGCCTGCCGGAACCGCTCTATGCGCTGTTCGGCACCGGCTACCTTGGCTACACGGCAGCGCGGCAGTGGGGGAAGGTCAGGGGTGTGGATCGGTAGGCACTTTCCGGGCCAGCATTGCGCCGCTAGCCTGCCTTGGTCCCGCCGACACTGGTCAAGAGAGGCTAACAGATGCCGATTATCCGGCTTTTTTGCGTCCGTATCCACGCTGACTTACGCGAAGAATTCGAGGCAAAATTTGCCGCGATCTCAGTCGATGCCGTGCGCCATGCACGGGGCGCCCTCGCGGTCGAGATATGCAAGCCTTCCCGATGGGACGCAGACGAATATCTTATGATCTCGCGATGGCAGGATGAAAGCTCGGTCAAGGAATTTGCGGGAGAGGACTGGAGTCGCGCCTTCATTCCGCAAGGCATGGAGAAGTTCGTCGCCAGTTGTTCAGTCCACCACTACACGACGTGGGAAGGGGCGTGAGATTCCCTTCCCCGCCCCGCGCCTTCCCGCTAAGCCGCTGCGCATGACCAATCTCGTCTACGTCCTCAACGGCCCCAACCTCAACCTCCTCGGCACGCGCGAGCCGGAGATTTATGGCACCACCACGCTCGATGATATCGCCGGGATGCTGGAGGATCGCGCCCGCGAACTCGGGCTCGCAATCGACATGCGCCAGACCAATCATGAAGGCATGCTGGTCGACTGGCTGCACGAGGCGCAAGGCCAGGGCGCGCGCGCTGTGCTCCTGAATGCGGCGGCCTATACCCACACCTCCATCGCGCTGCTCGATGCGATCAAGGCGATCCGCACGCCGGTGATCGAGGTCCACCTGTCCGATCCCAAGACCCGCGAGGCGTTCCGCCACCTGTCCTATGTCGGCATGGCCGCCGCCATGACGGTCGAGGGGCACGGCGCGGATTCCTACCGCATCGCGCTTGAAGCCGTAGCGTCCGGGCAGGTCTGATCCGTCACCAGACTTTCACAAAATCCAGCCTTTGCCACTTGCCAGCCGCAATTCGCGGCAATAGTCCCTCGCGCTTCACGGGCGTTTCACAAAAACAAGGGACATACATGGCAAACGACGCTGGCCAATCCGGCAAGGCAAATGGACGCAAGTCGGGGGGCATGAACATCGACACCGCGCTGGTGCGCGAGCTTGCCGAGCTGCTCAACGAAACCGGCCTGACCGAGATCGAGGTTGAGGATGACGACCGCAAGATACGCGTGTCGCGCGGGGCCGTGGCTGCAGCCGCGCCCGTCTATGCCGCAGCTCCCGCCCCTGCTGCCGCCGCGCCTGCCCCTGCCGCGGCTCCTGCCCCGGCAGAAGCCGCAGCGCCTGCTGGCCCAGACATGGCCAACGCCGTCAAATCACCGATGGTCGGCACCTGCTACCTCGCGCCCGAACCGGGCGCGGCGAACTTCATCGCGGTCGGCAAACCCGTCAAGGAAGGCGACACGCTGCTGATCGTCGAGGCGATGAAGGTGATGAACCCGATCACCGCGCCCAAATCCGGCACCGTCTCCGCGATCCTGATCGAGAACGCCCAGCCGGTCGAATTCGATCAGCCGCTGGTGGTGATCTCGTAAGATCATGGGTATCAAACGCATCCTGATCGCCAATCGCGGCGAGATCGCGCTGCGCATCCACCGTGCGGCGCATGAGATGGGGATCGAGACGGTCGCGGTGCACTCCACCGCCGATGCCGACGCGATGCATGTGCGGCTCGCTGACCATGCGGTGTGCATCGGCCCGCCGCCTGCGAGCGAGTCCTATCTCAACATCGCCAATATCATCTCGGCCGCCGAAATCGCGCAGTGCGACGCGATCCATCCAGGCTATGGCTTCCTGTCGGAGAACGCCAAGTTCGCCGACATCGTCGAAGCGCATGACATCATCTGGATCGGCCCCAAGCCCGAACATATCCGCACGATGGGCGACAAGATCGAGGCAAAGCGCACCGCGGGCGCGCTCGGCCTGCCGCTGGTCCCCGGCTCGGATGGCGCGGTTTCCGATATCGCCGAAGCCAAGGCGATTGCCGAAGCGGCTGGCTATCCCGTGATCATCAAGGCCGCTTCCGGCGGCGGCGGGCGCGGCATGAAGGTGTGCAACGGGCCGGACCAGCTCGAAACGCTGATCCAGCAGGCCGGCACCGAGGCGAAGGCCGCTTTCGGTGATGCGACCGTCTATATCGAAAAGTACCTCGGCAATCCGCGCCACATCGAATTTCAGGTGTTCGGCGACGGCAATGGCAATGCCATCCACTTGGGCGAGCGTGACTGCTCGCTCCAGCGCCGCCACCAGAAGGTGCTGGAAGAAGCCCCCTCCCCCGTCATCTCCGCCGAGGAGCGGATGCGGATGGGCGAGGTTTGCGCTCAGGCGATGCGCGACATGGGCTATCGCGGCGCGGGAACGATCGAATTCCTGTGGGAGAACGGTGAGTTCTACTTCATCGAGATGAACACCCGACTGCAGGTCGAACACCCGGTCACCGAGCTTATCACCGGGGTGGATCTGGTGCGCGAACAAATCCGCATTGCCGAAGGACGCCCGCTGTCGGTGCAGCAGCACGAGCTCGAATTCCACGGCCACGCCATCGAGTGCCGGATCAACGCTGAAGACCCCTTCAATTTCGCGCCTTCGCCAGGCCTTGTGACCTATTATCATGCAGCGGGCGGCATGCATGTGCGCGTGGATTCAGGGCTTTATGCCGGATACAAGATCCCGCCCTATTACGACAGCATGATCGCCAAGCTGATCGTCTACGGGCGGACGCGCGAAGGCTGCATCATGCGGCTCAGGCGGGCGCTGGAGGAAATGGTGGTCGAAGGGGTGAAGACCAACATCCCGCTGCACCAGGAACTGCTGCGGCAGGACGATGTGCTGAACGGCGACTATTCGATCAAGTGGCTGGAAAAGTGGCTGGAGGAACGCGAGGGCTGATCACTCGTTATCCCCAACCGGTGCAATTATGTTGCACTGCAACAAAAATTTGAGCCCGAAAGCGGGCGGGAGGCTTGGCCCTTCCCGCCCGCTTCGCTATGGCCGCGACAACCTCCCCTTCGAGAACGATCATGGTGCCAATCAGCAGCATGATTTGACGCGATTTTATCTTGCAGCCCGGCTATCACCATACCGGGATTGCGCCGCGTACCAGCGCGAAGGAGTGCCGTTATGAACCGCAAGACCCAGATTGTCGTCGTTGGCGGAGGTGCCGGCGGGCTCGAGTTGGTCCGGCGGCTGGGCGCCAAATATGGCCGCAAGCGGCACGATATCATCCTGGTCGACAAGAACCTCTCTCACATCTGGAAGCCGCTGCTGCATGAGGTCGCGGCCGGATCGCTCGACGCCAATCTCGACGAGGTTGGCTATCGCGGGCATTGCTATCGCTGGGGTTATCGCTTCTTTCAGGGCAGCCTTGAAGGCATCGACCGCGAGGCCAAGACCATCCGCCTTGCTCCTGTGCATGACGAGGACGGCAGCGAGCTGATTGAGGCCCATACCATCCGCTACGATATCCTCGCGCTGGCGATGGGGTCAGTCTCGAATGACTTTGGCGTGCCGGGGGTCGCCGAGCATTGCCTCTACCTCGACAGCCGCGCTCAGGCCGACCGGTTCCGCACGCGGCTCCTGAACCACTGCCTGCGCGTGAGCCGGGCGATGATGAACGACCCCACCGCCAATGAACAGGTGCGCGTTGCCATCGTCGGCGGCGGGGCGACGGGCGTGGAACTGGCGGCGGAGCTTTACAACGCGGCAGGCGCATTGCGGCACTATGGCCTCGAAGTGTTCGACGAGAGTAGGCTGCACGTCACGCTGCTCGAAGCCGGCCCGCGCATCCTCCCCGCCCTCCCCGACAAACTTGCCGATGCGGCGAAGTACGAATTGGGCCAGCTTGGCGTCGAGGTTCGTCCGGGGACACAGGTGATCGAGGCGCGCCCGCGCCAGCTCATCACTAAGTGCGGCGACGTGATCGAGGCCGATCTGATCGTCTGGGCAGCGGGGGTAAAGGGCGCGGAGTTCCTGTCGGAGCTCGGGCTTGAAACCAACAGCCGCAACCAGATCCTTGTGACCGATACGCTCCAGACCACAGTCGATCCGTCAATCTTCGCGCTCGGCGACTGCGCCAGCTACACCCCGCCGGGCGAGGATCGCCCCGTCCCCCCGCGCGCACAGGCCGCGCACCAGATGGCCGGAACCGTGTTCGACAACATTGTGCGGTTGCAGAAGGGCAAGCCGCTCAAGCACTTTGTCTATTACGACAAGGGCTCGTTGGTGTCATTGAGCCGCTTTTCGACCGTGGGCAGCCTGATGGGCAACCTGATCGGCGGGAGCATGGCGATCGAAGGGCGGCTGGCGCGGTTCATCTACACCTCGCTTTACCGGTTGCACCTGATCGGCATTCACGGCTGGGTGAAGGCGACCTTCCTGATGCTGATCGGCCGGGTAAACCGCATCGTGCGGCCCCGGCTCAAGTTGCACTGATCGCGGCTTTTACGGCCCGTCGTGCCTCCCCGCCCAGCCACCATAGCCTGATCGTATCATTGGTAGCCGGGTGGGCAGGCGTGGTGGGCGGCGCATGGGTTCGCATCAGCGAACCCTTGACATCAAAAGTCGATCTTCAGCCGCAATTCAGCGCCCTGCGCGTTCCAGCCACCAACGCTCGGGTTGGTGGCATTGGCTTCGGCGGCCGTCGTTTCGGACAATTGCACCCTTGCGCGCGGGATGGCACTGGCGAAGCCATCATCCTCAGGGCCGACTTTCGGCCCCAGACGCTGCGAGACTTCGCTGGTGTGGCACACCACGATTTCGGGGTTGAAGGGATCGGGCTCATCCGGTTCGCACACGGGCGGCGGTGGTGGCGGAACAAGCTGCAAGAGGTCGATCACGACCCTGTTCCCATGGTGCTGGTCAGGTTCAGGGGCAGTAGCAGCAGCTTCAATCTCGACCACAGCAAGCACAGCTTCGGCAGGAGCAGGAGGCTCATCGATCATCCGCACGCCCCTTTTCCACGGTAGTCAGCCCAAAGCCGCGCCGCCGCAATTGCAGGCCTCAATAGTTTTACCTGAAAACTCATAGCATTAGAAATGGCATGCGGCAAGAAGCCGGTCACCCACCCCACCCACCTACAAGGGAACGCCTGGTTCGTGCTTGGCAGTGCGGATTGTGAGCGAAGTCTTGACGCTTTCCACGTTAGGCGCGGGCGTCAGCTTGCCGGTGAGGAATTCCTGAAAGCTCTGCAGATCCTTGCTGACGATCTTGAGGATGAAGTCGATCTCGCCATTGAGCATGTGACATTCGCGCACTTCGGGCAGCGCGCGCATATGATCCTCGAATTCGCGCAGGGCGCTTTCGGCCTGGCTCTTGAGGCTGACCATCGCAAAGACCGTGATCGCAAAACCGAGTTTCGACGGGTCGAGATCGGCGTGATAGCCGCGGATCACCCCGTCTTCCTCGAGGCCCCGCACCCGGCGCAGGCACGGCGGCGCAGTCAGCCCGACACGCTGGGCAAGTTCGACATTGGTGACGCGGCCTTCCGCCTGCAATTCCGCGAGCAGGCGGCGGTCGATTTCGTCAAGATTGGCCACGTGGCTGAAGCTCCTTCGGCACAGCGCCCTTTACCCGTCGGGAACGCGCGTGCCCTATGATCCCAAAGAAACAAGATGCGCGCCGGATGGCCCGCTTGGCTAATATTATTAGGTCTGCCAGCAATTGTCCCGCTTTGCAACGCGCCTTTCGCGTCAGAGTGTGGCTATTGGTTCATCCTGATAAGACGTTCACGCTGGCACGGGCTATGACAGGACTGCGCGGGGCTTGGCCTGCGTCCGATTCGCCCCCGCGCCCCGCCTGAGGAGACGCCGTGTTTTTCGATGACCGCCTTGCCACAGTGTTGCGCCAGCGCGCCACAGGCGAGGGGGCATTGCGCACGCAGTTCCGGCAATTGCTCGATCTGCTCGGCCGAGAACCTTTGCGTGGCAACAGCAAGGTCGATCAGAGCCTGCTGGCGACGGCATGGCTGCGAATGGACGCGCTGGCCGAAGCAATCCCGGCGCCAGAGCGGGCGCGCATGATCCGCGAGCCCGGCTGGCGCTTCCGCAGCGCCGACCTGGCAGCGCATCTTGCCGATCACGAGCCCGAAGTCGCTGCCGCTGCCTTGGGCCGGGCGGATCTCACCTCTGAAGACTGGACCGCGCTGATCCCGCGCCTGCCGGTGCGTGCGCGCGGTTTTTTGCGACTGCGCCGTGATCTACCTGTCGATGCTGAGGCTTTGCTGGCGCGCCTTGGCGTCCATGATCGCGGGTTGCCTGCCCCGGCTGCGGCGCTGGCAGAAACCATTACAGAGCCGCCCGCCACCAAGCCGGCCGTGCGCCCCTCTGCGCCCATCCCGCTGCGTCCGCAGGCAACTGCGCCCGCCAGGATCCACGACCGGGATGATAATGGACGCACCGAGATTTCCGCTTTGGTCGAGCGCATTGCCCAGTTCCGGCGCGAGCGCGGGGAAAGCCGTGCCGAACTTGAAAGCTCGCCGCGCCTGCCGCTGGGCGAGCTGCCTGAGCGGCCCCCGCGTATCGTTACCGGCTTCGGCTTTGCCGCCGATGCTGGCGGTCGGATCGAATGGGCCACCGCCGAGGTAGCTCCGATGGTCGTCGGTACCCGCCTGTTCGGGGCACAGCTGCCTGATGATGCCAGTGCGCCCGGCGAGCGCAATCTGGAACGCGCGTTCCAGCGTCGCCAGCCTGTGACCCAGACGCCGATCACCCTTTCCGGCGCTGCGGCCATCGCGGGCGGGTGGTTGGTCGATGCCGAGCCGCGTTTCAGCGACGAGGGGCATTTCTCCGGCTATGTCGGGCGTCTGCGCCGCCTGCCCGATCCCCACGCTGCACCCTCTGGTCCCGAGGCTCGCGAGGCCGACCGCATCCGCCAGCTCCTCCATGAATTACGCACCCCGGTGACTGCAGTTCAAGGTTATGCGGAAGTGATCCAGCAGCAGCTTTTCGGCCCTGCTCCGCATGAATATCGCGCGCTCGCGGCAGCGATTGCAGCGGACGCAGCGCGCATCCTTGCCGGGTTCGAGGAGCTCGATCGCCTTGCCCGCCTGGAGACTGGTGCCGTCACCATCCAGCCAGGCGAATGCGATCTTGCTGAACTGGTACGGCGCACGGCGGCGCAGCTTGATCCGGTGCTCGCATCTCAGGAGGCGGGGATCGCCCTCGGCTTTGCGGAATCCACCGCGGTGCTGGTGGCGATCGACCACGATGATGCAGAGGCGCTGGTGTGGCGGCTGCTGGCGAGCCTTGCTGCGGCTTGTTCACCTTCAGAGCGACTGGGGGTTCAGATCGAGCCCTTCATCGGCGGACATCGTGCCTTGGCGCGGCTTACCTGCGACCTGCCCGCGCGACTGGCTGCTGCCGACAATCTGTTCGCCGCTACCGCTGCCCCTGGCGGCAGCGCGATCAATGCCGGGCTGTTCGGTGCCGGCTTTGCCTTGCGGCTGGCCCGTGCAGAGGCGCGCGCAGCCGGGGGCAGCCTTGATCGCGATGGCCATACGCTGGTTCTTTCCCTGCCGCTCTTGACCGGGAGTCAGGCTCTGCCTAGCGCACGGGAGGGATAATCGACATTGTGAGGGGGCAATGACGACGGGATCGATGCGCGATGTGCCTGCGTCAGGCCGCAAGGCCGCCTTTGCGCCGGGGTTTGGCCAACGGGTGCTGCTGACGGTCGACACTGAAGAAGAGTTCGACTGGACCCGCCCTTTCCGCCGCGATGGCTATGGCCTCTCCCACGTCGGGGCGATCCCTCGCTTTCAGTCCTTTTGCGAGGCAATCGGCGCGCATCCGGTCTATCTGGTCGACTGGCCGATCGTGCATGATCCGCGTGCGGTCGAAATCATCGGCGATGCGGTGCGGCGCGGCACGGCGGATGCAGGCGTGCAGCTTCATCCCTGGGTCAACCCGCCCTTCGAGGAGGAGATCAACGTCTACAATTCCTTCGCCGGAAACCTGCCAGCTAAGCTTGAGGAAGCCAAGTTCATGGGCCTTCGCGATGCGATCGAGAAGGCATTCGGCACCCCCCCGTTAATATATCGTGCCGGGCGGTATGGTCTCGGCCCACACACCGGCGATTTGCTGAAACGCGCAGGGATCAGGATCGACACCTCGGTGCGCCCGCTGTTCGATTACAGCCCGCAAGGCGGCCCGGATTACAGCGCCCATCCGCTCGATCCCTATTGGGTCGACGGGGAGATGCGCCTGCTGGAACTGCCGGTGACGAGCGCCTATTGGGGGCCGCTGCGCCGCGCCGGGCCGATGATCCACAAGGTGCAGCGCCATATTCCGACCTTCTTCTCAGGCTTTTCCCGCTTTCGACTGCTTGAACGCATTGCGCTGACGCCAGAGGGCCTGTCGATCGAGGAGGCACTGCGCGGGGTCGGCATCGTGATCGATCGCGGTCTTCCGGTGGTTGTGTTGTCCTTCCACAGTCCCACCCTTGCCCCTGGCCACACCCCCTATGCCCGGACGCAAGTTGATGTTGATGCGCTCTACGAATGGTTCGGCGCTGTCTATTCGGAGTTGGATCGACGCGGGGTGCGCAGTTGCACTGTCACCGACATCATCGCCGCTACCGGCGGATAGGCACCGCTTGCCCGCTTGTCTCAGGAGCGGACGCAGAGTAGAGGCACCCGTCGCCCTGCCTTCCGGTTCCATTTCCAAGGGGCCTGTAGCTCAGCGGTTAGAGCTGGCCGCTCATAACGGCTAGGTCGCGGGTTCGAATCCTGCCGGGCCCACCGGAACGGGCGCGGGAGGGCGGGACAACATGGCGTCGGGGAGTAGCGCAGTCTGGTAGCGCATCTGCTTTGGGAGCAGAGGGTCGCAGGTTCGAATCCTGTCTCCCCGACCATTTTTCCAGCAACACTGTAAAGAGCCGCACTTCCCGCCTCTGGCCGTGAGAAGCGCATGATCAGGTCGCTACTGGCGAGGTGCTGATCTGCCCTCGCCAGAGCGGTTGCTTTGGCAACGCCGTTCAGACACTTATACCGAACAACCGCCCTACCGCCGCTGTAGTTGCCATGGCGAACACACCCCAGCCCACGACCCGCAACGTAGCCGGCACGAGCGGGGCGGCACCTGCTCTGGCCCCTAGCGCGCCCAGAATTGCCAGCGCCAGCAGGGAAACGGTCACAACCGTTTCGACAATCGCCGCTGAAGGCGCCAGCCATGCCGCCAGCAGAGGCACAGCGGCAGCCGCACTGAACGTCACACCAGATGACAGTGCCGCCTGCAGAGGACGCGCGGCAAGATGTTCGGACAGACCCAGCTCATCGCGCACATGGGCAGCCAAGGGATCAAGCGCCGTCAGTTCGCGCGCTACTGCGGCGGCAGTTTCGACACTGAGGCCCCGTTCACGGTAGATCGCAGCCAGTTCTGCTTCCTCGTCAGCAGGGGTGGCTGCCAGCGCCTCGGCTTCGCGGCGGATGTCAGCCCGCTCCGAATCAGCCTGCGAGGAAACCGAGATAAACTCCCCTGCCGCCATCGATATCGCGCCTGCAATCAGCGCGGCAACGCCAGCAATCATGATCGCCCCGGGTTCGGGCATCGCCGCAGCGACACCGATGATCAGCGAGGATACCGAGATGATGCCGTCATTCGCGCCAAGCACTGCCGCGCGCAGCCAGCCGGTGCGATGCACATAATGGGGATCATCGGGATGGGCGCTGGCTGCGGTCATGGCAGTGGGACTCCTTTCGGACAAGCACGCAGAATCTTCGCCGATTGCAGCCTGATTGCAATGTGCTTTCGGGGCTCAGTCCGCCGGCCACTGGTCAATTGCGGCGATCTGCAGGCAGGCGATGGGGATCACCGTTGCACAGCTTGATGTTGCTCAAGTTCTGATAGCCGAACTGCGCTGCGATGCGGCCAGCACAGGTGTATGGGCGAGGAGGCTATTGCTCTTGCATGATCGGCGGGGCCGAAGGGATCGGACCGCCGGTCTGGATCGAGGTGCTCTCGTTCGCGATGATACCCACCACCTGCGTCCACACGGCGACATTCTGGCGCAGCTGGGCAATATCGATCTTGTCGAGCGTATCATCGGGTGTGTGGTGGAGATCAAAATAGCGGGTGCCGTCCTGCTGCAGGTCGATCAGCGCGCCCTTCTGGTCTCGCACGATGTTGAGGTCTGCGCCGCCGGTGGCGACATCATTGCCTGCCGACACACCAAAGCGCGCCACGGCGGCGGCGATCTTCTTGTGGAGCGTCGGATTGCTTTCGCGGAAGTTCGATTCGAAGCGCCAGATACGATCTGCGCCGAAATCGCTTTCGAGGCCGACCGCGATGGGCTCGTTGATATGCGCCTTGCTGTAGGCCGCACTGCCCCACAGCCCGGTCTCCTCCGCTCCCGCCATCAGCACGCGCACGGTGCGCAGCGGCTGTCCGGCCTTGGCCACATTGAGCGCGGCGGCGGCAATGATTCCGCAACCCGCCCCATCGTCGAAGGCTCCCGGAGCGTTCCACCAGCTGTCGATGTGGCAGGCCAGCAACACAGGCGGAAGGTAGGGGTTGCTCCCGCGAATTTCGCCCACCACGTTGCCGCTTTCCGTCTTGCCGATCTGGCGCGGGTTCATTTCCAGCCTCAGCGTGAGCGGCTTGCCCTTCGCGCGCGCAAACATGCGTTCAAGGTTCTCCGCATCGGGCAGGCTGAGCGCGCCTGCCGGGATCGCGGCGACGCCTGCGGGGAAGCTGGTGCCGCCGGTGTGGGGGTTGCGGTGATAGTCGGTGCCGACCGACTTGATGACGACGCCAACCGCGCCCTTGCTTGCCGCAAGGCCCGGCCCGACCCAGCGCACCGGCCCTGCAAAGCCATAATGCGATCCGTCCTGCGCGGGGCGCATCTGGTGGCTGATATAGGCGATCTTGCCCTTGAGGCTCCCCTCGGGCGCCGCTCGCAGTTCATCGACAGTGCGGAAAAAACACCACCTCGGCCTCAATGCCGCCAGCAGGCGTTGCTGCCGAATTGCCAAGCGGCAGGACGACCAGATCCTGGGCAAAGGGCGCGGTCACGCGGGCGCGAGCGATGTCGCCGGGCACCCAAGTGTCCATCATGAACGGCTCGATCGCGACGTTCTCGAAGCCAGATTGCTTCAGCCATGCCACCGCCCACGCCCGCGCGCGCGCTTCGGCCTCGGTCCCGGCCTGACGTGGACCGACTTCGGTGGTAATGCCCTCAACGAAACCCCAAGCAATGCCATCGCCCTTCAGCGCAGCATCTGCCACGGCTTCAAGCGACGGCGATTGAGCAACGGCTGCACCAGACAGGAGAGCAAACGAAAGCGCGGTCAGCGCAGGGAGAATGCGGTTCATGACCGCAGGTGCTATCGCTGCTCCACGCAACTGTCTAGCCGCTTGCCCTTGACCCTCCCCTTCCCTATCTGCGCCAGCGAAACTTCTCCACCCGACTATCCGATCCCAAAGGACTCAACCGATGGCCGCCCAATACGCCTACGTCATGAAGGGCATGACCAAGACTTTCCCCGGCGCGCAGAAGCCGGTGCTGAACAATATCAACATCCAGTTCTATCAGGGTGCAAAAATCGGCATCGTCGGCCCCAATGGCGCGGGCAAGTCGACCCTGATCAAGATCATGGCCGGGATCGACAAGGACTTCACCGGCGAGGCTTGGCCGGGCGAGAACATCACCGTCGGCTATCTTGAGCAGGAGCCCGAGCTCGATCCGACCAAGACCGTGCTCGAAAACGTGCGCGAAGGCGCCAAGGAAACCGCCGATCTGGTGGCCCGCTTCAACGAAGTCAGCGCCCTGATGTGCGAGCCCGACGCCGATTTCGACGCACTTGGCGCGGAAATGGGCGAGCTTCAGGACCGGATCGACGCAGTCGATGGCTGGACGCTCGACAACCAGCTTGAAGTCGCGATGGAAGCGCTGCGCTGCCCGCCGGGCGACTGGCCGGTGAAAGACCTGTCGGGCGGTGAAAAGCGCCGCGTTGCGCTCACCCGCCTGCTGATCCAGAAGCCCTCGATCCTGCTGCTGGACGAACCCACGAACCACCTGGATGCCGAAAGCGTGCAGTGGCTGGAAAACCACCTCAAGGAATATGCCGGCGCGGTGCTGATGATCACCCACGACCGCTATTTCCTCGATAACGTGGTCGAATGGATCCTCGAACTCGATCGCGGGTCGTACTATCCCTACGAAGGCAACTACTCGACCTATCTCGAGAAGAAGGCCAAGCGCATGGAGCAGGAAAGCCGCGAGGAAAGCGGCAAGCAGAAGGCGCTGCAACGCGAGCTCGAGTGGATCCGCCAGACCCCGGCCGCGCGCCAGACCAAGTCCAAGGCGCGTATCCGCAAGTTCGAGGAATTGCAGAACAGCCAGGACAGCCGCCAGGTCGGCAAGGCCCAGATCGTCATCCAGGTGCCCGAGCGCCTCGGCGGCAAGGTGATCGAAGCCAAGAACATCTCCAAGGCCTATGGCGACAAGCTGCTGTTCGAAAACCTCAGCTTCACCCTGCCCCCGGGCGGGATCGTCGGCGTGATCGGCCCGAACGGCGCGGGCAAATCGACGCTGTTCAAGATCCTCACTGGCAAGGAAACGCCCGACAGCGGCACGATCGAGATCGGCTCGACCGTGCGCCTCGGTTACGTGGACCAGAGCCGCGACCATCTCGATCCGAAGAAGAACGTCTGGGAGGAAATCTCCGACGGGCTCGATTACATGAAGGTCAACGGGCAGGACATGAGCACGCGTGCCTATGTCGGCGCGTTCAACTTCAAGGGGCGGACCAGCAGAAGAACGTCGGCAAGCTTTCGGGCGGTGAACGCAACCGCGTGCACATGGCCAAGATGCTCAAGCAGGGCGGCAACGTGCTGCTGCTCGACGAACCAACCAATGATCTCGATGTCGAAACCCTCGCCGCGCTGGAAGACGCGATCGAGAATTTCGCGGGCTGCGCCGTGGTCATCAGCCACGACCGCTTCTTCCTCGACCGCTTGGCCACGCATATCCTCGCCTTCGAGGGCAATAGCCATGTCGAATGGTTTGAAGGCAATTTCGAAGCTTACGAGGAAGACAAGCGCCGCCGTCTGGGCGATGCTGCCGACCGACCGACCCGCCTCGCCTACAAGAAGCTGACACGCTGATGGAGCACTGCTGGCGGCGCGATCCGCCAGCGATGTTGCGCTGGATCCGTCAGGTTTACGCTTCCTTAAAGCGACGTAAGTCACTCTCCGTGGCGATAAAAAGGTCGCATGGGGATAACAGGGGCGTGATCACGGGAATCGAAGTGCCGCTTGAGTTGGCGGTTGTGCTGAACCTGGTCGCAGGAGCGGTCGGCGTATGGGCGGGAAGACTGCTTGCCAATCGTCGGCTTGATCCACGCCGCGATCCTTTGAGTGCGCTGATGCAGCCGGCCACCTTTGCCGAGGCGATCAGTCTTGCCGACCATCGCAATGCCATGCGCGCCGGATCGAAGGCGGTACTCCATGGTCAGCTCGACCAGATCGTCGGCCTTCGTCCCATGTGGAACCCCGACACCAACGAACAGGTGCGCGCGCACGTCGCCGCGGTGATGCGGGCGGGCCTTCGCCGCGGTGATCAGGTCAGCATGAGCGATAGCGACGGCTTCACCATCGTGATTGATGGCGCAGACGAACGCGCGGCCAAGCGCATTGCCGCTCGTCTGCGCCGCTTGCTTGCGCGGCTGCACCTGCCTCAGATCGGCAGCACCGGCCGTCTGAGCGCCAGCTTCGGTGTTGCTGCAGGCGGGGGTGGGGAAGCCGGAGCTGACTTTCTGATGATGCAGGCCCGATACGCACTCAAACAGGCGTTGAACAAGGGCGAGGGGCATATCGTATCAGCCAGCGAGCTTGAGGAGGTGTTTCTCTTGCCTCCGCCTTCAGTAACAACGTCATCCCCTGCCGCTTCCGCCGCCTGATCCCCGGCTGGCAATCACGGCGAGACCCATCGCCCCTTCCAGCTGTCAGCGCCATCAACCCGTTCGAATTGCGCGCGGACATGGCCGGTATGCGCAAGATAAAGCCAGTCCAGCGCGGTGAGCGTAATGCGCAGCAGTGCAAAATTCTCCCGCGCGGGTAGAAGCTGCGCGTCGTCCGGCTCGACCCCTTCGAACTCGGCTGGCAGGCCTGAAGTCGGCTTGTCAGAGGCCGAACCAGGCCCATCGCCCAGATAGCACCGCCGGGCAAAATTGGTGCTGGCGCGCCATGCCGCATCGACCTCATCACCTGCGGCCACAATCTCGCCCAGACCGCGCGCACGGATCTGGATCTTCGCACCCTTGTCGTAGAACAGCACCGCCACGCGGGGATCGGCGGGGATCACCTGCGCTTTGGGTGCGCGGATGTCGGTGTGCAACCGCAGCCGCCAGGCTACCGAATCGAAAGCGCGCAGAACCATCACACGCGCATCAACATCACCGGTCACGATCACCGGCGTATGCATCGGCGACTTGCGGTCTCGCGGCGCGCGGATCAGGCGGTTACGGCAATCCGTGAGGCATTCATCGAGCGTTTCTAGCATGAAAGCTGCCTTCTCCGGCAAACCCCCACCCGTCAAGCACGGCCTGCACCCGTTCACTTTAGCGCAGTTTTTTCTGAATATCGGTGGGCCGGTTCATCCCTGCGACAGTCTGCGTCCGCTAAACCCGCCCCATCAACTAGCCGCTTGTGGTGGGGCCGGCGACACTGGAGGCACTTGCGATGATGAACCTCTATGCCCGGACCGGCTCGCTGTCCGCTCTGGCTCTTGCGCTGGCAATGGCGCTTCCTGCCATGCCTGTCGCAGCACAGGAAACTGCCGACGTGCAGATCTATCAGGCGGCCTCCGGCCCGTCCGCCCGACCATCCATGCGAAGCGAAAATCGCGGCGGACCGGCCAGAGCCCGGATGGAACGCGCCGCGCCTGCACCGCGCCCGGATCGGACCCGCAGCGAAAGTCGGGCGAGCAGCCCTCGTGGCTTCGGCGGCGATGTAGCCGGTCGCGCACAGGCAGCCCGTCAGGCCGAGGCACGCCCGGCACGGATCGAACGGCGCAGCGAACAGCGCGCAGACCGCGTCGACCGTCGTAGCGAAGTACGCGCGGCTCAGGTTGAGCGCCGCAGTGACTTTCGCGCTGGCCGGGTCGAGCAGCGCGGTGATGCACGCGACAACCGGCTGGATTGGCGGGGCCGCGAGGGTGCCGCCGATCGCGTCGACCGCCGGTCCGAACGTCAGGGGATGCGCATCGAGGATCGCGGCGAGCGGAGGGCCGATCGGATCGAGGATCGCGGTGATCGCCGGGCATTGGGCATAGAGAATCGCGGTGAGCGGCGTGCCGATCGCTTCGATGGACGCCGTGATAACTGGCGCGGCAATGGCCAGCGCGACAATTGGCGCGGTGACGGTCAGCGTGACAATTGGCGCGGCGATGGTCGCAGGGACGGCTTTGCCGGTCAGGTCAATGATATCGCCCGCGATGCACGCCGTGCCGAATGGCGTGATGGCCCGCGCGGCAACTGGCGTGACGGACGCCGGGGTGACTGGCGCGATGGACGCCGCGGAGATTGGCAGCGCGACCGGCGCAACTGGCGGCGCGACGACTGGCGCTGGGGCTGGAACGGCCGCCCTGGCTGGGACAACCGGGATTTCCGGCGCTGGGATCGCGGCTGGCGTGGCAACCGGGCCTATGACTGGTTCGATTTCCGTCGCGGCAACCAGTTCCTGTTCCGCCCCGGCCCCTATGTCGCGCCGTTCCGGGCGCACCGCTACAGCCGGTTGCAGACGGGCTTCTTTCTCGACAGCCTGTTCTTTCAGCCGCGCTTCTTCATCAATGATCCGTGGGCCTTCCATCTGCCCCCGGTCTACGGTCCCTACCAGTGGGTCCGCTATTATGACGATGTGCTGCTGGTCGACATCTACACTGGTGAAGTGGTCGATGTGATCCACGACTTCTTCTGGTAGGTCGAAACCTCGCCAGAACAGGCCCCGCCGGAGCGATCCGGCGGGGCTTTTTTCGCGCGGCTCTGCTTGCTAGGCTTGGGACGTGACCGCAGTCGTTCCCGATCAGGAGGCCCTCGTCCAGCTTGGCGCCAGTGTCCGCGCGCGGCTAGCTGCCAGTCCCGCTGTCTACCGGATCCCGTCCGAGAAGGTCGAGCTCTTCGCCATCGGCAACTTCCTGACCGCACACGAATGCGCCCAGCTTTGCGCCATGATCGATACGGTTGCGCGTCCCTCATCGCTCCACGAGCTCGACTATGCGAGCGGCTTTCGCACATCCTATTCGGGCGATCTCGACCCGCACGATCCCTTTGTGGCGGGGATCTCGCAGCGGATCGATGCGGTGCTGGGCGTGAAGGCAGAGATCGGCGAGCCGGTGCAAGGCCAGCGTTACCTTCCCGGCCAGCAGTTCAAGCCGCATAATGACTGGTTCTACACCTCCGAAGGCTACTGGCCGCAGGAGGAAGCGCGGGGCGGGCAACGCAGCTGGACCGCGATGGCCTATCTCAATGCGGTCGAAGCGGGCGGCTCGACCGCTTTCACCGCGCTCGGTATCCAGATCCTGCCCAAGCCCGGCGTGCTGCTGCTGTGGAACAATGCCCTGACCGACGGGCGCCCCAATGAGGCAACGCTCCACGCCGGAACCCCGGTTGAGCGCGGGGTGAAATATGTCATCACCAAGTGGTACCGCACCCGCAAGTGGAGTTGACGCGGCAAAACGCCCGCAATCATTTCGCAGAGGGTGTCTGAGGGTTCTCAGTCTCGGGCGCGAGCTTGTGCACTTCGCGCGCCAGCATCTCGATCCGATGCGACAGGCGCAGGATTTCCAGCTGGGTGCGCAGGTTCACCTCGTAATCGTGGCGCGCGGTGATGCGGTCCTTCATCGCCTGCCGGTTCTGGCTCATCAGGATCACCGGGGCCTGCACCGCGGCCAGCATCGACAGCATCAGATTGAGGAAAATGAACGGATAGGCATCGAACGGCCCCAGCCCCAGCGCCTCCAGCACCCCGCTGTTGAGGCTGGTCCACACCAGCAGCACCACGCCGAAACCGACGATAAAGCCCCAGCTGCCGCCCACCGCCGCGACGCGATCCGCCAGCCGGTCCTTCCATGTCTCGTGCGCCTGCGCCAGTTCATCCGCATCGCGCCCGGTGAAAGTGCCGGACGCAACCCGCCGCAGCACCCGCTGCTCGTCCGCGGCAAGCTCGTCGAAGTCGCGGCCGAGCAGGTCGCGGGCGAGCTTGTGCGGATCGGCGTCACGGGTCATGCGCAGGTCATGCCTTCGCCAGCGCCTCGGCAATCAGCTGGCGGGTGGGCGCAATGCCGTAGAGCGCGATGAAGCTGCCCATGCGCGGGCCTTGTTCGGAACCGAGCAGGGTTTCGTAGAGCGCCTTGAACCAGTCGCGCAGGGAAGCGAACCCGAATTCCTCCTGCTTGCCGATCTCGTAAACGATGGTCTGCAAGTCCTCCGCGCTCATGTCCGCCGGTGCTTCGGCGAGCGCGGCATCGAGCGCCCATAGCGCCGCCACCTCGCCATCCACCGGCGCGCGCTTGGCCAGCGTCGGGGCGACGAAATCGCGGTTATAGGCCAGCGCCTTCATCACCAGCACGTCAAGCGCCGGGTGCGCCGCCGGATCGGCATCGGCGACATAATTGCCAAGGTATGACCACACCGCTTCATGGGTCGCGCCCGCCCCCAGCACGCCGACCAGATTGAGCAGCAGGCTGAACGGCACCGGCAGCGTATCACCCGCCCCCGGAGCCTCGGCCCCTGCATGGTGCTGATTGGCGCGCAGCAGATGCCACACCGGGTTGCCGAGTTGCTTGTCTATATCCTGACCCGGCAAGGCGGCACGGAACTGCCAGTAATCGTCAATCGCCTTGGGGATCACGCCGACGTGGAGCTGCTTGGCGCTCTTGGGATTGGCGAAGATGTAATAGCCGAGCGATTCCTCGCTGCCATATTCGAGCCACTGCTCGATGGACAGGCCATTGCCCTTCGACTTGGAGATCTTCTCGCCCTTGGCGTCGAGGAACAGCTCGTAGATCAGGCCTTCGGGCTTGTGGCCGCCAAGCACGCGGGCGATCTTGCCCGACTGGATTCCGCTGTCGGTCAGGTCCTTGCCATACATCTCGTAATCGACACCGAGCGCCACCCAGCGCATCGCCCAGTCGACCTTCCACTGGCACTTGGCCATGCCGCCCAAGGCCGATTGCTCGACAATGCTTCCGTCCTCGTCGGTGAAGCGGATGATGCCCGCGCCTGCATCGACCACTTCGACCGGCACCTGCAACACCGCGCCCGTCGTCGGGCTGATCGGCATGACCGGGGAATAGGTCTTGCGCCGTTCCTCGCCGAGGGTCGGCAACATGATGTCGAGGATCGCCTGAAAATTCGCCAGAACCCCGCGCAACGCCTCGTCGAACCGGCCCGAATTGTAGCAGTCCGAGGAACTGACGAATTCATATTCGAACCCGAAGCGATCCAGAAAATCGCGCAGCATCGCATTGTTGTGCGCGGCGAAGCTTTCGAACTTTTCGAAAGGGTCGGGGATGCGCGACAGCGGCTTGCCCAGATGCTCGGCCAGCATCGCCTGATTGGGGACGTTGTCCGGCACCTTGCGCAAGCCATCGAGATCGTCCGAAAACGCCACCAGCCGCGTCGCCGCGCCGCCGGTCAGCGTTTCATAGGCGCGGCGCACCAGCGATGTGCGCAGCACTTCCTGAAAGGTGCCGATATGCGGCAGGCCTGACGGGCCATAGCCGGTCTCGAACAGCACGCCGCCGGGCTTGCCTTCCGGCAGGCGCTTGGCGAGGCGCTGCGCCTCCTGAAACGGCCAGGCCTTGGAAGTTTGGGCGGCGGCGATAAGGGCTTCTTGGGTGATGGTCATGACGGGGCGGCTATTAGGGATGGAACGGCAGCTTGCAAGCACAATGGCGCGGGCCAGCTTGACAAACTTGACACCCTGTCAAGCTGGCGTTCTCTGATTTATTTCAAATTTGCCAATGCTTTATATCCGAATTCGATAAGTTGACGGACAGGGGAAGCAGGGGCTCTTCACGCGCCCTGCCCCGGTGAGACAGCACCCGCCTACGCCGATCGGGCGGTGTAGGACAGCCTGCCGGGCAAAGTCAGCGTGACCTACGTTTACAAGCGAGCGCCGCTCGCGCATCCTTGCGCGCGTGACGCCCCCCGGTCCCCTGCCCCTCCCCGCGCTCCATGCCAGCCATGGCGGACATTGGCTGCGCGCGGGCGATGGCACGACGCGCGCCGTGTCCAAAGGCGATGCGATCATGGCCGCCGCCGACACCCCGGTGCTGCTCTTGAACGCGCCGCTGGTGGCGAGCCGCTTGGGATACCCGGATTTGTCGGGGCTCGACCTGCTCGAAGCCTTCGCCTTCGTCCACCCCGCACGCTTCTGTGTGCCGACCCCGCGCGGGCTGGCCGAGGCGCTGGGCTTGCCGGTGCCGGAAAGCGACGCCGCTGTGCCGGAACTGCTCCAGCAGGCGGCAGGCGCGCTGGCGGCCATGTGCCAGAGCCCCGACTGGCCCGAGCGCGAGGGCGCGTGGAGCGCGCTGCAAACGCTCGAACGCCTGCGCTGGCCGTGGGCGCAGGTGCTGAAACCCCACATCGCCAAACCGGAACGCGCCGAACGCTGGCTGTTCGCGCGCCTGCCCGAATGGGAGGAAGCAGGCGAGCGCCCTGCTCCGCGTCAAGTGGAACTATCCGCCGAGGCCGTGCAGGCCCAGCTTGCCCGCCTCACCGGCGAGGGGGCCGAGAGCCGCGAGGGCCAGCGCGCCTATGCCGCCGATGTGGCAAAGGTCTTCGCCCCGCGCTCCGCCCCCGGTCGCCCGCATCTGGCGCTGGCGCAGGCGGGGACAGGGATCGGCAAGACGCTGGGCTATCTCGCCCCGGCCTCGCTCTGGGCGGGGCAGAGCGGCGGGACGGTGTGGGTGTCGACCTTCACCAAGAACCTGCAACGCCAATTGCGCGCCGAAAGCCGCAGGGCGTGGCCGGTGAAACGCCCCGATGGCACCCCGCCGGTGGTGGTGCGCAAGGGCCGCGAAAATTACCTCTGCCTGCTCAACCTTGAGGATGCTTTGCAAGGCGGCTTTGCCGGTCGGCCCGCCGTGCTGGCGCAGCTGGTGGCGCGCTGGGGGGCCTATACCCGCGACGGCGACATGATCGGCGGCGATCTGCCAGGCTGGCTCGGCACGCTGTTCAGGAAGCGCGGGATCGCGGCGCTCACCGACCAGCGCGGCGAGTGCGTCTATGCCGGATGCCCGCATTACCGGAAGTGCTTCATCGAAAGGGCGGCGCGGGATAGCGCGCAGGCCGATCTGGTGATCGCCAACCATGCGCTGGTGATGGTCAACGCCGCCCGCGCCCGCGACCCCAACCAGCGCCCCACCCGCCTGATCTTCGACGAAGGCCACCACGTCTTCGACGCCGCCGACAGCACCTTTGCTGCGACGCTTTCGGGGCAGGAAACGATCGAACTGCGGCGCTGGATCATCGGCCCGGAAAAGGAAACGCGTGGACGCAGGCGCGGGCTGTCGGCGCGGCTGGCGGATCTCGCCAGCTATGATGATGCAGGCGCCGAAGCCATCGCGGCAGCCTGCAAGGCGGGGCAATTGCTCCCCTCGGACGGCTGGCTCCAGCGCCTTGCCGAGAACGCCCCCTTCGGCCCGCTCGAAGCCCTGCTCGCCGCGGTGCGCACCGCGACCTATGCCCGCGACGAAAGCGGCGGGGTGGATGCGGGCTATGGCATCGAGACCGAGGCGGCGGGGCTTCCGGGCGAGGTGATCGAAGCCGCCGCCGCCGCCGCCGAGGCGCTCGCCAGCATCCGTGTGCCGCTGATCCGGCTCGGCGGGCGGTTGGAGGCGATCCTTGCCGAACCGCCCGACTGGCTCGACGCCCAAGGCCGGGCGCGGATCGAGGGGGCGCGGTTCGCGCTTGCCTGGCGGATCGATCTGATCGCGGCGTGGGAGGCGCTGCTCGACCGGCTGGGCGGCCCCGCCGACCCTGAGTTCGTCGACTGGCTCGCGGTCGACCGCTCCGACGCGCGCGAGTTCGATGTGGCTCTCAATCGCCGCTGGCTCGACCCGATGAAGCCCTTTGCCCGGGTAGTGCTGGAACCCGCGCACGGCGTGCTGCTGACCAGCGCCACCTTGACCGACCGCGGCACCGAGGGGTTTGGGGATGATGACCGCTGGGCCTCCGCCATCGCCCGTTCCGGCGCGGCGCATATCGAGGGCGAGCCACTGCTTTCGGCGGCGGAGAGCCCGTTCGACTACGCGAGCCGCGCCGAGGTGCTGATCGTCACCGACATCGCCAAGGGCGATCTGCCTGCGCTGGCCGGGGCCTATGCGCGGATCATCGAGGCTTGCGGAGGCGGCGTGCTCGGCCTGTTCACCGCGATCCGGCGGCTGCGCAGCGTTCATGGCCGCATCGCCGACCGGCTCGCGCGGGCGGGCCTGCCGGTCTATGCCCAGCACGTCGATCCGATCGACACCGGCACCCTCGTCGACATTTTCCGCGACGATCCGCGCGCCAGCCTGATCGGCACCGATGCGCTGCGGGACGGGGTGGACGTGCCGGGCCATTCGCTGAGGTGCGTGGTGATGGAGCAGGTCCCCTGGCCGCGGCCCGATATTCTCCACAAGGCGCGCAGACTGGCAGGTGGCGGCAGCGCCTATGACGACCGCATCATTCGCGCGCGGCTGGCGCAGGCGTTCGGGCGGCTGATCCGGTCAAAGGAGGACGCGGGCCACTTCATCGTCCTTTCCCCTGCCTTCCCCACCCGGCTGCTGTCGGCCTTCCCGCAAGGCACGCCAGTGCTGCGGGTGACGCTCGATGAGGCTTTACAACGCCTCGCCGCTGGTGTTCTGGGCAAGCAGACCGCGCGATCAGGAGACGCCTTGCAACCATGAAAATCCTCGGCATCCTGCGCCATGCCAAGTCCGACTGGGATGATACGGCCCAACGCGACTTCGATCGCGGGCTGAACGCGCGCGGGCGCAAGGGGGCCGAACTGATCGGCCAGCATATCCGCGACCACGGCATCAAGTGGGACAAGATCCTCGCCAGCCCCGCCGTGCGGGTCAAGCTGACGCTGGAAGGCGCAATGCCTGACGCAGAGCCGATCTATGATCAGCGGCTCTACCTCGCCAGCTTCGACACCATCGTCGAGACCATCGAGGCCCATGCCGGCAGCGGCGATGACGAGGCACGCGCGATCCTGATTTCGGGCCATAATCCGGGCCTTCAGGACGTGCTTCTGGAACTGGTGGCGCCGGGCAAGGAAAACGCGCTGTTCAAGGAAGCGGTCGTGAAATTCCCGACCGCCGCCTATGCCGTGCTGGAATGCGATATCCAGCACTGGAGCGAGCTGAAGCGCTACTGCGCCGAGCTGGTGCATTTCGCCCGGCCGCGCGACCTTGATCCGGAACTGGGGCCGGAAGGCTAGCTCTCCGTCACCGCCACCAGATTATCGTCGGAATCCCGGTCGATGTAGAAGTTGTAGGGATCGATCCCGGCGAATGTCGGACGCCCCTTGCTGATCACCTCGATCACCTGCCTGCCGCCGCGCACCGGGTAACGCTTCATCGACAGCACATTGGCCTTGGCAAAGCTGCCAGACCCAGGCCGGTCGGTGAACACGCCCACCTCGATGTTCTCGGCAAGGGTGGCGGGAGTCTCCTTGCCCTTGCCATCGGCATAGAACTTGGCCGCCTCGATGGTGATGCGGGTGCGCCAGGTGCGATCGGGAAGCTGGGCGGTGACTGCCTCCTTCGCCTTGAGATCGTAGATCGTGATCTTCTCGAACAGGTCGGTGATCAGCGCCTGATGTTCTGGCGTTTTCGCCTCCTTGCGCAGTTCGGCGATGAGATCGAGGCTGCGCGGGTACGGCGCGCCCTTGAACTTGTAGCGCGCGATCATCCGCGCCAGCGCCCGGTTGACCGCATCCTCGCCCAGCCGCTGCTGGAGCAGATACATCACCAGGGAGCCCTTCTGGTAATGGATATGCTGCTGGTTCTCCACCCGCACCATCGGCTGTTCGGGCAGGACATCGGCCTTGCGCGCGGCGAGATACTGATCGAGTCCGAACTTGAGGAAGCGCCGGATCTTGTCCTCGCCATACAGCTCCTTCATCACCATCAGCGCGCTGTATTCCGCCAGCGTTTCCGACAGGATGGTGGAACCCTGCATGTCTGCGCCCACGATCTGGTGCGCCCAGTACTGGTGGCCCAGCTCGTGCGCGGTGACGTATGAGACATAGTCGATCGTTTCCGGATCGCGCACGTCAGCGGCAAAACCGATGCTTTCCGAATAGGGCATCGTCCCGGCAAAGGCCTGCGCGAAGGTGCGATAGCCCGGAAATTCGATGATCCGCGCATAGCCGAACTGGTAGGGGCCGAAATTGCGCTCGTAATAGCCCAGCGAGGTCTTCATCGCCTTGAGCAACGCCGGCACGTTCCAGACGTGGCGCGGATCATGATAGACGGTCAGCTCGACATTGCCGTAGCGGTCGCTCGCTTCGGCATAGCGCGCCGATTGCACCGAGAAGAAATCGAGGATCGGCGCCGGGCTTTCGAACACCGCAATGCGGCGGCCGCCTTCGATGCGGTCTGACACCTTGTTGCCCGGCGCGACCGGCACCTGATCGGCAGAGGTGCTAATGGTGATGCGCGAATTGACCCAGTCGGCGCGGATGTAGTTTTCCGCCTGCGCGCTGGTGTCCTCCAGCTTTGCCATGCGCAGTTCATCGGGCAGGCCCTGCCGCCGCCGTTCGATGCGGTCAGTCAGCAAGCCACGGCGGTCCATCCCGACGATCGGCGCGAACACCGTGTTGTCGATGAAGGTACCATTGTCGACGACGTCGATCGCCGCCCCGCGGTTGGCAAAGCCGCGCCGCCAAACGCGCGAGGTAAAATCGAGCCGCGTCGTCGCTCCGGGCGCGAGCGGTGTGTCGAAACGGAAGACCCGGTGGCCGAACCGCGTATCATCCTCGGCCAGCCTCGCCCCGGCAAGATCAAGCCGGCTATATTCAACCGCCTCGTCGCCCTGCCGGATATGGACTTCGCTGATCGGCACGCCGCTGTCGTTGCGCAGATCATAATGGCCGGTCACATCCACCCGCCGTTCATCCGGGAAGATCGCGACATCGAACGCGACATCGGTAACGACCGGGCGCGGAAGATCGGCGAACTTGAGGTATTTGCGTTCATATTCGGCCAGCCAGGCCTCGGCCTCGTCGGCGGTCTGATAGCGGTTGAGCACCTTGATATTGTGGTGGATCACAAGGCCCGTGCCGACCATCCCGGCCACCGCCGCCAGCGCGATCCCGCCCGAGGCGAGACTGATGCGCTTGCCCATGCCCTTCAGCCGCGGCCAGACCGAAACCACCGTGCCGCGGGGCCACAGCCAATGCGCCAGCACCAGCAGCAACACCCCGAAACAGAGCCAATAGGCCCGCGCGATCAGCCCGCCGACCCAGAAACCGCCGGTGCCGTTCATGTCGGAGAGCGGCTCGCCCGGCCCGCCCCCGAAGTTATAGAGCATGTTGGTGTAGCCGAGGTTGTTGAGGAACACCCGGCCCACAAACCACACCAGGATCAGCCCCCAGCCGACATATTTGTTGGGGCTGAGCACCTGAAAGAACACAGCCAGCACCGCCAGCAGCAGCAGATCGACGCTCTGCGGCAGGACGAAGGCGGTGAGATAGAGGCCGACATCAATGCTCGGCGCGCCCTTCATCAGCTGATAGGCGATCCCCGTCAGCATCCCGACCAGCGCCATCGCCAGCAACACCACGAACACCGCGAGGATCTTGGGGACGAACATCGCCCAGGCAGGCGCCGGGGTCGCATCGACAATCTCGCCGATCTTCACATCGCGCTCACGCCATACCAGCTCGCCGCCATAGAACACCGCGACGATCAGCGTGAAGATGAACATGTTGCTGAGGACGACGACAATCACATCGGCCGTCAGCGGATAGGACGGCGTGCCGAACTGGGTCTGGGCAAAGGCGAGGTTGAGCCCGATGAAGCACAGCGCAATCAGCAGCAGCACGATCAGGCCGGGGCTCCTGACCACCAGCATCACTTCAGCCTTGAGCCGCGCCCAGAAGGTGCGCACCGCGTGGCCGAACCCGAAACGGCGCGCGGCCGGGGCGGCAAGCGCAAGCGGCACCGCGCGCTCCGCCTTGGCAGTGCGCGCTGCCTGTTTGGCGAGCCGCCGCAGCCGCCAGCGCGACGGCGCACGCTCGGTCATGCTGAAGCGCGCCCAGGCGAAGGCGAGAAATACCATCGACAGGCCCAGCACGAACACGCGGTTGAACAGCAGATTGCCTTCAAGCGGGATCGCGAGGCTGTTCATCTCGGCTGCGGTCCAATAGCGTGAAACCTGCCGGATCGCGCCTTCAGCCAGCAATTCGTAGCGCGCCAGAGTGTCCTGATAGGTCGGATCGGCGGCAAGGATCACGTTGACGGTCAGGTAGGCCATCACCAGCACCAGCACGCCGAGATAGCTCGCCAGCATCGACCGGGTGATGGTGGCAAGGCTGAACAGCAGCGCGGATGACAGGATGATGTTGGGAACCGCGATCACCAGAAACGGCCAGGCATAGGTGGCAAAGCCGCCCGGCCCGACGGTCTCCGGGTCAACCCATGGCATGGCCGCGCCCGTCGCAATGCCCAGCGGCACCGCGACAAAGCCCAGGATCGCGATGGCCAGCCCGCCCAGAAAGCGCCCGGCAAGGAACGTGGTGCGGCCCACCGGGGTAGCGCGGATCATCGGGCCAAAGCCGGTCACATCATCACGCACCACCGCATTGGCGACGAAAGAGGTGATGACGAACAGGTAGAAAGTGCCCATCAGCGACATCAGATAGGTCACGGCATAGGGCGAGTTTTCGTGCACCGCCCCCGGTGTCCCGATGCTGACATTGTCGCTCGCGGACAGGCCGAAACCGATCAGGAAGAAGATCAGCACCGAAACCCAGAAAACCGGGTTCTTGAGCTGATAGCGCAGTTCGAAGGCCGCAAGGCGCGCGGTAAGCATGGACGGTGCCTCCCCTTACGCCGCTACGGCAGCACGGCGGGTTTCGGCGAGGGTGGCAAAGTAGACATCCTCCAGCCCGCCGCTGACCGGGGCAAAGCCATCCGGCTGGCTGTCGGCAAGCACATGGACGACGATTTCGCCGGCAAAGAAGCGGTGCGAGATCACCTCGTATTGCGCCTGCATCTCGGAAAGCTGGGTATGCGGCACGGTGCGCTGCCACACCCGCCCCTGCGTCTGCCGGATCAGTTCAAGCGGCGCGCCCTCGAGTCGCACCTTGCCCCCGGCCAGTACCGCCATGCGCGGGCACAGGTCGGCGACATCATCGACGATATGGGTGGACAGGATCACCACCACATTCTCGCCGATCCCGGCCAGCAGGTTGAGGAAGCGGTTGCGCTCCTCCGGATCGAGCCCGGCGGTGGGTTCATCGACGATGATCAGCTGCGGATCGCCGATCAGCGCCTGCGCAATGCCGAAACGCTGGCGCATCCCGCCCGAAAAGCCCGCAATCGCCTTGGAGCGGACAGCCCACAGATTGGTCTGATTCAGCAGGTGTTCGACCACCGCCTTGCGCTCGCCCGCGCTGGTGATGCCCTTCAGCACCGCCATGTGATCGAGCATCTGATAGGCCGAGACGCGCGGATAGACACCGAAATCCTGCGGCAGATATCCCAGCGTGCGGCGCAAGGCATCAGGCTCGGCCAGCACGTCGATATCGCCGAAGCGGATGCTCCCGGCGGTCGGCGCCTGCAACGTGGCGATGGTGCGCATCAGCGTTGACTTGCCCGCGCCATTGGGGCCGAGCAGCCCGAACATCCCCTTGGGGATCGACAGGGTCACATCATCCAGCGCGCGGGTGCCGTTGGGATAGACATGGCTGACGCCAGCGAGTTCGAGCATGATGAAGGATCCCCTGATTCAATCCTTTGTATCCTAACGCACTTCGCGCGCAGGAAAAGCCGTGTTGGTGGAGCAACACACACAATTGATCGAGGCTCATGCCGTTCGTCGAACCCGGTCAGCCGCCGGACGCCCCGGATCGGCTAGAACAGACCCGGCTGGCTGCCCCCTGTCCGCGCCCATGGCTCGTTCGTGGGATCAATCACGAGCGGCCCCAGCCACGGGCCACACAGGGCCTGCGCCTCGTCAGGCGGGCCAGAGAGCCATCGGGCGTGGTCTTCGGGCGCGATCAGCACGGGCATGCGTTCATGCACGCCTGCCGCGTCGGAGCCCGCGCTATCGGTCATCACCATCGCATAGCACGCGCCCCATTCCTCGCTCTGCCGCCACACGCCTGCCGCCGCGAACAGCGGCACGCCGGGCAGCGACATCCACGTGCGGGTCATGCGCCCCTTGGCCCCTTGCGCCTCGGCCCAGGCGGTGAGCGGGATCAGGCAGCGGCGGCGTTCGAAGGACTGGCGCCAGAAGAAGGTGCCGAGCTTGTCGGTCCGCGCATTGTTGACCGGCTTGGGCTTCAGTTTCTGCCCCTGCTTGCCGGTCAGCACCAGCGGGAAACCCCATGCCATCGCCTGCACCGCGCCCTCTGCCACGACGAGGCCGGGGTAGCCGGGATAGACCTCCGCGCCGAAATTCGCGCCCTGCGCCGCGTCCACCGCATCAAACCACGCGGCCACCTCGCTCGCGTTCTTGGTCATGCGGTAGAGGTTGCACATCGCGTCAGGCCCCCGCGTTCCCCACCACGAAGCACGCCGCCGCCATCAGCGCGCCCGCCCAGCGGTTGGCGCGGAACCGGGCGAGCGGGTTGGCGGGATCGTCTGCATCCAGTGTCGCCACCTGCCATGCCAGATGCCCGGCGACCGGCAGCAGCGCGAGCAAGGCCAGCGGATCGGCGCGATAGAGCCAGAACCCCAGCGCCCACAGGCCAACGGCAGCGGCATAGAACCCCGCGATCCCCGCCTGCACCCGCGCCCCCATCGCCAGCGCCGATGACCGAATGCCGACCATCGCATCATCCTCGCGGTCCTGAAGGGCATAGATCGTATCGTAGCCGATGACCCAGCAGATGCAGCCGGCATAGAGCGCGGCAAGCACCTCCCAATTGTCCCAGCGCAATTGCGTCCAGCCGACCAGCAGACCCCAGTTGAACACCATCCCCAGCCATGCCTGCGGCCACCAGGTGATCCGCTTCATGAAAGGATAGGCCGCCACCAGCGCCAGACTGCCAAGCGCCACGATCTGCGCTTCGAGCCGCAATTGCAGCAAGACCACCAGCCCGACGAGGCAGAGCGCGATCAGCCAGCCCCACGCGGTGCGCTTCGACACGCGCCCGCTCGCCACAGGGCGCAAAGCCGTGCGCGCCACCTGCCGGTCGAGATCGGCATCGACGATGTCGTTATAGACGCACCCAGCCCCGCGCATCGCGATGCTCCCCGCCAGCAGCCAGCCGAGCAGCGCCCATTGCGCCCCCGCGCCTGCCAGCCACACGCCGAACACGCAGGGCCAGAACAAAAGCCACCAGCCAATCGGCCGGTCGAAGCGGGCGAGCAGCGCCAGATCGCGCGGCAGCTGCGGCAGGCGTGCGACAAGGCCCTTATGCTCGCTGTCGGGGACGACCTGCTCGCTCATGCGCGTTTGTCCTCAGCCCGCGCCGCGCGCCAGCCGAGGATCGCCAGCACCAGCATCGTCACGTTCCCGGCAAAGTCGAGCATCCCGATGCTGGTCAGCACCGGCACCTCGTAATGAAACCAGTAGTTGAACCCGAAGAACGGCAACAGCAAAACGGCAAACACGGCGAAGGCCTTGGCGCTCCAGCGCGTGACCAGCGCCATCAATCCGAACAATAACGCCTGCGAACCGAAACAGGCCATGGTGAAGCGCGTGAGGAAAGTGCTGTCGCGATAGGCTTGCGTCACCGCCAGTTCGATCACGCTGGCAGGCGCAAACAGCGCCCAGCCACCCAGGATCAGGAACACGGCGGCGATCAGGAATTGTGCGGTTCGCGCGGACATCACTTGCTCCCTAGCGCCCCGTGCGCCTAGTGCAAAGCCATGCCCGCAACGCACCATCCAAAGGTTCCGGCATGGCCCCCCAAGAGCGCCCCGCGCCTGTTCGTTGCCGAGACATTGGCGATGGGCGCGGTGGTGCGGATCGAGGGGAACCCCGCGCATTACCTCGCCCGCGTCATGCGCGCCGCGCCCGGCGATGTCGTGATCCTGTGCGACGATGTGACCGGCGAATGGGCCGCGCGCGTGGCCGAGGTGACCAAGCGTGATGTGGTGCTGGAGGTGGTCGAAATGCTCCGGCTGCGCGAGGCGATGCCGGATCTGTGGCTCTGCCCCGCGCTGCTCAAGAAGGATCGTTTCGACCTGATCCTCGAAAAGGCGACCGAACTGGGCGTTTCGCGCATCGCCCCGGTCATCACCCGCCGCTGTGTCGCCGACAAGCTCAACCTCGACCGCGCCCGTGCCATCACCACCGAGGCTGCCGAACAATGCGCCCGCACCGCGCTGCCGCAGCTGGCCGAGCCGGTGAAGCTCGATGCGCTGCTGTCCGGTTGGTCGACGGAGCGCGCGCTCTTCTTCGCCGATGAAGCGGGCGGCGAACCGGCCGCCGCCGCCTTTGCCGCCCATCAAGGCCCCGCCGCGATCCTCACCGGCCCCGAAGGCGGGTTCGACGATGCCGAGCGCGCCGCGATCCGCGCGCACCCCGCTGCCCGACCCGTTACCCTCGGCCCGCGTATCCTGCGCGGCGAAACCGCCGCTATTGCCGCCCTGTCGGTGTGGATGGCGAGCGCGGGCGACTGGTAACCAACCGCCACTGCGGCGCGAAGCTGCAAAAGATGGCCGTTCACGCGGGTGCCATGCGAATTTGCCTTCCCACGTCCAGACCAGTTTTCTAAGGCAACCGGCCAGAGAAGGGCCCCCTTGCGATGAGCACACGCGAAGCTTCCACTGCCGACGATCCGGTGATCGAAGGCTTCGACCAACTGGTTGCCCCGATGATCGGCGGTGAGAAACCGGCCGAACGCTGGCGCATCGGCACCGAGCACGAAAAGCTTGTCTACAAGCATTCGGACAAGCGCGCGCCGTCCTATGACGAGCCTTGCGGCATCCGTGATCTGCTGGGAGGCCTCGAACAGTTCGGCTGGGCCCCGGTGGAGGAAGGCGGAAACGTCATCGCGCTGAAAGGCGCGGACGGGGCGATCAGCCTCGAACCGGCAGGCCAGCTCGAACTGTCGGGCGCGCCGCTGGAAAACCTGCACCAGACCTGCGCCGAAACCGGGCGGCATCTCGAACAGGTCAAGGCAGTCGGGGAGAAATGCGGTGTCGGCTATCTCGGGCTCGGGATGTGGCCCGACAAGACCCGCGCCGAGCTGCCGATCATGCCCAAGGGCCGCTACGACATCATGCTGCGCCACATGCCGCGCGTCGGCAATCTCGGCCTCGACATGATGCTGCGCACCTGCACCATTCAGGTCAATCTCGACTATTCATCCGAAGCCGACATGGTGAAGAAGTTCCGCGTCGGCCTCGCGCTGCAACCGCTGGCGACTGCGCTGTTCGCCAATTCGCCCTTTACCGAAGGCAAGCCCAACGGGTTCCTGTCCTATCGTTCGCACATCTGGTCGGACACTGATCCGGCGCGCACGGGGATGCTGCCCTTCGTCTTCGAGGACGGCTTCGGCTATCAACGCTGGGCCGAATACATGCTTGATGTGCCGATGTATTTCGTCTTCCGCGACGGAAAATACATCGACGCGGCGGGGCTTTCGTTCCGCGATTTCCTCGATGGCAAGCTGTCGGTGCTCCCCGGCGAGCGCCCGACGCAATCCGACTGGTGGGATCACCTGTCCACCGCCTTCCCCGAAGTGCGCCTCAAGAGCTTCCTTGAAATGCGCGGGGCCGATGGCGGACCGTGGAACCGCATCTGCGCCCTGCCCGCCTTCTGGGTCGGGCTTCTGTATGACCAAGGCGCGCTTGATGCGGCATGGGATCTGGTCAAGCACTGGACGATGGAAGAACGCGAGGCGCTGCGCGGCACCGCGCCCAGACTCGCGCTGGATGCCCCCGTCCCCGGCGGCCATACCCTGCGCGATATCGGGCGCGAGGCGCTGGCGATTGCGCACAAGGGGCTGGCGGCGCGGGCGCGGCTGAATTCCTCGGGCGATAATGAAACCGGCTTCCTCGACACGCTCGATGAGATCGTGGCGAGCGGCAAGGTTCCGGCCCAGCGCCTGCTCGATGCTTACCACGGCGAGTGGAACGGCGACATCAGCCGCGTTTACGAACAGTCGTTCTGAGGCGCTATTCCGCCGGGAAAGCGGGGCTTTCACCGGGGCGCGGTGCCGGATCGCCGATTATCGCGCGCTTCAGCCGGGCGAGCGGCGCGGTGATGAGGCCGTGGGCTTCCATCCATGCGTGATACTGGCGGTATTTCTCGTCCTCGGCCAGCAGATGCGCTTCTTCGGTGCGCGCGCGCCAGTAGTATATGCCATTGACCACCAGCAGGAAAAAGCTGTTGCGGATGGCATCGGCGGTGCTCCCGTTGGTGACGAGGAAAGGCAGCACGCTCGCCCACCAGAACAGGTTCTTGGACAGATAGGCCGGGTGGCGGGTGAAGCGGTACGGCCCGTGGGTCAGCACGCCGCGATAGGTAAGGTTAGAAAAGCGGATGCCGAACACCACCGTCGCCCAGGCGTAAATGCCTGTCAGCAAGACGAGCAGCCCGCCCCACGCCCACAGCAGCGCGTCATTGCCCGCCAGCCAGTGCGCCCAGCCCGGCGTGTCGACTTCGTAGCTGAGGATCTGGCCATTGGCCCCGATGATCCCCCATACGAAAGGCGGATAGCACAGCAGCGCCGCCAGCCATCCGGCAAGAAAGGGGTTGCCCGACCGGATGTGCGAATCCAGCGGGCGCATGGTGAGCAGATAGCCGACCGTGCCGATCTGCACGTCGATCACGAACAGCAGCGTCACCAGCAGCATCGAAAACTGCACCGGATTGCTCAGCAGCTGCGCCGGATCCGCCTCGACAATCTCCGCAAAGCCGGGGGGCAGGATCGAGATCATGAAGGCTCCGAAAAAGCCCTTGATGATCCACGCCCGCCAGTGCCTGGCAAGCGCGGCATTGTCCCATTGCTCGCGCCCGATCACCCCTCCGCCCAGCACGAAGGCGCCGAACTGGAAGGTCGCATCGCGCGGTTCCACGAGATAGCGATCAAGCCAGATTACATAAGGAACAGAAAGTGTTACCAGCGGCACGATGGCCGCGATCAGCACGTCCATCGCAAACAGGTAACTGCCCGACCAATACCACCGCGCCAGAGCGTAACACACCGCCAGCACCGCCCATGTCGCCCACAGCCCGCACAGTTTCACCACCGCAATCGGCAGCACTTCAGCCAGCGGTCGGGGGCGGTTCCAGTCGATCCCGGTCGAGGGGCGCAGGTGAACCTTGTCGACCAGAACCGACCACAGGGCCATCGGCAAGGCGGTGAACAACATCGCCGCCAGCGCAGCGTAAGGCCCTGAAAGGACGCCTCTTTCAGGCGAAAGACCACCCTCCAGCCCGATCATTGCGGCGATGTCCGGGAACGAGCGGCAGAAGGCGATCCACGCAAACAGCCCCGCCAACCCCGCAAGCCCGACGCCGGTCGACACGTCGCTCACCGGCAGGGCCGGAGGCGGCGCGGCAGCGCACGATGTTGGAACGGACAAGGACGGCGCAGTCATGGCCGTCCTGCCCTACAGCAGAGTGGTTAACAGCTTGGCTACAGGCCGCAAAAACCAGCCAAAGGCAGATCAAGCCCGCGCCAAAGGCGCCCGGCACGGGGTCTGGCACCGGTCTGGCGCAAACCTCTGCAGGAGATCACTTGAAGGCGTGGATCGTCCCGGCGTCGTCCAACACGTAGAGGTACCCGTCGGCCACCACCGGGGGGAGGCTGACCGGCTGGCCGAGATCGGCGAACAGCTCTGCCGAACCTTCGCCCGCGCTGACCTTCCACAGCTCCCCGCGCGAACTTGCCACCCACAGGTTGCCGCCCGCCAGCACCGGGCCGGTCCAGAAGATCGGGCCTTTCTTGTCCTTTTCGTCCTTCCACGCCTGCAACTGGGTGATCCAGCGCACCCGGCCCGACGAACGGGCAATCGCCAGCAGACGCGCATCATCGGTCAGCGTGAAAATCCACTCGCCCGCAATCGCCGGGGTCGAAATGCCAGCGAGGTTCAATTCCCAGATGCGCTGGCCGGTGACCAGTTCATAGGCGGCCATGCGGCCGCCCTGCCCCAGCGCATAGACGCGGCCCGAATCGATGATCGGATCGGCGTCGATATCGGTGATCGTGCCGACCGTGGTCGAGATATTGGTACGCGCCAGCGCGTCCGACCACAGCACGCGGCCGTTTTCGTAACGATAGGCCGTCAACTCGCCGCTGGAATAGCCCGCAACGATCGTCCCCTGCCCGGCCGCCGGTGCCGCCACGCCGAACACACCCGACTGGGTGTTCGAGCCGCTTTCATCCCACACCAGATCGCCATTGCTGGCGTTGAGCGAGATCAGCTGATTGTCCTGCGTCATCACGAACAGCTGACCAAAGGCGATGGTCGGCGAGCCACGCAGCGGCCCTGCCGGCTTCACCTTCCACAGCACCTCGCCGGTTTCGGCATTCAGCGCCTTGGTATCGCCCACGCCGTTGGTGGCATAGACGCGGCCCGCTTCGTAGCTGACCCCGCCGCCGAAGGTAGAGGGTGCCTGATCCTTGGTCAGATCGTCATCGCCGCGGGTCCACAGCTGCGCGCCGGTGGTCTTGTCGAAGGCGACGATCACGCCATCGGTGCCTTCGGCGTAAAGCTTGCCCGAGCCGACCACCGGGGGCGCGGCGAGCCGCATCCGGTTGGTGGAACCGGCGACCCGCGCGGTCCACACCTTCTGCGGATTGGCTGCGAGCGCGAGGTGACCATAGGACTTGCTCGCCGAACCGCCCGCCTGGCCCCATTCCGGGTTGTTGCGCTGCGGCGGCAGCACCACCGAAATCGCCGCGAGCGCGGGATCGACCTCGGCCCCGCTTTCAATCCGCGACAGGATCGGCATGCGGTTGCCGACCGTCGGCGTGGTCTTGTCCTTGTCGCCGCCGAACAGCCCGCCCTTGCAGCCTGTCAGCCCGGCCGCCATGATGCCTGCCAGCAAGGCGGCGCGCGCTAGTTTACCCTTGGTCATACACGTCAATTCAAACCTCTTGTCCTATTGCGCCGCAGCATCGCCGCCAGCATCCCCCCCGGACACGTCAACGCCCTGATCCTTCAGCAGCTTGTCCACATCGACCACCGCATCAACCCCCATCAGCCCGGCCATCTGGCGCGCACGGCTGCGCAGGCTTTCAGGCAGGTCTTCGTCCTTGGCGATCGCGGCGAAAAGCTTGCCCGCTTCGGCGCGGTTGCCAGCTTCGAGGTGAGCCATCGCCACCAACTCGCCCGCGCTGCCGAACAGCGGCGTGCCGGGCTTGGCCAGCGGGCCGAGCTGCGCAATCACGTCGGACTGCTTCATGGTGTCGAAATTGATGCTGACATCGCGTACCTTGGCCAGATCGCGCATCACCGGCGGCGCCTCGGCATCGGCAGCAATCGCCCGGAACAGCGTGCTCGCCTTGGCATTGTCGCCCGCCTGAAGCGCGGCACTGGCCTGCACGAACCGCGCCGCCGCCCGCGCCCCGGGCGAGGAATCCGCGCCCAGCAGCGGCGCGACCTTTTCCGCGGCGGTCACATAATCGCGCTGGTCGAGGTAATCGATCCCGGCGATCAGCGTTTCGGACTGCTGTTCCAGCTTCTGTTCGCTGAAGTGATCCCACACCAGATAGCCGCCCAGCGCTGCAATGCCCAGGATGATGCCGCCCAGCACCTTGACCCCGTGCTTGCGCAGGAATTCGAGCACGGCATCCTCGCGCACCGCTTCGTCGATTTCGCGGATCAGCACCTCGTCCTCGTTCGAGGTGGTCGAGGCCGGGGGCGTGTTGGTCGGAGTGCGCGCCATGGCGGGCCGGTTGTCCTTGTTCAGTTCATGCGCCGCCAAGCGGCAGAGGCAGCGCGCTCTTTAGGCAGGTGCTGCGTTTCGCGCAATGGCGGCGGATGGTCTCGGGCGGGGATGACGCGCGGCGATTGAACGGGAGATGAAGCAATCTGCGAGGATTGGCAGGTATCAGAAGGCCCGGCCCATCGCCGCGCCATAGACCGCCTCGTAGCGCGCCTGCATTCCGGCGAAATCGAATTCGGCGCGGGCGCGGGTCTGGTTCGCGGCGCCAAGCCTTGCGCGCAGGGCCGGATCGGCGGCGAGCATGGCCAACGCCGCGCCCAAGGCCGCGACATCGCCGGGCGGGCTGACAGCCGCGCGATTGGGCTCGGCCAGAATGGCACGCACATCGCCGACGTCCGGCGCGGCGACCGGCAGGCCGGCCGCCATCGCCTCCACCACCGAAAGCGGAAACTGTTCCGAGGCGGACGACAGCGCAAAGATATCGAACAGGCCGACGACCCGCGCCGGATCGACATTGCCGGGCAGGTGGACGCGCGCGGCGATCCCGTGGGTCTCGGCAGCGGCAAGGATGGCCGCACGCTCAGGCCCTTCGCCGCAGATCACCAGATGCCATTCGGGCGGCAGCTTGGCGCAGGCGGCGACCAGATCGGGCAGGCGCTTGACCGCGCGCAGGCCCGCCAGCGTGCCGACCCAGAACGTGCCTTCATCCTTGCGGATCGGCAGCGCTGCAGGATCGGGCGCCTTGCCGAAAGCGGCGGTGTCGATGCCGTTGGCGATGCGGGCGACCCGCTCGGGGGGTTGATGCCACACGTCGCGCGCGATCGCCTCCAGCCCGGTCGACGGCACGATCACCCGCGCCGCCCGCCCCAGCGCAGCGCGGCGGTACAGGTTACGCTTGGTGTTGAGCCGCGTCGCCTCATCCTCGTTGAAGCCATCCTCGTGATGCACCAGCGGGGGCAAGCGGTAAGCGTCGGCGAACAACCGGTGCGCCATCACCACATCCATCGCGCCCCAGTTATAGGTGCAGACGAGATCATGGCCCTGCATTGCCCGCGCCAGCGCCTTGAGCCGGCCGGGGCTGGGCTTGCCGGTCAGCGAGGGGAAATCACCGGGGAAATACACTGTCACGCTATCGGCGATCAGCCGTGCCGCGCCCAGCGCCTCCGGCTCGCCCGAAACGATGACGTGTTCGGCCCGCGGCCCCCACGCATTCATCAGCCGCACGCAGCGCACTTCCTTGCCGCCCGCCGAAAAGGTCGAATGGCAGTGCAGGATGCGGGGCGCGTTGCGGGACATTGGCCCGGCGCCTCGGCTCACTCGGCCTCGTCCAGCAGCGCGTGGATCGCAGCGCGCACCTCGGGCTCGTCAAGCGTGGGGGCATGTCCCACGTGCGGCACGGTAATGGTGCGCATCGCCGGGTTGCGCGCGCCCATCTGGCGTACGGTATCCTCGCTCAGCAGATCGGACAGCGCGCCGCGCACCAGCAGCATCGGCACGCCCGCCAGCGCCTCGAAAGCGAGCCACAGGTTGGGCGGCGCGGCATTGCCGGGTTTCGCAAAGGGTTCAGCAATGGCCATGTCGTAATCGAACCCGATCCGCCCGTTCTGGGTCACCACCATGGTGCGCTTGGCCATTTCCAGCCACTGATCCAGATCGTAATCGGGAAAGGCGGGGGAATGCACTGCCTCCAGCCCCCGCGCGGCGTGGACCCAGGTGGGATAGCTGCGCCCCTGCCCGACATAGCCCGAAATGCGCGACAGGCCCGCAGCATCGACCTCCGGGCCGATATCGTTCATCACCACCGCCGCCATGCGCCCGGGGCTCGCGGCCGCCATCAGCATCGTCATCAGCCCGCCCATAGAGGTACCGATCACCACGAAGCGGGTGATGTTTTGCTCGGCCAGCAGCTTTTCCACATCCGCGACATAGGTGACGGGCGAGTAGGTGTCCGAATCCGGCGCATAGGCGCTCAGCCCCCGGCCGCGCATCTCCGGCACGATCACCCGGCGCGTCGCGGCGAGATCCTCGGCCAGAAGGGCAAAGTCGCGGGCATTGCGGGTCAGGCCATGCATGCACAGCACCGGCAACTTCGCCCCCGCCTCAGGGCCGAGATAGTTGCGGTAATGGAGGTTCAATCCGTCGCTGCTGGTCCAGTAGCGATCTTCGTAAGTGGCAGCCATTGGCGGCGGTATTCCCTTTGATGCCGGAGCCGGGCAGCTTGCGCCGGCTTGCGCTTGCCCCCACTATCGCGGGATGAGCGTGGCCATGCAACACCCCCATTTCGGCGAATCCTATCATCCCGATCCTGCGATCCTCGCGCTGGCCGATTGGCTGGGCGATCCGGTCGCGGCGGCCGACTTTCCCGAAACCCGCCTGCGCTGGCGCAATGACCGCGCTGCTGCCAGCGTCGGGCTGGAGCGGCTGGACGATGCCGCATGGGCCACGCATTTCGGGCGTTTCCAGCCGCTTCCGGGCAATCTGCCGCAGCCGCTGGCGCTGCGTTACCACGGCCACCAGTTCCGCGTGTACAACCCCGAAATCGGCGATGGACGCGGTTTCCTGTTTGCCCAGATGCGCGGGCGCGACGGACGGCTGATGGATCTCGGCACCAAGGGTTCCGGCACCACCCCGTGGAGCCGCGCGGGCGACGGGCGGCTGACGCTGAAGGGCGCGGTCCGCGAAATCCTCGCCACCGAAATGCTGGAGGCGCTCGGCGTCAACACCTCGAAAACCTTCAGCGTGATCGAAACGGGCGAGAGGCTGTGGCGCGGGGACGAGCCCAGCCCCACGCGCTCTGCCGTGCTGGTGCGCCTCAGCCACTCGCATATCCGCATCGGCACCTTCCAGCGGTTGCTGGCGCTGGAAGATGCGGAGGCAATGGAACAGCTGATCGACTATTGCCTCACCCATTTTCCCGGCCCGCCCCCGCCCGAAGATGCGCCCGACCGCGAGGCGGCGATCCGGCTGATGATGATCGTGCGCACACGCGATCGCGCCGATCTCCCGGCCCGCCCCCGCCCGAAGATGCGCCCGACCGCGACAATCCGGCGATCCGGCTGATGCACAATGTCGTCGAACGGATGGCCGATCTCGCCGCCAGCTACATGGTGGCAGGCTTTGTCCACGGGGTGCTCAACACCGACAACATGAACATCACCGGCGAGAGCTTCGATTACGGCCCGTGGCGCTGGCTGCCAGAGTGGGAGCCGGGCTTTACCGCCGCCTATTTCGATCATGGCGGACTTTACGCCTTTGGCCGCCAGCCCGAGGCGCTGCACTGGAACTGCGGGCAGCTGGCGGTGGCGCTGCGTCTGCACGCCGAAACCGCGCCCCTTGTGGCCGCGCTCGAACGTTTCGGGCCGCTGTACATGGCGGCAGTGGCGCGGCGGTGGTGCTGGCGGCTGGGGGTCGTCTCGCAAGGGGTGGAGGCCGACACGCAATTGGTCGCCGCCTGCGAGGCGGCCATGCGCGAAACCCGCGCCCAGCCGGATGCCTTCTTCTTTGCCCATCGGGGCGGACGCGGTGACGCTGCCGGCGCGCTTGGCGAGGCGCTCTCAACCTATCAGCCGGTCGCAGAGATGCATCCATACTGGAGTGACCCGGAGCCCCAATCCATGCTGATCGACGAGGTCGAGGCGATCTGGGCCGCGATCGACGAAGGCGACGACTGGGGGCCGCTCCAGAGGAAGGTCGCCGCTCTGCGCCGCATGGGTGAAGCCCACGGCCCTGCCCCCATACCGGCAGGCCACATCCCGGCAGGCCACATCCCGGCAAGCCATGCGGACTAAGCCCTAGCCCCCTTCCCTTCCCGGCCCATCCGCGATACCCAACCTACGGGGTTGCATTGGTGGGGCAGACAGGCAGACAGGGGCGCAATGACGGACAACATCCTCATTTCCCACGAACCGGCCAGCGGCGAGGAATTGTGGCACGGGCCGGTGGGCGATGTCGATGCGGCGATCTCTGCCGCACGCCGCGCATGGGCGCCGTGGGCCGCCCGCGCGCTGACCGAACGGATCGAAGTGCTGCGCGCCTTTGCCAACACCATGCGCCGCGATGCGGAGATGTTCGCCGATCTGATCGCGCGTGAAGCCGGCAAGCCCCTGTGGGAAGCCCGCACCGAAGTCGATGCGGTGGTGAACAAGGTCGATATTGCGGTGCAGGCCTATGCCGAACGCACCGGCAAGAAGAAACTCGATGCAGGTGTCGGCGCCAGCGCGGCGCTGCGGCACAAGCCGCACGGGGTGATGGCGGTGCTTGGCCCCTACAATTTCCCCGCACACCTGCCCAATGGCCACATCGTCCCGGCTCTGCTCGCAGGGAACGCCGTGGTGTTCAAGCCGTCGGAAAAGACCCCGGCGGTGGGCGAGGCGCTGGTCGCCGCCTTCCATCGTTCCGGCGTCCCAGAGGATGTGATCCAGTGCCTGATCGGCGGGCCGGAGCAAGGCAAGGCGCTGGTCGCCCACCCCGGCGTGGATGGTGTGCTGTTCACCGGCTCTGCGCAGGCGGGTATCGCGATCAATCGCAAGCTCGCCGCCAATCCGGGCAAGATCGTCGCGCTGGAAATGGGCGGCAACAACCCGATCGTGGTGATCGACACGCCCAAGCTCGCCGATGCGGTCGCAATCATCATCCAGAGCGCCTTTACCTCCGCCGGTCAGCGCTGCACCGCCGCGCGGCGGCTGATCGTGGTCGAAAGCGTCTATGATGCGCTGATGGCTGAACTGGTGCCGATGGCACGCAAGCTGATGGTCGGCGATCCGCTGGGCGAACCGCAGCCGTTCATGGGCCCGGTGATCGACAACGACACGGCAGAGCGCCTGATGGAAAGCTTCCTTGCACTGATCACCGCAGGCGGCCGCGCGCTGCTGCACATGCGGCGTAGCCTGCCCGATCTGCCCTTCCTCAGCCCCGGCATCATCGATGTCACCGACATCCCCGACCGGCCCGACATGGAACTGTTCGGCCCGCTCCTCCAAGTGATCCGCGTCCCCGATCTCGACGCCGGGATCACCGAAGCGAACAATACCCGTTTTGGCCTGTCAGCCTCGCTGATCGGAGGGACGCCGGATGATTACGGGCGGTTCTGGGCCAATATCCGCGCCGGGATCATCAACTGGAATTCGCCCACCAATGGCGCGTCGTCCAAGGCCCCGTTTGGCGGGATCGGCCTTTCCGGCAATCACCGTCCGGCCGCCTATTACGCTGCGGATTACTGCGCCTATCCGGTCGCCAGCACCGAGATGGACCAGCCGCGCGCGGCGATCACGGTCGGGATCAGAAGCTAGAGCGCTTTCCTGCCATTCTGACCCACCCTGACGGAGCCGAATTGGGCTGAGGGCAAGGCGCAAGGAGTGAGCGATGCAGCGTATCGTGAGCGACGCGCAACGAAGCCCTCAGCCCAATGCGGCCCGCCCCTGTGGGGTCGCGCTCTGAAGTCCGCTGGCTTCGTCATATCGCTTGCAGGGGCAACCCAACCCCTGCTGCGCGCCATTCCTGTCCAGCGGACTTCAGAACGCGATCAGGGTGGGTCAGAATGGCAGGAAAGCGCTCTAGGGCGCGCGGTAAACCAGCGTGACGCCGGTCAGCCCGCCCGGCGCGGTGCGGACATGAACGGCAAGCCGTTCGGCGCCCGTCCCCCTCGCCGTGATCGAATCGCCCGGCCGCACAGCCTCAAGCCCGGCGCGCACCGCGCGGGCGTGGTGGTATTCCAGCACATCCGCGCGCGGGGCGGCGCTGGCATAGCGGATGATGCGGATTCGGCAGTCCTGTGCGTCCGATCCCCCTGCCTGCATCACCATCGCAAGCGGCGGGATTGCAGCGGGCGGCGGCAGGCTTGCGGCAAGCGCGAAATCCTCCGTCAGGCCCGCAGCGCACCGGGCAGGCGCGCCGACCATGGCGAGCAATTGCGCCGCGCCCGTCATCGGGCCGGGCGCCTTGCCCGAACCGGCTTGCACCTGAGGCAGTGGGGGGATCGTCCCGCCTTCGAGCAGTTCCAGCCGCAGTGCATCACGCGCCGCCTGCGCCTCGCGGGAGGTGGCCTTGAACACCGGCAAGGCATCGCTGTCGACAAAGCCAAGCACGGCATTGGCCTCGTTGCGGCTGGCCAGATCCGGGTCGCTCATCAGCGGATCATGCAGCGCGCGGGCGATCACCGGATCGCGTTCGATCAGGGCAAAGTCACCCTCGCCCGGCTCTGCGTCATCCGAGCAGGCCGTCGCCAGCAGGCACAGCATGGGCAGGGGAATCAGGAGCGCGCGCATCGGCCCTGCTTGCCACGCGATGGTTAATTTCCTGCCCAAAGCCCATGAAAACGCCTCCGGAATCCGAAGATCCCGAAGGCGCTTCCCGCGACGACGATTTCGCCCCCGCGCCGGCGACCACTTGGTGGGAATGGCCGCAAGCTGACTTTGTTCAGCTATATACGCTTCAATATGAACGAATCGGCATCAGCAATGACAGCATCCGTTCAGCGACAGGGCCGCTTGCGCAGCGGCTCTGCGCCCCCTAACCCCGCGCGGCATGACCAGTCCCGCCCCCGCTTCCACGCCCGTCGTATCGGGCCTTGCTCCGGCGCTGGGGGCATACCTCATCTGGGGCTTCCTGCCGCTTTATCTGATCCTTGTCGAAAGCGTCCCGCCGTTCGAATTCGTCGGCTGGCGGATTATCTGGACGCTGCCGCTGTGCCTGCTGATCGTGGCTGTCCGTCGCCAGTTTCCCGAACTTCTCACCGCGCTGAGATCACCGCGCAGCCTGTTGGCACTGCTGGCAAGCGCGACGCTGATCGGGTTCAACTGGTTCATCTATGTCTGGGCGATCATGGAAGGCCAGGTCTATGCCACCAGCATCGGCTATTATCTCAACCCGTTGATCAATGTGCTGCTAGCCACGCTGTTTCTCGGTGAGCGACTGTCGAACCGGCAATGGCTGGCTGTCGCGATAGCGGCAATTGCTGTGGCCTTGCTGGCGGCAGGTGCGGTCACCAGCCTGTGGATCAGCCTCAGCCTTGCTTTCAGCTTTGCGTTCTATGGTCTTGTCAGAAAACAGGTTTCAGTCGGGTTGACCTGCCCCCCGCTGGCTCCCTCGATTTGATGTAGAGTCTGCCCTGATCGAAGGAGCAGATGAATGAGGAAGAGTCGTTTTACCGAGGAGCAGATCATCGGCATGATCAAGGAGCAGGAGGCTGGGCTGCCGACTGCCGAGGTTTGCCGGAAGCATGGATTGAGCCCTGCCACCTTCTACAAGCTGAAGGCCAAGTATGGCGGTTTGGAGGTATCGGAGGCGCGGCGTCTGCGACTGCTCGAGGAGGAGAACAGCAAGCTCAAGCGGCTGCTGGCCGAAAGTGTGTTGGACAATGCGATCCTCAAGGACCTCTTGGGAAAAGTCTGACGACGTCAGGCCAGCGACGGGACGTAGCGCTCGGCGTGATGCGAGATTACCACAGATCTCACAGCGCCGGGCCTGCGGGCTGGTTGGCGTCGACCCCAAGACGGTCAGGCGAGAACGTCCGCCTGACCATGCCGAGATCCGCGAGGAGATGCGCGAGATCGCCGCTCAGCGCCGTCGGTTTGGATACCGGCGTGTGGGCGTCATGCTCGAACGCAAGGGGCATGTGATGAACCACAAGAAGCTCTACAGACTCTATCGCGAAGAAGGCTTGTCGGTGCGGCGACGGCGCGGTCGCAAACGGGTACGCGGCAGTCGGACGCCGATGCCAGTGCCGCTGCGGCCGAACGATCGCTGGTCGATGGACTTTGTGGCAGACACCTTCGGCGCTTCCCGCAGGCTGCGTATCCTGGCCATCAACGATGACGCCTGCCGGGAGAACCTGTGCCTGCTGGGGGACACCAGCATCTCGGGCGCTCGGGTCGCACGTGAACTCGACACGCTGGTGCGGCTCTATGGCAAACCGGCTTGCATCGTCAGCGATAACGGGACGGAGTTTACGAGCCGGGCGATCCTGAAGTGGGCGAGCGAGAACCGGGTCGAGTGGCACTACATCGATCCGGGCAAGCCGCAGCAGAATGCGTTCATTGAATCGTTCAACGGGTCGCTGCGCGACGAGCTGCTCAATGAGGAGCTCTTCGACAGCCTCGCCGATGCCCGGCGCAAGCTGGCGGTCTGGCGCTACGATTACAACAACGTCAGGCCGCACTCATCCCTGGGGAACCGAACGCCGGCACAAGCGCGCCGGGCGTTCCTGCAAGATGGAAGCATCACACCCGGCGCGCTTGTGCCGGCGGGCGAGCACGAATATCAAAACGGCGGACTCTCGTTATGAACGCGGGACCAACGGGGGGCAGGTCAGGGTCACTGCCCGGCCTGACGATCGAGAGCGCGATCCTGTTCCCTGCCGCCATCGCGATTGCCGGATGGTATGCGGCAGGCCCGCAAGGCTCGGCCTTCGGGCAGGATGCGTGGATGAGCGCGCTGATCGTCTTTTCGGGCGTGGTCACCGCAATCCCGCTGCTGCTGTTCGCCATCGCGGCGCGGCGGATGGATTATTCGACGCTGGGCTTCATCCAGTATCTTTCGCCCACGATCGTGTTCTTCCTCGGGTTGTTCGTGTTCCACCAGCCGCTCGCGCCGGCAAAACTGGCAAGCTTCGTGCTGATCTGGGTCGCGGTAGCGATTTTCGTGTGGGATTTGCTTGCGAAGCGCAAAGCCGCTTCAGCCTAGGAATTTCCACCCCAAGGTCTGGCCGCCATGCCAGGGGACGATTTCCTCGCCGGTGACGTGCAGCATCGGCGGCACGGACACCTCGGCACGTTCGAGCGTCACGCTGTCCTCGTTCACCGGCAGCTTGTAGAAGGCCGGGCCGTGGAGCGAGGCAAAGCCCTCGAACCTGTCCAGCGCACCTTCCTCGTCGAACACGGTGACATAGCTTTCCAGCGCATAGGGCGCGCCGAAGATGCCCGCACAGCCGCAGGCGCTTTCCTTGTCCTTCCTGAGATGCGGGGCGCTGTCGGTGCCGAGGAAGAATTTCGGGCTTCCGCTGGTGGCCGCCTTGCGCAGCGCCAGCCGGTGCGTTTCGCGCTTGGCGACGGGCAGGCAGTAATTGTGCGGCTGGATGCCGCCGACCAGCATGGCGTTGCGGTTGATGTGGAGATGTTGCGGCGTGATGGTCGCGGCGACCTGCGCCCCGGCTTCAAGCACGAAGTCCACCGCATCCGACGTGGTGATATGCTCGAACACTACCCGCAGCTTCGGAAAGGTGGCAACAATGGCGCGCAAGTGCCTCTCGATAAACTCTTTCTCCCGGTCGAATACATCGACCGAGTGATCCGTCACCTCGCCGTGAATGCACAGCACGATATCCTCGGCCTCCATCCGGGCGAGGACGGGATAGAGCTTTTCGACATTGGTGACGCCGGCGGCCGAGTTGGTGGTGGCGTTGGCGGGATACATCTTGGCCGCGGTAAACACGCCTTCAGCGCTCCCTCGCGCCAGATCGTCGGGGTCGGTGTTGTCGGTGAGATAGCAGGTCATCAGCGGCGTGAAGCGCGCGCCCTCAGGCACGGCGGCCATGATCCGTTCCCGGTAGGCCGCGCCCAGTTCGGTGGTCGTCACCGGCGGGGTGAGGTTGGGCATCACGATCGCGCGGGCAAACTGGCGCGCGGTATAGGGCACCACTTCGCGCATGATCGCGCCATCGCGGAAATGCAGGTGCCAGTCGTCGGGGCGGCGGATCGTGAGGCGGTCGGTCATGGCTTCCCCTTAGCGACATGCCATCCTATCTGTCACGCATGATGGCAACGCAACTGAACGCACGCGCCCTGATCCGCCTCTCGCCCCTCGATGAAGCAGAGGATGTCGCCGCCTTCCTCCAGGGCCTCGTGACGAATGACGTGAAGGGGCCGCTACCGTGCTATGCCGCGCTGCTTTCCGCGCAGGGCAAGCATCTGTTCGATTTTCTGGTGTGGCGCGACCCTGCGGGCTTGCTGCTCGATTGCGAAGCGGCATTGGCGGATGATCTCGCCAAGCGCCTGTCGCTGTATCGCCTGCGTCGCAAGATCGAGATCCGGCGCGACGACGCCCTCGCCGTCCACTGGAGCCTCCAGCCGCGCCCCGGCGCCGAGCCCGATCCGCGCTTGCCCGCGCTCGGCTATCGCTGGCTCGCCCCGTCAGAGGGTGCAGACAGCGCCGATGCCGCATGGCTCGCCCATCGCCTGTCGCTGGGCGTGCCGGAAGGGCGCGCGGAACTGGGCGATATCCTGTGGCTGGAGACCAATGCGGTCGAACTGAACGGCGTCAGCTTCACCAAGGGCTGCTATGTCGGGCAGGAAAACACCGCGCGAATGAACTGGCGCCAGAAGGTCAACCGCCGGCTGGTGGTGGTGCCGCTGGCCGCTTCGGACGAAGCGCGGCGGGTGGTGTCCTATCCAGAGCTTGGCCTGGCGGTCGATCACCTCAGGGTGGAAAACCTCGATCCTGCCAGCCTGCCCCAATGGCAGCGCGAAGGCGTGACCGCGCCGGAAAACTAGGCGATCTGCTGCTGATGCCGGGCGAGGCTCGCTTCGAGCATCGCGGTCGCACGCTCACGTGCAGCATCGCGCGTCAGGCCAAGCGACTTGGCCAGCGCCCCGCCGATCAGCGCATCGCCCAGCGCCATCAGCACCAGTGTCAGCGTATCGTGGTGGATGGTCTGCGCGCCGGTGCCGTGATCGGCCTCTTCCGGGGCGAGCTCGTCGACCAGATCATGAATGGTCGAAATGATCGGATCGAGTGCGTCCTCGTTGCCGGTCAGCAGCATCCAACTGGTCAGCGCCCCCGCCCCTTCGCGGTCAAAGGCATCGAAGGCAAGATCGGCCACTTCACGCGCCGAACCCAGCCCCGCACGGCTGGCGCGCACGGCTTCGATGATGGTGTCACACACCGAGCGGGCGAGATGTTCGGCCAGCGCCTTCTGCAAGCCCGAGGCCGAGCCGAAGTGGTGCAGAAGATTGGCATGGGTGCGCCCGATACGCGCCGATACGGCCTTGAGCGTCACCGATTGCGGGCCTGTTTCGATCAACAAGGCGCGCGCAGCAGCGAGCGCGGTGCTGCGCGATTCCTCCGGCGTCAATCTCTTGCGGCTGACCATAGTCCCGTTGCCCTAATCCGATTTGCGCCTGCGAACAAGCGCGCCGGAACACGGCTCAGGCAGCGCGGGCGCAGGGTTCTTCGGGGGCAGCCAGCAGGCGGCGGTAGAGCACCGCTGGCGCATGGCCGCCACGGCCGCACGACCAGCGATCTTCGACCCGTCCGGTCGGCTCGAACCCCAGTTTTCTCAATACCTTGCCTGAAGCCGGGTTGTCGAGAAAATGCGACGCAATGAGTTCGCGGTGGCCGAGCATGGTGGCCATCGCAAGCACTGCGGCCCCGGCTTCGGTGGCATAACCCTGTCCCCAATGCGGGCGCGCGATCCAGTAACCGAGTTCCAGCGGCGCGTCCGCACCCCTGCCCGCATCATCAGCCGGGCCAAGGCCGGTGCAGCCCACCACCTGCGCATCGGCGGCGCGAGTGATCAGGAAACGGGGCGCGAGCGGATCGGCGGGCAGCGCGACGAAATCGCGCGCGTCCTGCTCGCGATAGGGCCAGGGCGCGCTGGCGAGATTGCGCACCACGCCTTCGTCAGCGATGCCGGCAAACAGCGCCTGGCTGTCCTCGGGCCAGATCGGCCGGAGCAGCAGTCTAGCCGTGCGATGGAACACGAGACTTCTCCCTTCCTCGCCCCGCGTCGCCCTTAGGCGCAGCGCGTGACAATTTTAAGGCCGCGAAACCTTAGGATTTCGCAGGTTTCTTCGAGGGAGAATGCGAAAAGGGAGACGGACCCCCTCGACTGAGGACGGTCCCATCTCCCTCATGTGCAGGTTGCCTTTGTTGCCCTATCGCTTTGCTGCTTGAGGGCAAGGCACCCGCCGGGACCATCCTTGCGGACGATCCCTTTAGCGAATCGTCCGCTTATTCGGCGGCTTCGGCCATCGCGTCTACGCTGACGTATTTGCGGCCGAGCTTGCCTGCATGGAATCGCACAACGCCTTCCGCGAGCGCATAGAGGGTGTGGTCCTTGCCCATGCCCACGTTCACGCCCGGATAGACGCGGGTGCCGCGCTGACGGATAATGATGTTGCCGCCGATCACTTCCTGACCGCCGAACTTCTTCACGCCAAGGCGACGACCGGCCGAATCACGACCGTTGCGCGACGAACCGCCTGCTTTCTTGTGTGCCATGGTTCAGTCGCTCCTTATTCGGCCGAGGCAGCCGCTTCGGCGGCTTCGGTCTTGGTCTTCTTGGCAGCGGCCTTCTTGGCCGGCTTTTCGGCGGCAGCCGCGCCGACGGCGGTGATGCGCAGCAGAGTCATCTGCTGGCGGTGGCCGTTCTTGCGGCGATAGTTGTGACGGCGGCGCTTCTTGAAGACCACCACCTTTTCGCTCTTGGCCTGGGCGATGATCTCGGCCGAGACGGTCACCGCCTTGGCATCGGCGAGGGTTTCACCTTCACCGGCCAGCAGGACATCGCCCAGCGTGATCGTGTCGCCGGCTTCGCCTGCGAGCTTTTCAACGGCAATCTTGTCTCCGGCGGCAACCCGATATTGCTTGCCGCCCGTGCGCACTACAGCGAACATGGCTTTAAACTCTCTTGTCTGTGCAGGTTCGGCAGGGATGGTTCACGCCACGCCAACCGAACGTCAGTGCCGGGCATGCGAGGATGCAGGCCCGGAAAGATGCGTGCCGTTAGTGGAAAGGCGCGGCCAAGTCAACGCCCGAGCAGGCCCAAACATCACCAAAAAGCATGAGCCCTGATTCTGTTAGGTCTCTTTGCCATGGCTGAGTGTCATGATAACAGGACATGGGATTTTTATGCGTGTCGAATTGAAAAACATCATGGTGGCCGGACTGCTGGCGGCAGGGCTGACGGGCTGCGCCGGGAGCAAAGGGGCCTATCCCTCGCTCGCGCAGCGCCCGTTTGAGACTGCGCCCGTCACCCAGGCCACCTTGCCCGCGCCTGAGGCCGCGAATCGCCCCGACACCAGTCCCGCCATGCTGGCCGCCTTGCGGGACAAGGCCGCTGCGTCCCACGCTGCTTTCCTCCAGGCCGAACCGCGCGCGCAGGCGCTGGCCCGCGCCGCTGCGGGCCAGCCCTTCGAAAGCAATGCCCGCGCCGCTGCCATGGTGGCGCTGGCCGATCTGGACGCGCAGCACGGGGCAACCTCGGCCACGCTGGCCGAAATCGATAGCTTGGCGGCCGAGGCGGCCGCCGCGCTGGCCGCCGACCCGGCGCTGGCCGCCGCACAGGCTGAAATTGCCGCTCTGCTTGCCCGTCAGGATGCGGGCATCGCGCGGTTGTGGGAGACAATGGGATCATGAACCTCGCGTGCAGCACCTGCCCGGTGAAGGAAACCGCTGCCTGTGCAGTGCTGACCACGGAAGAACGCGACGCGATGGCCGCGGCCGGGCGCACGCGCGTTCTGAAACGCGGAGAGATGCTGTTTGCCGCCGGTGACGAGGAGGCGGCCTGTGCAACGCTGCTGACCGGCGCCCTGAAGGTTTCGGCGATCGACGTGGACGGCAATGAGCAGATCCTCGCCCTCGTCCACCCTGCAGGCTTCATCGGCGAATTGTTCGCGCCCTTTGCCCATCACGATGTCGTCGCGCTGACCGAAAGCAGGCTTTGCACTTTCGCAAAGGCCGACATCGAACGCGCGATCGAGGATTACCCGGCGCTGGCCCGCGCGCTGCTGCGCCGCAGCCAGGCGGATCTGCTGGCGACCCGTAATCTGCTGGAACTCACCGGCCATGCCAGCGCCGAGGCACGGCTCGCCGCCCTGCTCCACGATTTTGCCGCCGCCGCCAGCGAAAGCTCGTGCCATCTTGCTCCGTTCTTCGAACTGCCGCTGACCCGCGGCGAGATCGCCAACATGCTCGGCCTCACCATCGAGACTGTCAGCCGGAAACTCGGCGAACTCGAAGACATGGGGGCGATCCGGCGCGAAGGGAAGCGCGGCATCGCACTGCTCGATGCGGGGCTGCTTCAGGATATTTCGGGCCGGTAAGGGGGTTTCCTGGTGCCACCGGATGTGGCGCCGACACTCTGAAAAAAAGGATGGGGCAGCAGCGGGGAGAAATGCTGCCGCCCCGAGGGGAGGAAGTGGGAACCGCTCACGCCACCACGGCAGCGATCACGGCGATGGCAATGCCCCAGATCACCAGCAATACCGGCAAGACCAGAACCTGCGCGCTGGCCTCGCCTGCGGTCAGACGACCGGTGTTGGTCATGATCCCGTTGGTCTCGAACTCGCCGAGAGTGGCCGGCTCGGAAGCATTGCCTTTCAGCCGCGTCCAGATCGCCGGGACGCCAAAGGCGGCGACGATCAAGAACACGATGATCGCCATCGGAATGGCCAGCACCGGGTTGGCAAAGGCGCTGCCGACAATCACCAGAAAGCCGAGATAGCAGGCAATGGTCGCGCCATAGAGCGCGTTCGGCAGGCCGAAATTGCGGTCGCCTTCGACCTGATGGCGCACGGGCGCATCGGCGGGCTGATCGACAACACGGGCATCCCCGCGGGCGATAAGATCGTGGACGATATGGCTCATGGGTGATCCTCCGTAATGTTGGACGGAGAATTACCGGGCGGCGGGCGGGCCCGCTTTGACGCTGATCAAATCAGTTTTACCATCTTGCAAGATCGCTGTGATCCTGTTCGCGCGGCTCGATCCAGTGCCACGTGGAATCGCCGCTTTCGCTGGCGCGCTTCTCGCGTTTCCAGAACCACGCGGCGCTTTTCAGGTGGTCCATGCAGAAATCGACCGCGTCAATCGCGTCGCGGCGGTGGCGCGCAGCGGCGGAGACGCAGACGATCGGCTCGCCCGGGCGCATCAACCCGACGCGGTGAACCATCAGCAGGCCCATCAGATCGAAGCGTTCGAAGGCCCGGTCAGCCAGCTGGTGCATCCCCGGCAGGGTTAGCGGCTCGTAATGGGTCAGTTCCAGCGCCTCGACCCCATCATCGTAACGCACCTCGCCCACGAAGGTGCAGACCCCGCCCAGACCCGGATTGGCCTGCGTAAACGGGCCGATCAGCGCGCCGGGAAGGAACAGCTCGTGGAGCAGGCGGATATCGCGCATCAGCCCCCCGATACGGGTGGGAGCAAAGCGATCTCGTCACCCTCATCGGCTCGCAAAGCCGCCTTGTCGGCCAGCAATGCGCCGTTGACCGCAATGCGATTGCGCGGATCGTCCAGCGCCTCGGCCAGTGCCGCAGGGAGCGCAGCCTTCAGACCCGCCCAGTCCAGCGGGCCTGCCAGACTGAGGGAAGGCGCCCCCGCTAGGTCGGCAAGCTTGCCGAGAGGAACGACTGTCACCACGCGCCTAGCCCCCGGTCATCGACATATGCCGCGCCAGCGCCGGGGCCGCCCCGCGCGCGTCCATGCGGAAATGGTGTTTCTCCGGCTTGATCCTGAGCGCTTCATTGAGCGCCTCTGCCAACCGGGTCTCGGGATCGTCGGAACGCAGCGCCGCACGCAGATCGACCCGCTCGCCTCCACCAAGGCAGGGGTAGAGCTGGCCGGTCGCGGTCACGCGCAGGCGGTTGCAGCCCGAACAGAAATTGCCGGTGTGAGGGGTAATGAAACCCAGCCTGCCGCCGGTTTCCGCCACTTCGACATAACGCGCCGGGCCGCCGGTAGAAAAAGCGATGTCCTTGAGCGTCCAGCGTTGTTCCAATCGGGCGCGCACATCATCGAGCGGCAGATACTGATCGAGCCGCTCCTCCTCGACATCACCGAGCGGCATGACCTCGATCAGGGTGACATCATGGCCTTCCCCATGCGCCCATGCGATGAGATCAGGCAGTTCGTCCGCGTTCACGCCCTTCAGCGCCACGGCGTTCAGCTTGACCTTCAGCCCCGCCGCCTTTGCCGCCGCGATCCCATCGAGCACCTGCGGCAGACTGTCGCGCCGGGTAAGCTGCGCAAACCGCTCCCGGTCGAGCGTATCGAGCGAGACATTGACCCGCTTGACCCCCGCCTTGGCCAGCGCCTCGGCGTGGGTGGCCAGCTGGGTGCCATTGGTGGTGAGCGTCAGTTCGGCAAGATCATGCCCCAGCCTGCGGCCCAGCGCGCTGAACAGGTCGATGATGTCGCGCCGCACCAGCGGCTCGCCCCCGGTGATGCGGATCTTGGTGACGCCGCGGGCGATGAAGCCGGTGGCAAGATCATAGAGTTCCTCAAGGCTCAGCACTTCCTTCTTGGGAAGGAAGGTCATGCGTTCGGGCATGCAATAGGAACACCTGAGGTCGCAGCGGTCGGTCACCGACAGGCGGAGATAGGTGATGCGGCGCTGGAAGCCGTCGACCAGCGGCGCCGGCGCGGTGGCGGGATCGCGCAGCAGGATCAGATCGGGCTTGCGGGTCGCGGAGGTCGGCACATTGTCATTCATCGCACGACAGATAATGCCCTGTCACCCCCGGTGCATCTGACAAAAAGCGTAAGCACGCCGTGAGCGCGTCACCCGGCAGGCCTGCGACCACATTGACCCGCTTGGGCGCTGCCTCTCGCGCCAGATCGCGGGCCAGCGCCAGGCGCCAATCGCCATGCTCGTGACCGGCTGGCGGCAGGATGATCGCGAGCGCGGTGGTTTCGGAATCGGCCAGAGCCGCGCGGGCCGCCTCAAGATGGAAGGCCATAAAGGCCGTGGCGGCATCCATCGCCCCTTCCGGCAGCAGGTCGACCTCAAGCTGGCGCTGCACCCGCTCAGCCCCCGTGTTCGGGGCGACGGACGCGGTGGAGCGTAATGCCGATCTCTTCGCCCGCTTCGGCGATGGCGAGCTTGACGATCTTGACCGTCACCGCCTCAACCTTCGCGTCCTGCACGAACAGGGTTTCGCAGATGTGATCGGCCACCGCCTCGATCAGCTTGAAATGCAAGCCTTGCGGCAATCCGCCGGACGCTGCGAATTTGAGGTCCATATAGTTCTTGGACGCATCGAGCGGCGTATCGGGATCATAGCGGTCAGCCACGGCATAGCGCGCCGCGATCGAGATGCGCAGCGGCTGGGGCTTGCCGGTCTCCTCGGAATAGATGCCGGTCAGGACATCGACGACGAGATCGTTGACTTCAAGGGTGAGCGAATCGGTGCGGGAGGTCATGCGGGCGGCCCTTAGCGCGGATTCGACCAGCGCGCGAAAATCGCTGTGGGGAGCAGGCGCCCGCGCGTCTTGTCACTTTGGCCCTCCTCGCGCACGGCAAGGTCGCCATGCTCGATCTGGCCGGGCAGGTGTCCGAGCGCCTCTTGCAGCAGCCCGGCAATCGCAAGACTGCTCATGCGCACGGCATAAACAGTGAGGAACAGGAATCGGCTGTCGGCATCAAGCAGCTTGGCGCAGTCGGCGATCAGACCAGGCAGATGTTCCTCCAGCCGCCATACCTCGCCATCCGGCCCGCGCCCGAACTTGGGCGGATCGAGGATGATCCCGTCATAGCGCCGCCCGCGCCGCACTTCGCGCGCGCTGAACTTCGCCGCGTCGTCGGTCAGCCAGCGGATCGGCCTGTCCGCCATGCCCGACAGCGCGGCATTCTCGCGCGCCTGCGCCACGGATTTCTTGGAAGCATCGACATGCGTCACCTTGCCGTGCCGTGACAGCGCCAACGTGCCGAGGCCGGTATAGCCGAACAGGTTGAGGGTTTCCGCCTCGGTCAGCCCATCCAACTGCCCACGCATCCAGTCCCACACCGGGGCCATGTCGGGGAAGAATTGCAGGTGCCGAAAGGGCGTGGGCCGCGCGGTGAAGCGCACCTCGTTCCAGCCCAGCTCCCAGCCTTCGTCCGGCAGGCGTTCAGTAAAGTTCCAGCGTCCGCCGCCGTCCTCGTCCGATCCGGGGATGAACTCGCCCGCCGCGGGCCAATCAGGAAGGCGCGGCTGCCACATGGCCTGCGGTTCGGGGCGGATGAAGGAATGGGAGCCGAAGCTCTCCCACTTGCGCCCCGCGCCGCTGTCGATGAGGCGATAGGAATCCCACCCCTCGCACATCATCACCAGCGGTTGCTGGACGAGGGTTGCCATCAGGCTTGTCCGGCGTGGCCGAGCACGTAGTCACGGGTGGCGGCGTAATCGCCAGCGATCTCGACAAAGCTCTCCTCACGCCCGAACAGGTCGCCCACGCGGGCCGGTAGCGCCGGGCGCACGCCGATAGCCCGCTCGACAGCGTCGGGGAACTTGGCCGGATGTGCGGTCGCCAGCGTGACAAGCGGAACGCCCGCCGCCACCGTTCCCGTCGCTGCCACCGCGAGCGCACAATGCAGGCCGACGCCGGTGTGCGGATCGATCACCTGCCCGGCATTGCGCCACGCCCACTGCAAGGCGCGCGCGGTTTCGACCTGATCGGCCCGCGCCGAGGCGAACAGCGCGCTCGCGCCTTCAGCCTGCGCGTTGGTGAGGTGCATCGCCTTCGACGCCTCGAAGGCGCGCATCTGTTGCGCCATCGCTGTGCCGTCGCGCCCGCCAGCGTCGAACAGCAGGCGCTCGAAGTTCGACGACACCTGAATGTCCATCGAGGGGGTGATGGTGGGGGTCACGCCGCCCGCCGAATAATCCCCGTTCGAAAGCGCCCGGTGGAGGATGTCGTTGATGTTGGTGGCGACGATCAGCTTTTCGATCGGCAACCCCATCTTCGCCGCGACATAGCCTGCAAAGACGTCGCCGAAATTGCCGGTCGGCACCGAATAGGCCACCGTCCGGTCCGGCGCGCCGAGTTGCAGCGCGGAGGCGAAGTAATAGACCACCTGCGCCATCAGCCGCGCCCAGTTGATCGAATTGACCGCGCCGAGGTTCAAGGTGGTGGTGACGTCGCCATCGGTGAACATCCGCTTCACATGCGCCTGCGCGTCATCGAAGCTGCCCTCGATCGCGAGATTATGGATGTTCGGCGCACGCACCGTGGTCATCTGACGGCGCTGCACATCGCTCACCCGGCCCTTGGGGTGGAGCATGAAGATTTCCACCCGTTCCAGCCCGGCGACCCCCTGGATCGCCGCCGATCCCGTGTCCCCGCTGGTCGCGCCGACGATGGTGAGGCGCTCGCCCCGGCGTTCGAGGAAGGTCTCGAACAGGCGGCCCAGCAGTTGCAGCGCGACGTCCTTGAACGCCAGCGTCGGGCCGTGAAAAAGCTCAAGTAGCCAGTGCTGCGCGTCGAGCTGCACCAGCGGCGTGACAGCGGCGTGGCCGAAATCGCCATAGACCTTGTGCGTAAGCGCAAGCAGTTCGTCCTCGGTCAGGCTGCCCGCCACGAACGGCGCCATGACGCGCGCGGCGAGATCGGGATAGGCAAGGCCCCGCATCGCCCGGATTTCGGCCTCGGTGAAGCGCGGCCATTCGGCGGGAACATAAAGGCCGCCGTCGCTGGCGAGGCCCGCGAGCGTCACCCCTTCGAAATCGAGCGCCGGTGCGCTGCCGCGTGTCGAGACGTATTGCATATGCGAACAGCGCCTAGCGGCGACGGCGCTTTAATGCCAGCACGTAGATGACCAGCGCCGTCAGCGCGAAGAAGAACCACTGCCCGGCATAGGCGAGATGGTTGTTGGGCAGATCGCCCGGATCGGGCTTGGCCATCGGTTGCAATCCGGCGACCGGCGGGTCGGCAACGATATGATATTCAGCGTGGACGAAGCGATCATACCCTTTGTCGCTTTCGTCTGGCTGGATGACATTCATCTTGATGGTCGGCACGAGCGTCCCGGTGAACTTGCCGCCATCCCACTTCATCTTTTCAACGCTGTCAGTCCAGCCGAGAACCAGAACATAGCTTCCGGCAAGATCGAAGCCCGAAAAAATGCGGCAAGGCACTGCCGCGACGAGACCGGGTTGGCCCGACGCGCTTCGACCGGAGACAAGCTGTGGTTCACCAATCGGCACACAATCGCCTGCGACCCGGCGATATGCGAACGACGGGTCCGCAGTGAACGGATCGCTACCCCACTTATCGATAACAGCGCTGTTGCCAATCGAACGAGAATACAGCGCAATCAGCGCCTCTTTCTCCTGCTTGCGCTGGAGTTGCCAGATGCCGAGGCCGATCATCGTCAGCACCGCCGCGATCACGATGATGGCCGAGATTACCGGAATGTGGCGGGCGGTCATGGCTGCTGGCTCTCTTCGTATTGGTGATAGACCCACATGGTCTTGTAGAGCCGAAGCACGCCGATCACGCTGCCCACCGTGACTGGCGCCCAGAACAGGAAGCTCGCCCACAGTGGCGGCCTTAGCCATTCGTCCACGCCGAGCGCCGCCATTATCAGCACCAGCGCGAGCAGCATCGTCACCACGCCCACGAACCTACCGCCACGCTCCAGCGCCAGAAAGTCCAGCCCGCAGGCGCTGCATTCCTCTGCCAGCCCGGCAGGCGCGGCGAACAATGTCTTGGCGCCGCAGCGGGGACACAAACCGGAAAGGGCAGCCGAGAACAATCCCGGCTGCCCCTTCTGTTCCTTCGGACTTTCGTCCGGCAGCATCAGTGGTATTCAGCGCCCCAGCCGCCCCACACATAGATGGCAACGAACAGGAACAGCCACACCACATCTACGAAGTGCCAGTACCACGCCGCCGCTTCGAAGCCGAAGTGCTGGCGCGGGGTGAAGTGGCCAAGGTAGCTGCGATAGAGGCACACGGCGAGGAAGATCGTCCCGATCAGCACGTGGAACCCGTGGAAGCCGGTCGCCATGTAGAAGGCCGAGCTGTAGGTGTTGCCGCCAAAGCCGAAGGGCGCAACCGCATATTCATAGGCCTGAATGCCGCTGAACAGCACGCCCAGCGCAATGGTCGCCCACAGGCCCTGCTTCAGGCCGGTGCGATCACCATGGATCAGCGAATGGTGCGCCCAGGTCACTGTGGTGCCCGAACACAGCAGGATGATGGTGTTGAGCAGCGGCAGCTGGAAGGGGTTCAGCACCTCCATGCCCTGCGGGATGAAGTTGGCGATCGCACCCGCTTCGCCGAACAGGCTGGTGGTGGTGCCCGCCGCCGCATCATAGGTCAGCGCCGTCGGGAACAGCGCGAAGTCGAAGAAGCTCCAGAACCAGCCGACGAAGAACATCACTTCGGACGCGATGAACAGGATCATGCCGTAGCGCATGTGCAGCTGCACCACCGGAGTATGATCGCCGCGCTCGGCCTCGACGACGATGTTCTTGAACCACATGAAGAAGGTCGCGATCAGGCCCGCCAGGCCCGCCCACATCACGAAGCTGGCGGCATTGCCGAACAGCGCCGGGTGCCAGCTCAGCACCATGCCACTGGTGAAGGTGAGCGCCGAGATCGAGCCGACCAGCGGCCAGATATCGGGTTCGAGGATATGGTAATCGTGGTTTGCCTTGCCAGCCATGTGGATGTTCCCGTCCCTGGGTTTAGCGGATCAATTGGTGCGCTCAGAAGCCGCAAGCTGCGGCGTCTTCGTGCGGTGGAAAGTATAGCTGAGGGTGATCTGTTCGACACCCGTCATGTTCGGATCGTCAAGCATCGCCGGGTCGACGAAGTACAGCACCGGCATGGTGACTTCCTGCCCCGGCATCAGCGTCTGCTCGGTAAAGCAGAAGCACTGGACCTTGTTGAAATACTTGCCGGCCTGTTCCGGCGTGACGTTGAAGGTCGCCATCCCGGTCACCGGCACAGAGCTTTCGTTGCGCGCGATGTAGGTGGCGATATCGCGCTCACCGATGGTGATCGTGTCAGTCGCCTGGGCAGGCCGGAAAGTCCACGGCATATCGCTTGCGGCCGAAGCGTCGAAACGGATCGAAATGGTCTGGCCCGTGGCATTGGCCGCAGCGCGGGCGGCATCGCTCTCGGTCGCGGTCATGGTCGTGCCGCCGAACCCGGTGACGCGGCAGAACATCTCGTACAGCGGCACAGCCGCATAGCCGAGCCCGAGCATGAACAACGCGCCCGCAAAGGCCATCATCCCCACGCGCGCATTGCGGCGGGCGGTATCGTCCGTGAGGGGCGCAGCGCTCGCCATCAGCCGGCATCTCCGATGCGCACGATCGTAATCGCGTAGAACAGCACGACGAAGAAGATCAGCGTGCCTGCGACGACCCAGTTGCGCGCCTTGCGGCGGCGAATGAATTCACGCTCTTCCTCAGGGGTCATGCAATCCACCCCTGATAGAAGGCGACCCGGTCCGCGACGAGTGCGGCGAACAGGACAAAGAGATAGACGATCGAGAACTTGAACAGCTTCTTTTCGGGAAGCATCGCGTCAGTCTCGGCCCGCATCCGGGTGAAGACCGGCATGGCCAGCAGCACGAACAGCGCCGACAGCACCACCGCGACCGAGCCATAGATCCAGCTCGTCCCGCCGATATACCAGGGCGCAACCGTGATCGGCGCAAGCAGCAGGGTGTAGAGCATGATCTGCCGGCGCGTGGCCTTTTCGCCCGCGACCACCGGCAGCATCGGAATGCCGACCTTGGCGTAATCGGTCTGCACGAACAGAGCGAGCGCCCAGAAATGCGGCGGCGTCCAGAAGAAGATGATCGCGAACAGCAGGATCGGCATGGCGGTGATCTCGCCCGTCACCGCGACCCAGCCGATCAGCGGCGGAAAGGCGCCCGCACCACCGCCGATCACGATGTTCTGCGGGGTGCGCGGCTTCAGCCACATGGTGTAGATCACCGCGTAATAGATAATCGCGCCCAGCAGCAGGGAAGCAGCCAGCCAGCCGACCGCCAGGCCCATCAGCACGATCGATACTGCCGACAGGAAAATGCCGAAATCGCGCGCATCCTCGCGTCGCATCCGGCCGCCCGGGAGCGGGCGGTTCATGGTGCGCTTCATGCCGGCGTCGATGTCGGCTTCCCACCACATGTTGAGAACCGCCGAACCGCCCGCGCCCATCGCAATGGCAAGGATCGCGGTGAAGGCGATCACCGGGTGGATCGAACCGGGCGCTGCCAGCACACCGCAGATCGCGGTGAAGATCACGAGCGTCATCACCCGCGGCTTGGTCAGCGCGAAGAAATCACGCCATTCCGTCGGCAGGGTCTGCGCTGTGGTCTGTGGTGCGGTGCTTGCCATGGCCTCGTCTGCTTGATGGGCAAGGAGCGCGGACTGTCAGCCGCGCTCCCCCCTTTTGCTCATGCTCCGGTCAGGGAGCCGATCAGGCCGTCGCCGGACGGTGATCGTGGTAGTCCATGCTGTCGGTGATGACCGGCAGCGTTTCGAACTGGTGGTAGGGCGGCGGGCTCGGCAGGGTCCATTCGAGCGTCGTCGCACCTTCGCCCCACGGGTTGGCTTCGGCCTTCTTGCCGGCAACCAGCGCGTAGAGGATGTTGACGAAGAAGAACACCATCGAACCGGCCATGATGTAGTACCCGAAGGTGCTGATCTCGTGCCAGTAGGTGTAGGCTTCCGGATAGTCGGGGTAACGGCGCGGCATCCCCTGCATCCCCAGGAAGTGCTGCGGGAAGAAGATCACGTTCACGCCGATGAAGAAGGTCCAGAAGTGGACGTGCGACAGCAGCTCGCTGTGCATCCGTCCGCTCATCTTCGGGAACCAGTAGTAGAAGCCCGCGAACATCGAGAACACCGCGCCCATCGACAGCACGTAGTGGAAGTGAGCGACCACGTAGTAGGTGTCGTGCAGGTTGTCGTCGATCCCGCCATTGGCGAGCACCACGCCGGTCACGCCGCCGACGGTGAACAGGAAGATGAAGCCCAGCGACCAGACCATCGGCGACTTGAACTGGAGGCTGCCGCCCCACATCGTCGCGATCCAGCTGAAGATCTTCACGCCGGTCGGCACCGCGATCACCATGGTCGCCGCCGTAAAGTACATCTTCGTGTTCACGTCGAGGCCCACGGTGTACATGTGGTGCGCCCAGACGATGAAGCCGACCACGCCGATCGCGACCATCGCATAGGCCATGCCGAGGTAACCGAACACCGGCTTGCGGCTGAAGGTCGCCACGATCTGGCTGATCATGCCAAAGCCCGGCAGGATCATGATGTAGACTTCGGGGTGGCCGAAGAACCAGAACAGGTGCTGGTAGAGCACCGGATCACCGCCGCCCGCCGGATCGAAGAAGGTCGTGCCGAAATTGCGGTCGGTCAGCAGCATGGTAATGGCAGCTGCCAGGACGGGAAGCGCCAGCAGAAGAAGGAATGCGGTAACCAGCACCGACCACACGAACAGCGGCATTTTGTGCAGGGTCATCCCCGGCGCACGCATGTTGAAGATGGTGGTGATGAAGTTGGTCGCACCCAGGATCGAACCGGCGCCCGACAGGTGCAGCGAGAAGATCGCGAAGTCGACCGCCGGGCCGACCGAACCGCTGGTGGAAAGCGGCGCATAGACCGTCCAGCCGGTACCCGCACCGGGGCCGGAACCGCCGGGAACGAACAGCGAGAACAGCAGGCTGAAGAAGCCCGCCACGGTCAGCCAGAAGCTGACATTGTTCATGCGCGGGAAAGCCATGTCCGGCGCGCCGATCATCAGCGGCACGAACCAGTTGCCGAAGCCGCCGATCATGGCCGGCATGACCATGAAGAACACCATGATGAGGCCGTGGGCGGTGATGAACACGTTCCACATGTGCAGCGCGGTGTTCAGATCATTGCCGCCGCCCATGAACTGGGCCCACCACTGCAGGTACTGGATACCCGGCTCGGCCAGCTCGACACGCATGATGCCCGAAATGGCACCACCGATGATCCCCGCGATGATCGCGAAGATCAGGTACATCGTGCCGATGTCCTTGTGGTTGGTCGACATGAACCAGCGGGCGAAAAAGCCCGGCTTGGGATCCGCGTGATCATGCCCGTCGTGGGAATGATCGTGGTGGACGTCGAAGCCTTCAGCGGTGGTTGCCATGGTCTGATACTCTCAGCTTGTATTCGTTTGTCTGTCTCAACGGGCGGTCAGCGCAGCGACCTGCTCGGGCGCGGCTTCGGCGGCCGGTGCCTCTTCAGCGCCCGGCATCGTGCCGCCCTGCGCTGCAACCCATGCCGCGAATTCCTCGGGCGGGAGCGCCTCGATCGCGATCGGCATATAGGCGTGACGCGCACCGCAAAGTTCCGAGCACTGGCCGTAATAGACGCCCGGCTCGCGGATGGTCAGGAGCTTTTCGTTGAGACGGCCCGGCACCGCGTCCATCTTGAACCACAACGACGGCACGGCAAAGGCGTGGATCACGTCGGTCGCGGTGGTCTGGATGCGCAGCGGAACGCCGGCCGGCACAACCATCCGGTTATCGACCGCCAGCTGGCCCGGCTCACCGCGACGCACGGCCTCGGCTTCATCGAGCATGTTCGAAATGATCTCGATCTCGCCATGGTCGGGATAGGTGTAGCCCCAGTACCACTGATAGCCGGTCGCCTTGATGGTGACCGCATCGGCAGGCGGGGTTTCGTACTGGCGCGCCAGCAGAGTGATGGACGGCACCGCGATCACCACCAGGATGATCACCGGCACGATCGTCCACACCACTTCGATCATGGTGTTGTGGGTCGTCTTCGATGCAACCGGGTTGGCGCGGCGGTTGAAACGTACCACCACATAAAGCAGCAGGCCGAGCACGAACAGGCTGATGACGGTGATCACCGGAAGCAGGATCACATCATGCATCCACAAGGCATAATCGCCATTGTCCGAATACTGGTCCTGGAAGGTCAGGCTCTTGGCCATCGCGCCCGGTTCGCCGGTGCGCGGGTCGGTCGGCATGCCCTTGCCCTTGGTCGGGGCCATCGGGGTGTAGGCGCTGGTCGCTTCGGCCGGGGCCGCAGCAGCAGCGTCAGCCGCAGGCGCTTCAACAGCGACGGGAGCGGGAACGGCGGCAGCATCCTGCGCCGCAAGGCCCGCCGGCGCGAACGCCGCGAGCGCGGCAGCAAGCGCCGCCAGAATAGCCTTTTTCATACGGGTGTGCCTCTGACCCAACATATGTGTCCAAGTGGTTCGAATCTGATCCCATACCGCCCGCCACGAACGATCCCCCCTGAGATCATGCAGCAGACAGCGTTTAGCCAGCCCTGGGGCCAGCTTCAGTCACCGCCCTTAGCCCCGCTTGCCGAGGGCCTCAAGCGCTTCTAGGGAGAAAATTATGCAAGGCGCCATGTAGCCTGCGCAATCCGGCAGTTTCCCTTATAGTTTCTAAGGAGTTGGTTCGTGACGCAAGAGGAAGTTCTGGCGGAGTTCCGCAGCTCGGGCGCGCTGCTTGAAGGCCATTTCAAGCTCTCCTCGGGCCGACACAGCGGACATTATCTGCAATGCGCCCGCGTGCTGATGAACCCCGCAAGGGCCGCCCGTCTTGCCGAAGCGGTGGTCGCCGGGATCCCTTCCGACGTGCTTGCAAAGGTCGATGTCGTTGTCTCCCCGGCGATGGGCGGGATCATCATCGGCCATGAAGTCGGCCGGGCGCTGGGCAAGGACGCACTGTTCCTCGAACGGCCCGAAGGCACCTTCCACTTGCGCCGCGGATTTGCCCTCACCCCCGGTGCGAAGGTGCTGATGGTCGAGGATGTCGTGACCACCGGGCTGTCCAGCCGCGAAGCCATCGCCGCGGTCGCACGCGAGGGCGCCGAGGTGATCGCCGAATGCGCGATCATCGACCGGTCTTGCGGTTCGGTCGATCTCGGCGTGCCGTTCTACCCGCTGCTCGCCATTGATTTTCCGACCTATGACGAAAACAACATCCCGGCCGCACTGGCTGCCGTAGAAGTGACAAAGCCCGGCAGCCGGAAGGAATGACCCTGACCAACTCCCATCACCTTCGTCTTGGCGTGAACATCGATCACGTCGCCACGATCCGCAATGCGCGCGGCGGGGATCATCCCGACCCGGTGCGCGCGGCAGAAATCGTCGCGGCTGTGGGCGGCGACGGCATCACGGCGCACCTGCGCGAAGACCGCCGCCATATCCGCGACGAGGATCTGGCGCGGATTCAGGCGGCGACCGATCTGCCGCTCAACCTCGAAATGGCCGCCACGCCCGAGATGCTGTCCATCGCCTTGCGTCACAAGCCCCACGCCGCTTGCATCGTCCCCGAAAAGCGCGAGGAGCGCACCACCGAAGGCGGGCTGGATGCAGCGGGGATGCACAACACCCTCGTCCCCATCTGCGAGGAACTGCGCGCGGCAGGCATCCGGGTCTCGTTGTTCATTGAGGCCGACGAGCGGCAATTGGACGCTGCCCTGCGCCTCGGCGCGCCGGTGGTGGAATTTCACACCGGCGAATATGCCCACGCCTTCCTCGATGGCGATGGCGAGCGGGTGACGCGCGAATTGCGCCGCATCACCGACATGGCTGCGCTGGCCGCCAAGAACGGGATCGAGCCGCATGCAGGCCACGGCCTCACCTTCGAGAACGTCCAGCCGATCGCCGCCATACCCCAGATCGCGGAACTCAACATCGGCCACTACCTGATCGGCGAGGCGGTGTTCGTCGGGCTTGAAGGCGCGATCCGCCGGATGCGCGAATTGATGGATGCGGCGCGATAGGCATGGCCGAGCCCGACCTCCCTCCCCTCACCCCGGAGCAGAAACGCTGGGCCTTCGCCGCGGCGGGGCTGTTCCTGCTGGCCGTCGGTTTTCTTGGCTTTGCACTCAACACCGGGGTGATGCAGGTCTTCGCCGTCGGCTGGGTGGCACTGATGATTGTCGGCTTCGTCGGCGCAAGCAGGGTGGCCAAGGGCGATTTCGCCCACCCGCTGTTCAAGGCGCAGGTGATGCTCCACGTGGTCGCCATCGGCCTGCTGGTGGCGGTGATGATCAGGGCGTTTTCTTGATTACGCTCGCCCTCCGGCGAGCGATATCCTCGCTCACGCGGCCTGAAGGCCGGGTGTCCCGCCTGCGGCGGTTCAGCTTCGCTTCCGCTGCGGGCGGCCAGTCGGCCTTGCGGTCGCTGCGCGACCGTTCCAGCACGCAAACGAAAGGCTTGTTGTGATCATCGGCATGGGCTCCGACCTCTGCAATATCGAACGGATCGCCAATTCGCTCGCACGCTATGGCGAGCGTTTCGAGAGCCGCGTCTTCACCGAGATCGAGATCGCCAAGGCCCGCCGCCGCCCCTTCACCATCGCCGGCACCTACGCCAAACGCTTCGCCGCCAAGGAGGCCTTCTCCAAGGCGGTCGGCACCGGGTTCAAGCGCGGGGTGTTCATGAAGGATATCGGCGTGGTCAACGCCGCTTCAGGCGCGCCAACGCTGGCGCTGACCGGCGGCGCGGCTTTGCGGCTTGAAGAAATGACACCGAAAGGCCATGAGGCGCGCATTCATCTGACACTCACCGACGATCACCCATGGGCGCAGGCCTTCGTGATCATCGAAGCCATCCCCATCCTCTGAACGGCTCTCCCCGACATGGCAACCACCGAGACCCCGCAAGTGACCGAAACCAGCGCCCCCGGACAACCACAGAAGGTCGATTGGCTCGCCGAGATCCGTGGTCTGGCGCTGATGCTGCTGGCTGTGCTGGCCTTCCACAGTCTCGTTGCCAAGCCGTTCTACATCCCCTCAACCTCGATGATGCCGACCTTGTGGGTGGGCGACCGGCTGGTGGTGAGCAAATATCCCTATGGCTGGTCATGGGCCTCGGCGAGCTTCCACCTGCTGCCGCGTGGCGATTGGCGGGTGTGGGCCGCGACGCCCGAATATGGCGACATCGTGATTCCCGTCCACCCGATCCGCGATGAGGATTACATCAAGCGCGTGGTCGCCTTGCCGGGCGATACGATCGAAGTGCGGGCCGGGCAGATCATCCTCAACGGTCAACCGATCAAGCGCGAAGTCGTCCCATCGGTGCGCTTGCCGTTCGAGCCCACGCTGCTGTGCAAGGACGGCCCGTGCCTCACCGCCTTCGAAGCCTATCGCGAGACCGGGCCGGATGGGCAGGAATACTTCGCCCCGCCGACGTGGCGCGAAACCCTGCCCAATGGCGCGACCTATCTCACGATCGACTACACCGATCAGTCGCTCGACAATTACGGCCCCTATACCGTGCCTGACGACAGTGTCTTCGTAATGGGCGACAACCGCGATCAGAGCGCCGACAGCCGCGCCGGCGCGGCAGAAAACGGGCTGGGTGACGGGGTACCGATGGCGAATATCGGCGGGCGCGCGGAGTTCATCACCTTCAGCCTTGATGGATCAACCACCTGGAACCCGGCGACCTGGTTCTCCAGCCTGCGCGGCGATCGGGCGTGGACCACCCTGCGGCCTGCGTTGGCCGAAGGCCAAGCCGCCAAGTGATCTGAAGCATGGCGCGCAAGTTCCTCTATTTCGTTGCCTTCTGCATCGTGCTCGTGATCGGCGGGCGCATCCTTTACGAGTTGTTTCAGGAAGAACTGGCGCAGATCGCGCTGGTACCATCGACCGAATTCACTCCGGTCAAACCGCTTGAGACCAACGCCTATGAAGACCCCGGCCTGTGGTTCTCGCGCCCCGGCATCGGCGTGAGCGACCCGGCGCGCTGGCAGCCGGCCTATGCTTCGGACCGGGGTCTGCTGCCCACCCCGGCCGAGCCGCCGGTAAAGCCCTTCGCGGTGTTCTTCGTCCACCCCACCAGCTACCTCAACCGCGCCAGCTGGAACGCACCGCTCGACAATGGCGGCGATCCAGAGGCTGAACGGATCGCCCGGGTCTACCTGCGCGCGCATGGCGAGCCCCTTCAACGCGGCGAGCGAAATCTGGGCGCCGCGTTACCGGCAGGCGACGATGGGCGCCTTCCTGACCGACGCGCCGGAGGGCCGCCGCGCGATCGATGCCGCCTATGCCGACGTACGCGAGGCGTTCCGCTATTTCCTCTCCAGCGTCGCGCCCGATACGCCAATCGTGCTGGCGGGCCATTCGCAAGGCGCGCTGCATCTGAAGCGGCTGATCGCCGAGGAAGTGAAGGGTTCGCCCCTCGCCGGACGTCTGGTGGCCGCCTATGTGATCGGCTGGCCAGTTTCGACCCTGCACGATCTGCCGGTGATGGGCATTCCCGCCTGCGCCGCGACCGACCAGACCGGCTGCGTTATCAGTTGGTCGAGCTTTGCCGAACCGGCCGAACCGGCGCAGGTGCTGCGCGCCTATGGCGAGACCCCGGCGCTTGACGGCACAGCGCCGGGAAACAGCCCGATGCTGTGTTCCAACCCGCTGACCGGCCTGATCGGCGGCAGCGCGCCGGCCAGTGCCAATCTCGGCACACTGGTGCCGGAAGACAGCATGGACAAGGGCGCGCTCCAACCCAATCTCGTCCCTGCCCGCTGCGACAAGAACGGCATTCTGCTGATCGGCCCGCCGCCGGAAATGGGATCCTACGTGCTGCCGGGCAACAATTACCACGTCTATGACCTGCCGCTGTTCTGGGCGAACACCAAGGCCGACGTGATCCGCCGGGTGGAAGCGTGGACACCGGCCGCTTGATCTTCGAGGACGCGCGCGGCTTCGGAGCGGCGCTGGGGGAAGGCGGCGTGTTGCTGGGTCTTGATCTCGGCACCAAGACGCTCGGCACAGCGCTGTGCGATGCCGGATGGCGCTTTGCCACCAACAACGCCACGATCCAGCGCGGCAAATGGGGCCGCGACCGCGAGACGCTGGCGGCGCTGATCAAGAGCCGGAGCGTCAAGGGGATCGTGCTCGGCCTGCCGCGCAACATGGACGGCAGCGAGGGGTCACGCGCACAAGCCTCCCGCGCCTATGCCCGCAATATGGCAGAAGCCTTTGCCCTGCCCGTCCTGCTGTGGGACGAACGCTGGTCGACGCAGGCCGCCGAGGCTGCGATGATCGGCATGGACATGAGCCGCGCCAAACGCGCCGCCGCGATCGACGCCCATGCCGCAGCGGTGATCCTGCAAGGCGCGATCGACCGGCTGGCAGGCGGCGTGCTTTAGGCACCACCTCCGTTCGCCTCGAGCGCAGTCGAGAGGCTTGTCCAATGTGTCTCGACTGCGCTCGACACGAACGGCGTTACGGTTGTTCGAGCAATCCCCGCCGCATCCGCGCCGCGCCTGCCACCATCCGGCTGCCCGACAGCTCCCCCGCGCGCCACAGCGCGTCGACTTCGGCAGGCTTGTCCAGCATCTCTGCCCGGGCCTCGAAACTGGCAAGGCGCATCCGCTCGCTGGGATGGCGCGTCCCGACCCACGCGGCATAGTCCCACGCGCCCGGCGCCCCGCTCGCCACCGCGACCCGCAGAAAGGCCTCGGCCGCGAGCGGGTTGAGCCAGCGCGTCACCGTGCCGGCCTTCAGATCGAACCCATACTGATCGTGCCACCCCTGCGCCGGATCGAGCCGCATCACGTTGACCGACACCGAAAGCCGTTCAGGCGGCAACTGGCTGTGAACATCGGCATGGCGGCGATAGAGCATCAGCTTGCCGGGCGAGAGCACCGAACGCTCGATAAAGCGCAGCCCCGCATCCTCGCCCGGATAGCCCGCGACAGCCTCGTAATCATACTCGTAATAGTCGCTGGCATAGCCCGGCCCGCAGTAACCGACTGTGAGAAAATCGAAATTGTGATCATGCGGCGCGCCATAGACAAAGCTGCCCGCGCCGCTGGTCTGGAACACGTGATCGCGCGGGGATGGCCAGATCGCTGCGCGCAGGAACGCTGCACCGGGGCAATTGTCGCGCGGACGACTGAGCACAATCGCCTGCGGGCCATAGCCGCTGGCGATTTCATCTCCGCCGCGCCCCGCCAGCCGGTCGATCAGCACGTCACCAAGGAAGGTGCGGTTATTGGCCAACCGCCGCAGCCAGTCGGCCGCTGCACGGGTGCTGGCGGGATCATCGGCGTCGAAACCGATGTCGCCCAGCGCGGCGATGCATTCCTTCAGCGAACAACTGTCGGAGGAGGGATTGTCGATCACCAACGGCATCAGGCAGGCTCCAGCATGACAAGCGCAGGCTGCGCGGCGAGGAGATCGCGGCGCAGCTTCGCCGCAGGCCCGGCCAGCGCATCGCCATCATGCGCGGCCAGCCGGGCCAGCAGTGCCATGCCCGCGGCCGTATCGAGCCCCAGCACCTGCCGCAGCGCCTCCCACCTCAGGTCACGTTCGGCGGACAGGTTGCAGGCAAGGTCTTCCATCGCTGCCAGCGCCGGACGGTGTTCCAGCGCGCCCAGCACGGCAAGCGCCATCATTTGCTGGCTGGCGCGCTTCGATCCGCTGATGGTCTTGAGCAATGCCCCGCCGGGCAAGGCGTGTTCGCGTGCCGGGCCGGGGTCGGCAGCCTCGCGGGTCAGTTGCAGCACCAGCAGCGGCTTTGTCACGGCGAGGATATGGCGGGCGGTGCGTCCGTCCTTGCGGATCATCCGGGTTGCCGGGCGACAATCAATCCGGGTCTCGGCAAGGCCCTCCCCCGTGAGCCGGTAAAGCGCCGCGCGCGCCGCTCCCGCCAGCACGATCTCGTGCACTTCGCCATCCTCGAACAGCACCGACCGGGCGGGCGCTGCGGGGCGAGGCGCAAAGGCCGCCAATGTCAGCGCCGCGCGGCCGCTCTGCGCCATCCGGATGCGGGCGAGGCCGGGCATGGCAGAGGTGCCGAATGGCAACTGCGCCAGCGGCTCGGCCTCCAAGGCTTCCATCAACGGCGCGATCAGTCCCTGCACGAGGGCTTCGGCCATGGGAGGCGCGACTATTACGGCGGACAGCGCCGCCAGATCGTCAAGGGCCGCGCCCGCGCCATAGGCCGCCAGATCAGCCAGCACTCCGGCAGCAGGCTCCTGCTCCTGCCAGAGCGCCAGCGCGGCATCCACGCGAGGCTGCGGAACGCGCTGGCTCCGCAGCGATGCAATGGCCGTATCGACCTGCATTCTCGTGCCTTCCCGTGCGCTCAGAGCGTCGGAGCCGGGGGCAGCACTTCGTAGAGGAAAACCATGATGTCCACGATGCGGTCGTCGATCGGGCCACCGGCCTGCAGCACCGAGCCGAACAGCGCCTGTGCGTCATCAAGCCCGGGAATCTGGTCAAGGCTGATACGGGGTAGATCCATGATGCTCTCCTTGGATTGGCAGCGTCGGCCCAACGCCGGACGGCCGCCGTCGATGCTGGCCCAGGCTTGCGCTCTCCCGAAATTAAATGATTGTAACCCGCCTGCGCCCGCCCCTATGCACCGGCCCATGAACACACCCCCCGCCCGGTTTGATGCCCGCGAAGCATCACGTTGGTTCTTCCGCCACGGCCACACTGGCTGGCTTGGCCTGAGGTTCACCGAACAGGGCGAAAACTGGGTCGAACTGGAATTGCCCTGGCGCGAGGATCTGGTCGGCGACAGCAAGAGCGGCGTGCTCGCCTCCGGGCCGATCATCAGCCTGATGGACATGGCCAGCGGCATGGCAATCTGGCAGGCCAGCCGCACTTTCAATCCGGTTGCCACGCTCGATCTCAGGGTCGATTACCAGCGCCCGGCGCGCGAAGGGGCCAGCGTACGCGGACGGGTGGAATGCTATCGCACAACCCGCTCCGCAGCCTTCGTCCGGGGGATAGCCCATGATGGCAACCCGGAGGATCCGGTTGCCCATGTCGCGGGCGTGTTCATGACCATCGCCGCCGATCCGCGAAAGGAAAACCCCGCTCTGGCCACAGCCTTGGGTGATGACTGAGATGCTCGAACTGCCTGCCTATGCCCGCTCGCTCGGGATCACGATCTGCGACGAGGAGGCCGGAATGCCGGTGGTTTCGGTCGATTTCGGGCCGAATGTCGAAGGCCGCCCGGCGCATTTCCATGGCGGGGCCACTGCCGGCCTGCTGGAGACCGCCGGCTACGCCGCGCTCCACGCTGCGCTGACGGCAGCTGGGCGCGATCCGTTGCTGAAGCCGATCAACATCACGGTGCAATATCTTGCGGCGGGCAAATCGCGCGCGAGTTTTGCTGTCGGGCGCATCACCCGGCTGGGACGCCGCAACGCCAATGTGACGGTCGAGGCCTGGCAGGATGATCGCAACCGTCCGATTGCAACGGCGGTGATGAATATATTGATGGTTTGAGGGCCGGGAGGTCTGCAACATACTAAGGCGGCGGCGTCGCGCCGGGCGCGGGCGCAGGTGCAGGTGTGGGCTGCACGGCCACCCCGCCCTGATCCAACCGCACCTCGACCGGCACGCCTTCCTGCCGCAGCGTCACGCCATTGCCGTCGATCTGGAGAATCGTACCATCCTGCCCGAGCGGGATCTGCCCGCCCTCCACGTCCAACGGCTGGACCGGTCCTTCCGGGTCGGGCGAGGCAGTGGACCGTGGCGCTGGGGCAGCCTCGATCTTCAGCGCACCGCGCATGAAATCCCGCCAGATGCGCGCAGGCGTGCTGCCGCCGGTCACGCCCTGCATCGGGGTGTTGTCATCATTGCCGACCCATACCCCCACAACCAGATCGCCCGCATAGCCCACGAACAGCGCATCGCGGTAATCCTGCGTGGTGCCGGTCTTGCCGAAATTGGCGATCGGCAGCACGGCATTACGGCCCGTGCCGCGGTTGATCGCGGCGCGCAGCATCGCTTCAAGGTCCTTGTGAACGCGCGAGGACATTGAATCCTTGCGCGTTGTCAGCCATTCCCACCACCCCGGCTCGCCCCGCGCGAAGGCATGGGGTTCGACCGGGTAATCATTGGCGGCAATCCCGGCATAGGCGGCAGTCAGCTCCATCAACGTCATCGCCGAGGTGCCGAGCGCGAGGCTGGGATCGCCTTCAGGCATGTCAGCGCTGATGCCCAGCTTGCGGGCATTGCGGATCACCTTGTCGCTGCCCACCGCCTGAAACAGCCGGACGGCCGCGACATTGCTGGATTGGGCGAAGGCATCCTCCAGCGTGATCTGATCGGAGTAGCGTTCCCGCGCGTTTTTGGGGCGATAACTGCCTTGCGTGATCGGGGTGTTGGGGATGGTATCATCCGGTTCCCAGCCTTCTTCCAGCGCGGTGAGATAGACGAAGGTCTTGAAGGTCGAGCCCGGCTGGCGGCGCGCCTGCGTGGCGCGGTTGAAGGAGGAATCGGCGTAGTTTCTCCCGCCCACCATCGCCACCACCTCGCCATTGCGGCGCATCGCCACCAGCGCAACCTGCGCTCTGCCCAGTGGCGCACGCGATACCACGCGGTTGGCCAGCGACTGAAGGCGGGAATCGAGCGTGGTGGTGAGCGTCTGTTTCGAATAGCTCGCCTCCATCCCCTCGCGCGCCAGCGGCAGCGCCCAGTCGGCAAAATAGGTGCCGGTCGGCAGGTTATCGTCGCGGGTGCGCACGTCGATGCGCGGATCGGGCAGCGCACGGGCCTCAGCCTCGGTCAGATAGCCTTCCTCGACCATCGAGCGGATGACCAGCTCCATGCGTTTCTGCGCCTTGTCATAGTGCTTCGTCGGTGCATAGCGCGAAGGCGCCTGCAACAATCCGGCAAGCATCGCCGCCTGTTCGGGCTTCAGCTTTTCAGGCTGGCGGTAGAAGTAATGCAGACTGGCCGCCCGCAGGCCATACTGGTTGTCGCCGAAATAGGCATTGGACAAATAGCGTTCGAGGATCTCGTCCTTGGTCAGCCACGCCTCCAGCCAGAAGGCGATCAGCGCCTCGCGCGCCTTGCGGCTGAGGCTCTGTTCGGGGGTAAGGAAGGTGAATTTGGCGAGCTGCTGGGTGATGGTCGAGCCGCCGCCATAGCCGGTCCACGCCGCCCGGGCGATGCCGCGCGGGTCGATGCCCCAGTGCGAATAGAACCGCCGATCCTCGATCGCGATGAAGGCCTGCACTACGTGGGGCGGCAAGTCGGCGACCTTGACCGGGGCTTCGACAACCGCCCCCTGCCGCGCGATGGGCGTGCCGTCACTTGCGAGCAGCGTCACCTGCGGCGGAGCAATGGGTTCAAGGCTTTTCGAAAGCGGCGCGGTTATGGTGAGCCAGCCGATCAGCAGGGCGAACAGCGCAAAGCCTGCCATGATGCTGCGCCCCGCCCACCATAGGCGCGAGCGCGCGCGCCAGTAATCGCGCTGCCACCAGCGCAGGCGGCGCTGCTCCTCGACTTCGAGCGCCGCGTCGATCCCCGACAGCTTGGCATCCCACGCATCGAAATCCGGCGTCGCCGAGGCGCGCGGGCGCGGGAGATTGTCCTCGTCATCCTCATCGTCGGGATCGACCGGGCGAGCGGATTCGTAGAGCGGATAGAACCCGGCAGGCGTCGTCGCGCGTTCATCATCTCGCGCGCGGGAGCCTTTCCGGAATCGGTCGAAGAACGCCATGGTTAAGGGCTGTGTTATCAGCCTAGGACACTTGAGGGCAAGCGGTCAAAAAATTGCCGCTTACTTGCGATCTACGAGCTTACTGAGAGCCCGCAAGCCCTCAACCATCGACTTTAACTGGCCAACTTCAGCCTTAAGAACTTTGATCTCTTGATTGCGCTTCAACAAATCGGAAGACCGTTTCGCAAGGTCTTTTTCGAGGGTCTTAGCTTTTTTATGCGCTTCGAAGACTTTGCTCCGGAGACTTGAAATGTCAGCTTCCGCCCGATCATTAGCAGCGCGCAAATCTTGATTTTCCTTAGCGAGCCTCGCTGCCGTCAACCGGCATTCCTCTGCATCCCGCGCAAAAAATTCTGAAATTTCAACAAGTTCATCATCAGATACGCTGAGTAGGTTTCGGGCACTTACGCCCATATGTGACAACACTCGCTTAAAGTCTTCGCGTGTGTAAATCTGGGCAGATGAAAGCTCTGCTTGAAGAAAGGCATCTATCCGCTTCTGGACGATGTCCTCAAGAAGACTGGGTAATCCCATCGCCTACCGCTTCTTCGCCGCGCCTTCCGGCAGGTCTTCGCCGAACACCCGCTGGTAGTATTCGGCCACTAGGGTGCGCTCCGCCTCGTCGCACTTGTTGAGGAAGCTGAGGCGGAAGGCGAAGCCGGTCGATCCGAAGATCGCCGCATTCTGCGCCCAGGTGATCACCGTGCGCGGGCTCATCACGGTCGAGATGTCGCCGTTCATGAAGCCCTGACGGGTCAGTTCGGCGACCTTGACCATGTCTGCGATCAGCTTGTCGTCGGCCTGCGGCGTCTTCGACTTGACGATCTGCTGTTCGACATTGGGCGCCAGGTAATTGAGCGCGACGACGATGTTCCAGCGGTCCATCTGCGCCTGATTGATCGCCTGCGTGCCGTGATACAGCCCACTGGTATCGCCAAGGCCGACCGTGTTGGTGGTCGCGAACAGGCGGAAGAACGGGTTGGGCGTGATCACCCGGTTCTGATCGAGCAGCGTCAACCGGCCATCGAACTCCAGCACGCGCTGGATCACGAACATCACGTCCGGGCGGCCCGCGTCATATTCGTCGAAGGTCAGCGCCACCGGGTGCTGGAGCGCCCAGGGCAGGATACCTTCCTTGAATTCGGTCACCTGAAGCCCGTCCTTGAGCACGATCGCATCGCGCCCGACCAGATCAATGCGGCTGATGTGCGCATCAAGGTTGACGCGGATCGAAGGCCAGTTCAGCCGCGCGGCGACCTGTTCGATATGGGTCGATTTGCCGGTGCCGTGATAGCCCTGCACCATCACCCGGCGGTTGTGCGCAAAGCCCGCCAGAATCGCCAAGGTCGTGTCCGGATCAAAGACATAGGCCTCGTCCGTTTCCGGCACGTGCTCGTCGCGCACCGAGAAGGCGGGCACCTGCCAGTCGACATCGATGCCGAACACCTCGCGGACATCCACGGTGGTATCGGGCTGGGAGGGCATGGCGTTTTCGCCGGTGACGTTGTTCTTGGAAGGGTTTGTCATCGCCGGGTTCGGTTAGAACGCATGGCGCGCGCCTGCAAGCCATGGTTTGGCGCAAATGGCTGGCAATTTGACGAGCGCGTTTCCCTCGCACCCGGTTCGCTCCTATAGTCATGCGCATGGCCGATCCCGTCGAATCGCTGCGCCTCAGGCTGGTTTCGCAGGTGCGCGGCGTGTTCCACGATCAGGCACAGGGTCAGCAGCCCACCCCGCCCTCTGACGAGGCGCTGTTTGAACGCGATACGCCGATCCGGCTGGTGCATGCCGATATCGTCGGCATGATGACCGGTGGGGTGCGCGCGCTGCTGCTGCAGATGCTCCACCCGCACGCGCTGCAAGGCGTGCTCGACCATTCCAATTTCCGCGAGGATATGCACGGGCGGCTTCGGCGCACGGCGCGCTTTATCGCGGTCACCACCTTTGCCCACCGCGACGAAGCGATGAAGGCGATCGACCGGGTGAACCGCATCCACGCGCGGGTCGGCGGCACCCTGCCTGACGGCACGCCCTATCAGGCGACCAACCCGCGCACGCTCGCCTGGGTACACGTCACCGAAGCGCAGAGCTTCCTTGCGGGCTATCTGCGCCATGTCCGACCCGACATGCCGGGGCGCGATCAGGACGAATATTACCGCCAGTTCGCCGTCATCGCGCGGGCGCTGGGTGCTGATCCGGTGCCGGAGACCCGTGCCGAGGCTGACCGCATTTTCAGGCTGTTGCGCCACGATCTTGCGACCTCTCCCGAAGCGCGTGAGGTCGCGCAACTGGTGCTGAGCCAGCGGCCGCAAGGCACGCCGCGCAGCGTGCAGACGATGATCACCGCCGATGCCGTGGCCATGCTGCCCGATTGGGCGCGCACCATGCTGCATCTGCAACGCCCGCGCCTCACCGCCCTGCCCGCGCGCGCGGCGACGTGGGGCATGGGCCGCACCCTGCGCTGGGCTTTCCGGCAAGCACCGGCGCGAAAATAAAGACTGCGGGGGAGACAACGATCCATGACCGAGTTCACCTTCTACACCGTCGCCATGAGCCGCGGACAGATTGCGCGCTGGGCGCTTCACGAGGCAGGTGCGGATTACGAACATGTGGTGTTCGACTGGGCGACCCGCCCGGCGATCCTCAAAAGCCTCAACCCGATGAACAAGGTGCCGACCCTGGTCCATCACCTTGACGGCATGGATCACGTCATCACCGAATGCGCGGCGATCAACCACTACCTCGCCGAAACCCACCCGCAGGCAGGCCTGCTGCCCGACGCGCACGAACGGGCCGCCTATTTCCGCTGGCTGTTCTTCGCCGCCGGGCCGCTCGAACAGGCCGTGGTCGGCAAGGCGATGGGCTGGGAAGTGCCCGAGGGCAAACAGGGGATGGCGGGGTTCGGCAGCCTCGAACTGGCGCTCGACACGCTCGATAGCTGGCTGTCAAAGAACGACTTCATTGCCGGCAGCCGCTTCACCATGGCCGATACCTATGTCGGCAGCCAGTTCGTCTGGGGCCTGCGCTTCGGCTCGATCCCCGAACGCCCGGCTTTCCGCGCCTATGTCGATCGCATCACCCAGCGCCCCGCCTATGCGGAAGCGAACGCCATAGATGCCGCGATCATCAAGGCGTCGCAGGGCTAGGCGAGCGCTGCACTTTTCTTCAGTAGCTGATAGGCATCGACCACCGCAGTCAGCCGCGCCTCGTGCCGCCGGTCACCACCGTTGCGGTCAGGGTGATAGCGGCGAACGAGTTCCGAATAGCGTCGCCTGAGCCGTGTGCGATCCGTGTCCGAACCCAGCCCCATGACCTCCAGCGCCTGCGCTTCCTCACGGCTGAAGCGCCCGCCCATCGCGGCGCGCGCCTCGCGCTCGGCACGCGATTTGATCCCGCGCGCGCGGGCGGAAATGGCATCCAGAGGATCGGCATAGTCGGCCCAGCGCGGCGTGTCGCCGATGCCCGCCGTGGGGCGGAACACCCGACTTTCGGTTTGCCACCCGGAAATCGGAGACTGGGCGCGCAGGATCTCTTCGGCGCTCATGCCTTCGAACCAGTCATAGCCCGCATTGAACTCGCGGACGTGCTGAAGGCAGAACCAGCGCCATTCGCCCGGCCCGTCGAAGCCATGCGGGCGGCGGCCGGGCGCGCGGAACTCGCCCGCTTCACGGCATCCGGGCGCCTCGCACCGACGCGCGCTGTCTTCATAACGACCATGGAAACGGGGCGAGGGCATGGCCGGGCAAGGTGGCAAGTGGCAGCGCGAAATCCAAGGGCGAAAATCACGCCCGGTCTTGCAATCAGCGCATCCGGGCCGGATCGAGTGTGAAGAACATCACCTGGATCAAGCGGCCATTCTCGACCGAATTGCCAAAGCCCGAACAGGCCGTGTGCCAGAACCACGGGCGCAGCAGCACCAGCCGGTTGAAGCGCATCGGGATTTCGAAGGTCTTTTCCCATGCAGCAGGCCGCAGGCTGTCGCGCCCAAGGATGGTGTTGCAGGCCTCCGACACCGTGGCATAGCCCATCGCCTGCGCTTCGGCGTCGTTGATCGGCGCACGATCAGTATTGGTCGCCTTGTGCCGGAAAAAGCGCGTGCCGCCCCGGCAGTCCTGCGGGCGCGAAAGATAGAGGATCCCCGACCACTGCGAATCGTCCACATGGACGCGCGCATTCTTCGGGTCGCTGGCGAGCGTCAGCCGGCACTTGCCATGCGATGCCAGCGGCTCCACCGGCTTGAGCGGCTCTCCGGTCAGATGCGAAACATAGTCCGCCAGACCCGGCAGGGTCAGCCGCTGCACGCTGTTGCGACCGGGATAATTGCCCTGCTGTTCGGGGTAGTCGAGCCCCAGCGCCGTCTGCCGGATGCTCTCCGGGTTTTCGAGAAAATCATCGACGACAATAAATGATGTGGGCATGGCAGCGCCCGGATAGCCGCATGGCGGGGGCTTTGCAAACCGCAGTGCAGGCCCCACATCGCGCCCAGCCAAAGGCCAGCCAAAGGAGAGCCAAGCGCATGACCGGAACCGTCGCTGAAGAAATGCACGCCCTGTTGACCGCAGCCTTTGCCCCCACGGCCCTGACGATCATCAACGACAGCGCCAAGCATGCGGGCCACATGGGCGATGACGGATCGGGCGAATCGCACTTCACCATCGCAATCGAAGCGGCTGCCTTTGCGAACATGAACCGCCTCGCCCGCCAGCGCGCGGTGATTGCGGCGCTGGGCGATATCGTCGGCCAGCGGGTGCATGCCGTGGCGATCAAGGCGAGCGTGCCGGAGGCGTGAGCGTGCTCAATCCGGCCCTGCGCCTGCGCCGCGCGGCCCGGCTGATCGTGCTCGATCCGCAGGGGCGCGCGCTGATGTTCCGCTATGACGTGCCGGGGCGCGATCCCTTCTGGGTGACGGCGGGCGGCGAATGCGAGCCGGACGAGAGCTTTGAAGATGCCGCGCGCCGCGAGTTGTTCGAGGAAACCGGCATCAATGCCGATCCGGGCGAGCAGATCGCGCGCATGACGCCCGAGTTCATAACGGTCGAAGGCGAGCCGGTGCAGGCGGACGAACGCTTCTTCCTCGTACGCGTTACCGAGGCCCGCGTCGATACCGCAGGCCACACCGCACTGGAACAGGCGCTGATGACGCAGCACCGCTGGTTCACCCTCGCCGAGCTGGAAAGCTGGGACGAGGCGGTATTCCCGGTGAACCTTGCCGACATGATCCGGTCGCAAATCGCAACCTGATTGCGCCCCGCCCGCCCGCTCGCTAGTCCTTTCGTCCCAAAGGGAGAGAGCAATGGACTATTCGGGCAAGGTGGCGTGGATCACCGGGGCATCATCGGGCATCGGCGCAGCCCTCGCGCGCGAACTGGCGGCGCGCGGCGCGCACGTGGTGCTGTCGGGCCGGGATGAAGCACGGCTGGCCGAGGTGGCGGCAGATTGCGGCGAGAGCCTGATCCTGCCCTTCGATGTGCGTGACGAAGCCGCGCTCGCCGAAGCCACCGCCAAGGCGATTGGCTGGAAGGGCGGCGTCGATATCGCCTTCGCCAATGCGGGCATCTCGCAGAGGAGCCGCGCGCTGAAGACCTCGATGAAAGTCTACCGCGATATCATCGAAGTTGACCTCACCGCGCAGATCGCCTTCAGCCAAGGCCTCATCGGCCACATGGCGACACGTGGCTCGGGCGCGCTCGGGTTCATTTCCTCGATTGCGGGCAAGGTCGGGGTGCCGATGCGCACCGCCTATTGCGCGGCGAAGTTCGGGCTGGCGGGCTATGCCGACGCCCTGCGGGCCGAGCTGTCGCAGACCGGCGTCAGCGTCCACACCATCTACCCCGGCTCGGTCGCCACCAATGTCTCGCGCAATGCGCTGACCGCGGGCGGGGAGCGGCGCGGCACATCAGATCCCGCCATCGACAACGGCATCCCCGCCGATGTGGCCGCCCGCGCAATGCTCGACGCCATCGCCGCCGGAACACGCGAGATCATCGTCGCCGAGGGCGGCGAGCTGGCGATGGGCGAACTGCGGCGCACACCTGACGCCCTGTTCGATCAGATCGCGGGGATGGTCGCGAAAGGCTACATGGAAAAGCTGGAGGCCGCCGAATGAGCACGTTCGAACTCAAGCGCGTGGCGCTGCCCAATGGTATTCACCTCAACATCGTCGATGAAGGGCCTACGCACGCACCGGTGCTGATTTTCCTCCACGGTTTCCCCGAAAGCCACCGCACCTGGCGCCACCAGATCGCGCATTTCAAGGATCGCTTCCGCTGCATCGCCCCCGACCAGCGCGGCTACCGCGGCTCGTCCAAGCCGCAGGAGGTCTCTGCCTACACTCCCGACAAGCTGATCGGCGATGTGTTCCTGCTGGCCGATGCGCTGGGGATCGCGCATTTCACCATCGTCGGGCATGACTGGGGCGGCGCAATTGCCTGGGGCGTGGCGCTGGGCGGGCAGCACGCCCGCGTCACCCGCGCCATCATCGCCAATGCGCCGCACCCCGTCACCTTCCAGCGCCTGCTCTACACCCACCCCGGCCAGCGCGAGGCGAGCCAGTATATCCGTGGCTTCCGCGACCCCGCCAATGATGCGCTGGTGAAGGAACACGGTCTGACCGGGCTGCTGCTGAAGGAGGTCAAGTGGGACCGTCCCTCGGCGATGGAGCCGGAAGAACGCGACGCCCTGCTGCGCGACTGGCAGAACCGCGATGCCGCCTTCGGGATGCTCAATTACTACCGCGCCAGCCCGATCGACGTGCCGCCGATGGACGCGCCTTTCGCCATCCCCGAAGGCTGGACGCCCCCTGCCCTGCCCAAACTGACCATCCCGACACTGGTGATCTGGGCTTTGGACGACCTCGCGCTGCCGCCGGAAAACCTTGAAGGGCTGGACGACATCATCGACCCGCTCACCATCGTGCGCGTGCCGGATTGCGGACATTTCGTGCCATGGGAAGCGCCGGATGCGGTGAACGCGGCGATGGAGGCGTTTCTGGCGGGTTAGACCAGCCACTCCACATCCACCCCATGCGGGTGCGACCAGGCGAGCTGCACCTCCCGGCCTCCCCCGCCCGGCCAATACCGAACCGTGAGCTTGTGGCGGTGGACAGTGCGGTCGGCCTCGACCTGAACCCACGCGAGCGGACGCTCACTGGTCGCCTTCGCGCGGGCGGCTTCCATCGCGGCGGTGATGCGGGCCTGCTGATCCTCCGGCACATATTGCCACACGATCGAGTGCATCAGCACCCGCGTGGTGGCCGCCTCCTGCGGGCTGGCGAGCTCGGCCTCGACGAAATCGGCGGCGTTCATGGGGACGATCTCGGGCTTCTTTTCCAAAGCTGCGCGGATTGCGGCGTCCATCCGCCCGAAGCGGATGGTATGCTCGGGCCAGATGTAGGCCTTCAGCCGCAGCGCCTGCGCCGGATCGGTGAGGTCGACCGGGGCAACATCACAGCCCCTCGTGCTGACAATCGCGATATCCTGCGAAGGCGGCGGTGGCCCCATCCACGCGGGCGCAAGGTGCATCGCCGCATCCTGTGGACCGACCTTCACTCCGCCAAGGTCATAGGCATAGCGATCCAGCATCAGGTTGATCCCCGCGCTCGACCCGATTTCGAGACACTGGAAGCGAGGCGGACACCCCTGCGCCGCCAGCCACAGCATTGCCGCGATGAAATTGGACGACCGCCCCGCCTCGTTGGTCTGCGGCGGGCCATCGAGCCAGGGCAGCAGGGCGGCTTCGTGGCGCGCGATCACCCCTGCGATCAGCGCGGCATCATCGGCAGGCTCCCCGCGATAGATGGCGCCCAGTTCCGGCGCATCGCCTGCAAGATAGAGCGCGTGCAAGCCGCCCGTCACCCGCAGCGGCATGGCGTCGGCAAGCGGTGCGCCCGGCCAATTGCGCACTCGATCAAACAGCGCGCCCTGCTCGCCCGCCGCCAGCAGCGCGCCGAGCGCCGTCAGCACCCGGCCTGTGAGCGGCGCGCCGTTGCGCGCACAATAGGCGACCTGATTGGCAAAGGCGCGCGCGGGCGCATCGGGGCCGAAGATATTCATATCGACCGCCTCATAATCAGGCCGCTGCGGCGAACCCTGCATCACCATTGCCCTTTTGCCCTGCGCTAACTAAGTGCCGCCACCAAGATGACCGTCAATCCTCACCCCGGCAACCCCGGCCAGCTCACCTTTGCCATTCCCAAGGGCCGCATTCTTGATGAAGCGCTGCCGGTGATGGCGCGCGCCGGGGTGGAGCCTGATGCAGACTTCTATAATCCCAAGAGCCGCGCTCTGGCCTTCGGCACCAACCGCGCCGACATGCGCCTGATCCGTGTGCGCGCCTTTGATGTCGCAACCTTCGTTGCCCATGGCGCAGCGCAGGTCGGCATTGTCGGCTCGGACGTGATCGAGGAATTCGACTACGCCGATCTCTATGCACCGGTCGATCTCGGCATCGGGCATTGCCGCCTGTCGGTCGCCCGCCTTGCCTCCGACGACAACGAGGGCGGCAGCGCCAGCCACCTGCGGGTCGCCACCAAATACCCCAGCCTCACCCGCCGCCATTTCGAAGCGGCGGGCGTGCAGGCCGAATGCGTGAAGCTCAACGGCGCGATGGAGCTGGCACCGTCGCTCGGCCTTGCGCGCCAGATCGTCGATCTTGTCTCGACCGGCACGACGCTGCGCGAAAACGGCTTGGTCGAAACCTCGGTCATCCTCGAAATCTCGGCGCGCCTGATCGTCAACCGCACCGCGCTGAAGACCGATCCGCGCGTGCCTGCGCTGGTGGATGCCTTCCGCCGCGAGGCCGAGGAACGCGCCCGGAAAGCAGCCGCTGCATGATCAATATCCTCTCCACCCTCCAGCCCGATTTCGAAGCCAGGTTCGCCCGCATCGTCGATGCCCGGCGCGAAGCCGACAGCGATGTCGCCGGACAGGTCACCGACATTCTCCAGACGGTGAAGCTGCGCGGCGATGCGGCGCTGGCCGAATACACCCACCGCTTCGATGGCTACGCCCTTGCCGATGATGCCGACTGGATCATCACGCGCGAGGCCTGCGAGGACGCCTATCGCACCCTCGACCCCGATCTGCGTGAGGCGCTGGAACTCGCCGCCGCGCGCATCCGCGCCTATCACCAGGCCCAGCTTCCCGCCGACCGTGACTATACCGATGCCGCGGGCGTCAGACTGGGTGCGATCTGGCGGGCGGTCGATGCGGCGGGGCTTTATGTTCCGGGCGGGCGCGCGGCCTATCCTTCCTCGCTGCTGATGAACGCCATTCCGGCGCGAGTGGCGGGGGTTGAGCGGCTGGTGGTCGTCACCCCGACACCCAAGGGCCAGACCAATCCGCTGGTGCTCGCCGCTGCGCATATTGCAGGCGTGGACGAGATCTGGCGCATCGGCGGGGCGCAGGCAGTGGGCGCGCTGGCCTATGGCACCGAGCGCATCCGCCCGGTCGACGTCATCACCGGCCCCGGCAATGCCTGGGTGGCCGAGGCCAAGCGCCAGCTTTACGGCGTGGTGGGGATCGACATGGTGGCCGGGCCGTCTGAAATCCTCGTCATCGCCGATGGCAGGAACGATCCCGACTGGATCGCCGCCGATCTGCTGTCGCAGGCCGAACACGACCCGACCTCGCAATCGATCCTCATCACCGATGATGCGGGCTTTGCGCGGCAGGTGGAGGATTGCATCGACTTGCAGATTCCGCAGCTGTCGACCGCCAAGACCGCGCGCGCCAGCTGGGACGCGCACGGGGTGATGATCGTGGTCAATGATCTGCTGGCCGAGGCCCCGGCGCTGGCCAACCGGCTCGCGGCGGAACACGTCGAAATCGCGGTCGATGACCCCGCGCCCTATCTCGGTGCGATCCGCCATGCCGGGAGCATCTTCCTTGGCCGGATGACGCCGGAAGCCGTGGGCGACTATGTCGCCGGGCCCAACCACGTCCTGCCCACCGGGCGCCGCGCGCGCTTTTCGAGCGGGCTGTCGGTGCTCGACTTCATGAAGCGCACCAGCTTCCTCGGGCTCGATGAAACCTCCTTCGCTGCCATCGGCCCTGCTGCTGCCACACTCGCCCATGCCGAGGGATTGCCCGCGCACGCCAAATCCGTGGAATTGAGAATCCGATGAACACCCCTGCCCGATCCAAGGCCCGCTCGGCTGCGCGTCTCGCCGCCGTTCAGGCGCTTTACCAGCAGCACATGGAAGGCACCGCGCTTGCCCGGCTGCTCGACGAATTCCACCAGCACCGGCTGGGCCGCACCATCGAC